>JAUIHM010000138.1 GCA_030432315.1 Alphaproteobacteria bacterium | reverse complement strand
CCGCCGCCGCCGCCTCGCGCAGCACCCTGAAACGCGAAAGCGCGAAGCAGGAAGCAGGGCAGATCGAGGAGGCCAAACCCGCGAAAAAGGCGTCCCTTGGCGACCTGCTCGACGTCGACGAGATTCACATGGAGTTCTCACCCGACCTGGTACCGGTGGTGATGCACGAGGCCACCGGTCTCGACGCCCGCATCTCCAACATGCGCAACCACATCGCCACCGAGTTCGGTCTGATCCTGCCGGAAATCCGCCTCACCGACAACCCGGGGCTGGAGCGCGGCACCTACTGCATCCGCATCCAGGGCGTGGAGGCGGCACGCAGCCGGATCGAAACCAACCGGGTGCTGGTGCTGCTCCCGGACGAAAAGGCGCCCTCGCCCGAAGGTCAGCTGGTTGCCGAACCGGTCTACGGCGCACCTGCCCGCTGGATCAGTCCCGACGCCCAGGAAGAGGCAACGCTGATGGGCCTCTCCGTCGTCACGCCCACCGAGGTTGTGGCGACACATCTGCTCGAAATCGTCAAATCGACCTTCGGCCGCCTGTTCAACCGCCGGGCGCTGCGCAAGCTGCTCGATGAATTCACCTCGCTGTCGGACCCGCGCCGGGCCGAGGCCAACAAGCGCATGCTCGACGAATTCATCCCCGACAAGTTCCCGATCGACATCCTCCAGGCGGTGCTGCGTCTGCTGCTCGAGGAACGGGTCTCGATCCGCAACCTGCCGCTGATCCTCGAGGGCATCGGCGAAGTCTACACGCCGCAGACCAGCCCCGAGGCGATCTGCGAACACGTCCGCCACCGGCTCGGCTTCCAGCTCGTCGCCGACGTGGCCGAAGCAGACGGCGCAGTGCCGCTGATCCAGCTCAGCCCAAGCTGGGAGGAGATGTTCCAGAAATACCAGCTTCCCGAAGGCTCCGGCATCGTCGATGTCGCCCTGCCGCCGGCGGAGTTCAACAAACTGGCCAATGCCATCGCCGACAGGATCGCCAAGGCCGGCACCCAGGGCCGCTATCCCGCCGTGGTCACCTCCACCAAGCGCCGGCGTTTCCTGCACACGGTGCTGAGCGCCAAGGGCATCCGCAACCCGGTGCTCTCGTTCGAGGAGATCGGCACCAACTCCCGCCCCGCCGTGCTCGGGATGGCCTGAATGTTTCAGGGTCTCGCCCAGATCCTCGACCTTTCCGAAGCCGGTCTCGCCGGATTCGTCCTGGTGTTCACCCGGATCGGCGCGGTGATGTTCCTGCTGCCCGGTTTTGGCGAACAGACGATCCCGGTCCGCGTCCGTCTCGGCGTCACCTTTGCCTTCGCGGCGGTGATCTGGCCGATGCTGGCCGCCGGGCTGGTGACACCGGACCCGACCCGGCCCTTCTACCTGCTGCTGATCATTGAGGCGGGCGTCGGCCTGCTGCTCGGCCTGTCGATCCGGATGATGGTGTTCGCGCTGCAGTTCGCCGGGTCCGTCGCCGGCCAGGCCACCTCGCTGGCACAGATCTTCGGCGCCACCGCCACCGCCGATCCGATGCCGGTGGTCGGCAACATCCTGATGTTCGCCGGCGTCACCCTGGCAGTGGCCTCCGGCCTGCACGTCAAGGCCGCCATCGCCATGGCCCGGTCCTACGAGATCATGCCGGTCGGGGCGATGCTGCCCGCCGAAGACGTCGTCACCTGGGGCACCGCCAAGGTCGCGGACGCCTTCGCGCTCGGATTTTCCATGGCAGCACCCTTCGTGCTCTCCGCTTTCGCCTACAACGTCGCCATCGGCGCCATCAACCGGGCCATGCCCTCGCTGATGGTTGCCTTCATCGGCGCCCCGGCGATCATCGGCGCCACCATCCTGGTGCTGATGCTCGCCTCACCGATCATCCTGACCTACTGGAACGGCCGGCTTGACACGGTGCTTGCCGATCCGCTGGCGATGCCGCGATGAGCGACGCATCGTCCGGTGGCGGCGAAAAGACCTTCGACCCGACGCCGCAGAAACTCGCGGAGGCCCGGCGCAAGGGCAACATCCCCCGGTCCCAGGACGTCACCGCGGCGGCGGTCTACCTCGGTTTTTTCGCCGTCGTGCTTTCCGTCGGCGCCTTCGCCATGCAGCACGCCGCCTCGGTGCTGATGATTTTCCTCTCCAGCCCCGACCGGCTGACCGGCAGGATCCTTGGCCCCGGCGGCCCTGGCCTGATGGCCTCGATCATGGGCGAGGCGCTCTGGGCGCTGGCGCCGTTCTTCGCCGTGCCGATCGTCGCCGTCATCGTCAGCCTGGTCGGTCAACAGGCGGTGACCGTCTCCGGCGAAAAACTGGTCCCGAAAGTGTCGAAACTCTCGATCCTCAAGAACGCCCAAAACAAATACGGCCCCACCGGTCTGATGGAATTCGCCAAATCCTTCGTCAAACTGGTCGCCATCGCCTCGACGCTCGGCATCTACCTTGCCGGTGACCTCGACCGGATGATCGGCGCGGCGCAGTCCGACGCCAAGATCACCGGTGCGCTGATGATGCAGTCGCTTGTGGTCCTGCTCGGCATCACCTGCATCATCTCGGTCGCGATCGCCGGCATCGACCTCGTCTGGCAGCGCTTCGACCATGCCCGCAAACTGAAAATGTCCTACCAGGACCTGAAGGAGGAATCGAAGGAGGCCGAGGGCGACCCCTACATCAAGGCCCAGCGCCGTCAGCGTGCCCAGTCGATCGCCACCAACCGGATGCTTCTCGATGTGCCGAAGGCCGACGTGATCATCGTCAACCCGACCCACTATTCCGTTGCCCTGCAATGGACCCGCGAAAAGGGCTCGGCGCCAAAGTGCGTCGCCAAGGGCGAAAACGAAATCGCCCTGCGAATCCGCGAAATCGCCGGCAGCGCCGAAATTCCGATCCACAGCGATCCACCCACCGCCCGCGCGCTGCACGCCACTGTCGAACTGGGCCAGGAAATTCCGCCACAGCATTACCGCGCCGTCGCCGCCGCGATCCGCTTCGCCGACAAACTGCGCGCCGATGCCCGCGCCAGGGGAATGTGATGAACCCGGACCAGCTGCACCAGCTTCTCATACTCTCCGATGCCCGCAAAACCCAGGCCCTCGCCGCGCTCGAACGCGTGGCGGCCGAAGACCGGAAACTAGCGGCGGAAATCGACCGGATCACCGCCATGGCCGGCACAGATTTCGACATATCCTCTGCCGGCGTTCCACCGAAGCAACTCGGGTTGCGGCTGGCCTGGGTGGACCAGTCGGTGCGCCTGCTCAACCGCAAACGCGACGCCCTCGCCCCGGAAATCCAGCGCCTGCGGCGGGAGGCGACGCTGCTGCTCGGCAAACACGAAGCCCTCGACGAACTCACCAGCCGCGCCGACGCGGAACGGGCACAGGACCGCGCCCGCCGGGCCGAAGCCGAAACCCCGTTCATTTCTCCGGAAGATATCTGATCGGACCTTTCCCGCCCGAGCCGCCGGAAACCAGAATCTGCTCCGTCATGTGCTGCATCGCCGTCACGTACCGCGCCTGATCCCAGCCGCACTCCTGGCAAAGCTGCTCCCAGGTCCGCACCGACAGCATCGCCCAGAGAACGTCCGTTGCCTCCTCGGCGCTGAACCCTTCCGCCAGCGCACCGTCCGCCTGCAGCGCCGCCACCGCCGCCGCGCAGCCTTCGCGCACCGCCTGCATCCGGTCATTCCACGCCGCCAGTGCCTCGGCATCGCTGTCCTTCATCGCCATCAGCGCCTTGAGCACGCCGTAGACCAGTGGAATGTAGTTTCCCCACGCCTCGACCCAGGACGCAAGCCGCTCCCGGCCCGATCCGGCAATCCGGCTGCGCACCAGCCGCCCGTCGATATCATGCACCCCGTCGATGTAGCGCGTGGTCGCCACCAGCAGATCCGCCCGGTTCGGAAAGTGCAGATACACGGCCTGGCGGCTGACCCCGGCGGCCTTGGCAATGTCCGACATCCGCACCGCGCCGCCGCCGCCCGCTTCGAGCAGCGCCCATGCGGATTTCAGGATGCGGACGCGGGTGGGATTCGAATCACTTGACATGATGTCAATCTACGCCTAATTGACACGGTGTCAACTTTACACAGTGTAAAGTTACTTCAACAGGAGACCCACCATGAAAGTCATCGTATTCGGCGCCACCGGATCCATCGGCAAACTTGCGGTTGAGAAAATGCTGGCCGAAGGGCACGAAGTCACCGCCTTCGCCCGCACACCCGGGAAAATCGGCATTACCCATCCCCGCCTCACCCTGCACCCGGGCGATGCCGGCAGCGAAACCGACGTCGCCGATGCGATCGCCGGTCAGGACGCCGCCGTCATCACCCTTGGCGCCGGTGCCTCGCGCAAGAACCGGATCCGCTCGACCGGCACAATGAACGTGATCCTCGGCATGCAGAAACACGGCGTCGACCGGCTGATCTGCCAATCGACCCTTGGTGCCCATGAAAGCCGCGGCAACCTCAACCTGCTCTGGAAATACGTCATGTTCGGTCTGCTGCTGCGCCCGGTGCTGCGAGACCACGAACTCCAGGAATCCCTGGTGCGCGCCAGCGGCCTGAACTGGACCATCGTCCGCCCCGGCGCCTTCACGGACGGCCCGGCCACCGGCACCTACCGGGAGAACTTCCCGCCGACCGACCGCAGCCTGTCGCTGAAGATCGCCCGCGCCGACATCGCCGCATTTCTCAGCCGCCAGCTCTGCGACCTCAGCCACATGCACCGCGCCGTAGGCATCTCAAACTGATCCACAAGGGGGAACATCTGCAATGACCACAATGATGCCCGTCTGGACGCTGGCCGTCCTCGCCCTCGCCTCCGGCCTCGTGGCCGGCGTCCTGCTCACCTTTTCCGATTTCGTCCTGCACTCCCTGCTGCACAGCCGGCCTGCCGCAGGAACCG
>JAUIHM010000047.1 GCA_030432315.1 Alphaproteobacteria bacterium | reverse complement strand
AAAATGGACGCGCTTGAGGAATTCCACCCCGAACGCGTTGCCGGCCGCATCCTCGGCATGGGTGACATCGTTGCCCTGGTCGAAAAAGCCCAGCAGACCATCGAGGCCGAACAGGCCGAGCGGATGATGAAGCGGTTCCAGAAAGGTCAGTTCAACATGAACGACCTCAAGAGCCAGCTTGAACAGATGGGCAAGATGGGTGGCATGCAGGGCGTGATGGGCATGCTTCCCGGCATGGGCAAGATGCAGAAACAGATGGAAGGCTCCGGCATCGACGACAAAATGCTCGCCCGCCAGATCGCCCTGATCAACTCCATGACCAAAAAGGAACGGCGCAACCCTGCCCTGCTCCAGGCCAGCCGCAAGAAACGAATCGCCGCCGGCGCCGGGCTGGAAGTCCAGGAACTCAACCGCCTGATCAAGATGCACCGGCAAATGGCCGACATGATGAAAAAGATGGGCGGCAAGGGTCTCAAGGGACTGATGCGTGGCGGCCTCGGCGCCATGCTCGGCAAGGGCGGCGGCATGCCTCCCGGCGCCATGCCTCCCGGCGGCCTGTCCGGCCTTCCAGGTGGTGGTGGCGGCATGGCCCTGCCCCCGGGCCTCGGCGGCCTCAGCGGGCTTGGCAAGAAGAAATAATGGCAGTCGCGCCCGTGATATCCACGGACCGTCTGGTCCTGCGCCCGCTGACAATGGCGGATCACGAAAGCTATCTGGCGTTCGTGACCTCCGAGCGCGCGCGGTTCATGGGCGGCCCCCACTCCCCTGACACGGCCTGGTCATGGCTGGTGAATGATGCCGGCCAGTGGGCGCTGCAGGGCTTTGGCGGTGTCGCGGTGACGCTGGACGGCCACATGATCGGCCAGGTGTCGGTAACCCAGGGTGTGGCGTTCCCGGAACCGGAGCTTGGCTGGTTCCTCCTCGACGGTTTCGAAGGTGAGGGCTACATCTCGGAAGCCGCAGCCGCCCAGCGCGATCACGTCGTCGCGGAAACCGCCATTGCGTCGCTCGTCAGTTACATCGATCCGGAAAACACCGGCTCGGCCCGAATTGCCGCCAGACTCGGCGCAGCCGTGGATCCCGCTGCTACGAAGCCTGCCGGGTATCCGGGAACACTCGTCTGGCGCCATCCCGTCGGAGCGGCGGCATGACCGGTACTCCCGTCCTCCAGACCGCGCGCCTGATGCTGCGCGTGCCCGAAGCCGGCGACTGGCCCGGCTACGCTGCGCATATGACATCCGAGCGGTCGCGCTGGTCCGGCGGCCCTCTGGACCCGATGGCCGCATGGCGTGCCTTTGCCGCAGTCATCGGTCACTGGAGCCTGCGCGGCTTCGGCATGTGGAGCGCAGTCCTGCGCGAGACCGGTGACACGGTCGGCATCGTCGGCTGCTGGTATCCGCTGGGCAAACCGGAAAAGGAACTCGGCTGGGTCATCTGGCCCGAAGCCGAAGGCCAGGGCCTGGCATACGAGGCAGCGACGGCTGCCCGCTCCGACGCATTCACCCGCCTCGGCTGGACTACCGCCGTCAGCTACATTCACCGCGACAATGCCCGCTCGATCGCACTGGCCAAGCGGCTAGGAGCCCGTCCTGACGAGGCTGCCGAACGTCTGAATCCCGCAGACCTGGTGTTCCGTCACCCCGCACCGGGAGCAGCGGCATGAGCCTGATCCCAGCGCTGAAAACTGAACGGCTCACCCTGCGCCCACCGGTGCTGGCGGACTTCGAAACCTATGCCGGTGTGCTCACCTCGCCCCGGTCCGTGCACATGGACGGTCCGTATTCCCGCAGGGAGGCCTGGCTCGATTTCCTCGCCGGCGTCGGTCAGTGGGGAATCCTCGGCTTTGGAACCTGGAGCATGGCCGAACGGGATACCGACCTGTGTGTCGGTGCCATCGCTCTGAACCGGCCGCCGCATTTCCCGGAAAACGAGCTTGGCTGGTTCGTCGCCGCCGATGCGGAAGGCAGGGGACTGGCAACCGAGGCGGCGACTGCGGTCCGCGACTGGGCCTGGTCGAACCTGGGCTGGAAAACCATGGTCAGCTACATCGGCCCGAAAAACACCGCCTCGATCCGCGTCGCCGAACGTCTCGGCGCCGTTCGCGATGACACTGCGCCGGTTCCGGCCAACGACAACTGCGTCGTATTCCGCTACATCGCACCGGAGGCCGACACATGATTCCCGGACCGACTGCGCACTTCCCGCAGGAAAACCCGACACGCTCCACACCGGCCAGGAGGCAGCCATGACCGACGACATTCAACGCGCCGCGGCACTGCTGCACAGCCACCGCGACAGTATCGACAGGCTGGATGCAATCCTTGTATTCACCCTTGCCGAACGGTTCAAACACACCCAGGCCGTCGGGGCGCTCAAGGCGCAGCATGCGCTGCCCCCTTCCGATCCTGCTCGGGAAGCGGACCAGATCGAACGGCTCCAGAGCCTGGCGGTCGAGGCAGACCTCGACCCCGAATTTGCCAAGAAATTCCTGAACTTCGTCATCTCTGAAGTCATCAGGCATCACGAGAGACATCTCGAAACCGGGCATTCGCCCAATCCAGCGTCATGAACAGGAGATAAACCCATGGCCATGAAAATCAGACTCGCCCGCGGCGGTTCCAAGAAACGCCCCCACTATTCAATCGTTGCCGCCGACAGCCGCATGGCCCGCGACGGCCGTTTTCTCGAAAAGCTGGGCACCTACAACCCGCTGCTGGCAAAGGACGACGAAAACCGCGTCAAGCTCGACATCGAGCGCGTGAACCACTGGATCGCGAACGGCGCCAAGCCGACCGACCGCGTCAGCCGCTTCCTCGAAGCTGCCGGCCACATCGAGAAGAAGGCTCGCAACAATGCGAAATCCGGCCAGCCCGGAAAGGCCGCTCAGGACCGCGCCAAGCAGAAGGCCGAAAAGGCTGCTGCCGCTGCCGCACCGGTTGAAGAAGCCGCCGCGGAATAGGACTGCACCGGACGGTCTCCTCATGACGGACAGGAACGAACCGGTCTGCCTCGGCGCCATCGCCGGGGCCTTTGGTGTCCAGGGCGCGGTGCGGCTGAAAAGCTTCTGCAGCGACCCTGGCGCCATCGCCGACTACAGCCCGCTCGTCACCGAAGACGGGCGAAGCTTCAACGTGAGCATCGTCAAACCCCTCAACGGGGCTTTTGCCGCGAAACTCGGCGGCATCACCTCCAAGGAGGCCGCGGATGCGCTGAAAGGCACGCGGCTCTTTGCCCCCCGCAGCCGCCTCCCGGCTCTGCCGGACGACGAATACTACCATGCCGACCTGATCGGACTCGAGGTGTTCGATACCGGCGGCGCCTCCCTCGGCCGTGTCAGAACGGTCATGGACCACGGCGCCGGTGACCTGCTTGAGATCGCCCGGCCCGGCAAACCGGAAATCCTGCTGCCTTTCACCCGCGAGGCGGTTCCGACCGTCGACGTTGCCGGCGGCCGGATCATCGCCGACCCGCCGATCGGCCTGCTGGACGGGGCCGATGACTGACGCGGCCTTCACCGTTCAGATCCTGACCCTGTTCCCGGAAATGTTCCCCGGCCCGCTCGGCCACTCGCTCACCGGCCGCGCCCTGGAGGAAGGTCTCTGGAGCCTCACGACCCACCAGATCCGCGACCACGGCCAGGGACGGCACCGCAATGTCGATGACACACCGGCCGGGGGTGGCGCCGGAATGGTGCTGCGTGCCGACGTCGCCGCCGCGGCCCTCGACGCGGTCAACCCGGGCTCCGGCCCCGTCGGCGGTCCGGTCATCTACCTCTCGCCGCGGGGGAAACCCTTCGATCAGTCAATGGCGCGCGACCTCGCCGCGGGGCCGGGAATGACGCTCTTTTGCGGGCGATTCGAAGGACTTGACGAACGGCTCCTTGAGGCCCGCAGCATCCGCGAAGTCTCGCTCGGCGATTTTGTCATGACCGGCGGGGAAATCGCCGCAATGGCCTTGATCGACGCCTGCGTTCGGCTTATACCCCGCGTCCTGGGCAATCCTGAGTCGTCGGTTGAGGAATCTTTCTCCTCCGGCCTTTTGGAGCACCCGCAGTATACCCGCCCGACCACCTGGGAAGGCCTGTCGATTCCTGACGTACTCCTGTCGGGGCATCACGGAAAGATCGCCGAATGGCGGCGCGCCCAGGCGGAAAGGCTGACCAAGGAACGACGTCCCGACCTCTGGCGGGCCTATGTGGCGGGGAAATCCCCAAAATCCACATAAGCGGACCCGGCAGGAGAAGCAGAGCTCTCGGACGCGCACACCATCGCCGAAAAAGGCGAGCCAGTCGAAGGACGACACAGCGATGAACATCATCGAACAGCTCGAAGCCGAGCAGATCAAGACGCTCGGCAAGGAAATTCCCGACTTTGCCGCCGGCGACACCATCCGGGTCGGCTACAAGGTCACCGAAGGCAGCCGCAGCCGCGTGCAGGCCTATGAAGGCGTCTGCATCAGCCGCAACGGCGGCGGCACCATCGCTGCGAGCTTCACGGTACGCAAGATCTCGTTTGGCGAAGGCGTCGAGCGCGTTTTCCCGCTCCACTCGCCGAACATCGAATCGATCACCGTTGTCCGCCGCGGCAAGGTGCGCCGGGCGAAACTCTACTACCTCCGCGAGCGCCGCGGCAAATCCGCCCGTATCGTTGAAAAGACCAACTACCGGCCGACAGCCCAGTCCTGAGGAGCGCTCCGATGAAAAAAGACATCCATCCCGATTACCACTTGATCGAAGTGAAACTGACCAACGGCGAAACCTACCGGTCGCGTTCGACCTACGGCTCCGAAGGCGACGTGCTGACGCTGGAAATCGACCCCAGCGTCCACCCGGCCTGGACCGGCGGCACCTCCCGCCTGATGGACACCGGCGGCCGTGTTTCCAAGTTTAAGAAAAAATACGAAGGCCTCGGTTTCTGAGCCTTTGACGAATCACTGCGATCGTCTAAATATAGTGGCGCGTCCTCCCTTGGACGCGCCATTTTGTTTTTGAACGCGGGATACCTGCATGGCGCAAATCATAGTGATGGGGAACGAGAAGGGCGGATCGGGCAAATCGACCTCGGCGATGCACCTGATTACCGCCCTTGTCCGTGACGGGCATACCGTCGGCGCGATGGATTTCGATCTTCGGCAGAAGAGCCTGTTCCGCTATCTCGACAACCGTACCGACTACATGCGGCGTCACGCCATGACACTGCCCATGCCGCGCCGGATCGCGCTTGAGGCGAGCAACGCCGACAGCAGGACGGAAGCGGAAGACGAGGAAACCGATCGATTCCAGGCCGCGGTCGCCGATCTGTCCCGCGACTGCCAGTATATCGTCATCGACTGTCCGGGATCCTACAGCACCTATTCGCGCCTTGCCCATGCCAGCGCCGATACGCTGATCACCCCAATGAACGACAGCCTCGTCGACTTTGACATGCTGGCCCGGCTCGATCCGTCCACCGGTCGGATCCTCGGCCCGTCGCTCTATTCGGAAATGGTCTGGAAGGCGCGCCAGAGCCGCGCCGCAACCGGCCGCCGGCAAATGGACTGGGTGGTGCTGCGCAACCGCATGTCGACCATCGATGCGAAAAACAAGCGCCGCGTCGGTTCGGCGCTGCAGGAACTCGCGGACCGGATCGGCTTTCGACTGGTGCCAGGGTTTTCCGAGCGGGTGATCTTCCGCGAACTGTTTCTCTCCGGCCTGACCCTGCTCGACCTGCGGGCCGACGATCCGCAGTCAATGACGATGTCAAACATCGCCGCCCGCCAGGAAGTCCGCGGGTTGCTGAAGGCGCTTTCGCTCGAGCCTCAGTCAGCCGCGGCCTGACCCGCGGACCTGACCGTCAGTTCAGGTGCCGGGCATCAACGGCAGGCATTCCGACTGCATCTTTACCAAAATCTCGCAGGCCGAAAGTGCGTCCTGTTGGCTCAGGCCGACAAACTGCGCGCGAAACACCGTCACGCCGCTGACCTTTGCCGTATCGATTCGACGCAGACCGCCGGAGAGCTGCGGCACATCCTTGAGCGCAGTGGTAAGGAGCTGGCGCTCGGCATCGCCCTTTGCGCGGTAGGAGCCGATCTGCACGCCCCACTCGCCGGCGGAACCGGTGGTCGGTGCGGATGCGCTCAGTGTCACGGGCACGACGCGCTCTTCTCTGGGCAGCGGCACGCCGGGCGCGGTTGATGCGAACAGCGAGGCCGATCCCGGGTTTGTCGCCGCCGGCGCTTCGGCGGCATTGGCTGCCCCCGGACGCGGTGCGGGACGGCCGATCAGCGCCCCGAGACTCAGAAGGCTTGAGGACCCCTGGCTGACGGAGCTTTCCGCCAGTTCCTCGTTCAGCTCCGCGATTGCGGCTGAAATGGTGCCCTGATTGCGGGCTACCACCATTTTCATGCCCGTCGAGCGCGGCAGCGGCCTGGCGGTGCGCGAAAGTTCCGCGACCCGGCTGGCAGCAAGTCCGGCAGTCGATCCGCCCGGCGCCTTGGCCTGCGGCGCGGAATCCCGCGGCGTCGCGGAGGCAACCGCCGTCTGCGCCCGGAGCGCCGCCGGCGGCAGAAGCTGCGCGTGACGCGGCATCTTTTCGAAGCCGAGATCCATCAGACGCGCCACCTCTGCGTTGCGCGACGCCGTCGACTTGCCACCAAACACCGCCACGATCACCCGCTTGTCACCCTTGGTGGCGGAGGACACGAGGTTGAACCCGGCAGCCCTGGTGTAACCGGTCTTGATCCCGTCTGCGCCGGGATAGGCGTCAAGCAGGCGGCGGTTGGTATTCTTGACCGTTGCAATTCCAGCCGAGGTCGAGCGGCGGCTGAAAAGATTGTAGTACTGCGGGAAATCGTAGACCATCCTGCGTCCGAGCAGCGCCATGTCATGGGCGGTGGACATATGCCCCTCTTGGGTCAGCCCATTGGCGTTGCGGAAGGTGGTGTTCGACATGCCCATTGCCTTGGCATAGGCGTTCATCCGTTGGGCAAAGGCATCCTCGGAGCCGGCAACCGCTTCCCCCATCGCCGTAGCGGCATCATTTGCCGACTTCACCGCCGCGGCGCGAATCAGATAGCGCAACTCGATCTGCTGTCCGGCCCGCAGTCCAAGCTTCGAAGGCGGCTCGGCTGCAGCATGTGGCGAGATCCTGATTTTCTGATCGAGCGACAGCCGCCCGCGGCGAATCTCGTCAAACACAATATAAAGCGTCATCATCTTGGTCAGCGAGGCCGGATGCAGCCGTGTATCCGCATTGCGCGAGTGCACCACCTGGCCCGTTCGGGCATCCATCACATAGGCTGCATACTGCTGCGCCTGCGCTACGCCGGAAAAAACAACCAGTCCGATCACGAGAATCAGACCGCGAAATGCGGTTTTCATCATCACTGCCTCCGGCGCTGCCAACGCCATTACCTCAATAGTGCCGCACAGACTATTTCGTCAGTGCTTTATTTTGTCTTAACCTAGCACGGTAAGTGCCGGTAGAAAATAGGTTTGTTGCGCGCGGGCAATATCGTGACCGGATTTGCCCCAAAAAAAAGATTGTGCAGTGCAGCAAAATATCTTGACGCAGTGCAGCATCAATCCTAGATGGAGAGCATCGAAACACTTGGTCAATTGAGGACATCATGACAACCCGTAAGACCGCCGCCGCAAGCACCGAAACTGCAGCAGACGTACAGGACGCGACCGTTGAAGCCGTGAAGGAAGTAACGGCCAAGGTTGAGATGTTCGTCGCCGACGCACAGAAAAGCGCCACCGAACAGTTTGAAAAGCTCTCCAAGAGCTTCGAAGGCCTGACCGCTTTCAACCAGGAAAATGTCGACGCCGTCGTCAAATCCTCGGAAATCGCCGCCAAAGCCGCTGAAGGCATCGGCTCCGAAATCAGCGCCTACTCGAAGAAGGCTTTCGAAGACGGTGTTGCTGCCGCTCAGGATCTGGCAGCGTCCAAAACCGTTACCGAACTGTTCGAAAAGCAGTCCGCTTTCGCACAGTCCGCGTTCGAAGGTTTTGTTGGCCAGGCCACCAAGATGAACGAATTCTACACCGCAGCCGCCAAGGACATCACTGCTCCGCTCGGCGCCCGCGTGACCGCTGCCACCGAATCCTTCAAGAGCCTGGCTCAGTAATCGGCGCGGCGGTCGGGAACGGCTCCTCCCTGACGGACCTGACTGCCGATTTGTTCCGATAACCCCGGAGAGACATCTCTCCGGGGTTTTTTCGCGTCGGCACCCTGCCGAATTTGACGTCACATGACCGCCCGCGCTAACCTCTTTGGATCAAATGGTCACGGCAGGTCTTTTCTCAGCCGCCCATCCTGAATATATTGCTTCACTGCGAGAACCGGTGTCTGGCAAGGATCCAGTATGACAGCGTCAGACGACAATCATCCAGGCACAGATCAGGGCCTGCTGACAAAAACCCGCCCGAAGACCCAGCGCCCGCCGCTGTACAAGGTCATGCTGCTCAACGACGACTACACGCCGATGGAATTTGTCGTCCACATTCTCGAACGGTTTTTCGGCATCACCAACCAGCAGGCGGTCGACATCATGCTGACCGTCCACCGCCGCGGCCTCGCGGTTGTCGGGGTGTTTTCCTTCGAGATCGCCGAGACCAAGGTAACCCAGGTCATGGATTACGCCCGCCGCAACCAGCATCCGCTGCAATGCACAATGGAAAAGGAATAGGGCTCCGCCCGTTCACGCATGCCTCAGAACGACCGTCTTGCCCTCGCGCTGGAGACCGGCGCGCTGTCCCTTCCCCTTTCCGGGCCCGTTGTCGTCCTGCGTGCGGAACCGTCCGAATTCCTGATGGAGGTTCCCGCCGACCGTCTGCTGTGCGAACAGAGCTTCCGTCCGACCTGCGACGATCTCGACCATGCCGGGATCGAAAGCAGCCGGCGCATCGGCATCGAAGGCGCCGCAATGGCCGTGGTCAACCTGACCCGCAGCCGGGCCGAGAACCTCGGCAACGCCGCCCGCGCCCTGCGCATGCTCGCGCCCGGCGGCAAACTCGTGATCAACGGCTCGAAGACCGACGGCATCGACAGCCTGCTGCGGCAGATCGGCGCCCATGTTCCGGTCGATGACGCCTACATCAAATTCCACGGCCGGGTTGCCTGGCTCACCCGCCCCGACCTGATTCCCGACGAGGTCACCGCCTGGGAACGCAGTGCCGGGCCGGTCAGGAACGAAGAGGGTTTTGTCACCTGCCCCGGCATCTTTTCCGCCGAACTGGCCGACCCGGGCAGTCGGCGCCTCGCCGAAACCTTCAGCGGCCGGCTGAAGGGCCATGTCGCCGATCTTGGAGCCGGATACGGCTGGCTCTCCGCCAAAGCCCTCGAGGCCTGTCCCGAGATCACCGCCATCGACCTTTTTGAGGCAGAGGCGCTGGCACTCGATGCCGCCCGCGAAAATGTCACCGATCCGAGGGCGCAGTTCCACTGGAGCGACGTCGCCGGTCTGACACGCGGCCCGGTGCGCTATGACGCGGTGATCTGCAACCCGCCGTTCCATGTCGGCCGCGCCGCCGATCCGACGCTCGGCGCCGCCTTTCTCGCCGCCGCCGCGCGGATCCTCAAACCCAACGGTAGCCTGCACCTCGTCGCCAACCGCCAGCTGCCCTATGAGCGCACCCTGAACGAACTGTTCATCGAGGTCGAACGCAGCTTCGCCGACACCCGCTACAAGGGCTATCTCGCCAAACGCCCGCGCAAGGCGCCCTGAAACCGTTCCGGAGCCCCGAATGACCGACCCGGTTGCCCTGACCGCCGACCTGATCCGCTGCGCCTCCGTCACGCCGGAAGAGGGCGGCGCAATCACCCTGCTCGACCGGCTGCTGAGCGACGCGGGGTTCCGAACCTGGCGCGCCGACCGCAACGGCATCGCCAACCTCTACGCCCGCTGGGGCAGCGCCGGCCCGGTGCTCGGGTTCAACGGTCATACCGACGTGGTTCCGCCTGGGCCCCGCGCGGCCTGGCGCCATGATCCGTTCGGCGCAGTCAGCGAAAACGGTCGGCTCTGGGGGCGCGGCGCCCAGGACATGAAATCCGCCGTCGCCGCCTTCGCCGCCGCCGCCATCGACCTCGTCCGGGACACACCGCCCGACGGCAGCATCGTGCTTGCGATCACCGGTGACGAGGAAGGCGACGGCGTCGACGGCACCGCGGCCCTTCTCGACTGGATGGAGGAAAACGGTCAGGCGATGGACCACTGCATCGTCGGCGAACCGACCTGCCCGGATGTGATGGGCGAAATGATCAAGATCGGTCGCCGCGGCTCGATCACCGCCTGGTTCACCGCCTTCGGCGTTCAGGGCCACGCCGCCTATCCGCACCGGGCGAAAAATCCGATCCCCGCCCTGGTGCGGCTGATCGACCGGCTGACCCGGCATGAGCTTGACACCGGCACCGAACATTTCGACCCCTCCACCCTCGCGGTCACAACCTTCGACGTGGGCAATCCCGCCAACAACGTGATCCCCGGTGAAGCAAAGGCCACGGTCAACATCCGCTTCAACGATGCCCATACCGCCCAGGGGCTGAAGGACTGGATCGAACGGGAAGCCGACCGCGCCGCCGAAGAAACCGGCATTGGCATCTCCACCCGCTTTGCCGTCTCCGGCGAAAGTTTCCTCACCCCGCCCGGCCCGTTCAGTGCCCTGATCTCTGACGCGGTGGAGGCGGAAACCGGCATCCGGCCGGTCGCCTCCACCTCCGGCGGCACCTCTGACGCCCGTTTCATCAAGAACCACTGCCCGGTGGTCGAGGTCGGCCTCGTCGGCAACACCATGCACCAGGCGGACGAGAACGTTGAAATCGCCCAGATCCATCAGCTCCGGGCGATCTACTCGCGCATTCTCAGCGACTATTTCAACTCATCCGAATAGGCCCGCCGCACCACCAGACGAACTGAAGGAGCGAGATCGAACCGCGTCCTCATGGTCTTGGGAAAAAGCTTCGGATCCGGATTGAGCGGATTCGCAAGACCGAGATACACCTTCAGGATATCCTCTACGGTCGGGAGTTCTTCCTTGCTGAACGGTCTGGTCCGCACGCTGCCATAGGCCCAAAGTTCGGGTTTCGTGCCGATCGGCGACAGAAACTTCGAGTGCGGCGTGATCCGGTCGGTCGGGATGATCGAACTGCCTTTCGGCAGCGCGGCACCGTCATACGCGCGCCTGTCGAGCGATACGGTGAGGATGTCATCGGCATTCGCCCCGGTCTTTTGCAGGTCCTTGATGAACTCGCTGAAAAACACCTTGCCGAACACCGACAGCGCGAGGCCGAACGGCCCCCCGACGCTCAGCGCCGCCGCATCGATGCCGCCCTTGATCAGATCTTCCGCCCGCGCCTTGACCGTTTCGATCGCCACCCGCTGAATGAACGACGACTCTGTCGCTTCGGCCGGAACCGGCTCCAGAACCACGAACGAGTCGAGCAGGGTATAGACGATGTCCGACCCTCCGGTCTCGTCGAGGTCCACCTCGTCCCCGTTGGGAATGTAACCGCCCTTGAGCAGCAGCGACGAGTCGAAATTCCGGCGCTCGACGTCATTGACGAACTGCGACCGGACCAGCTTCAGGTCCGCCGTCTTCTCCGGCGTCAGCGTGGCACCCGCCAGAGGATCGAACTCGTGGGTATGGGTCAGCTGATTGAACTCTCCCTTTTCGATCCCTTCGGGAAAGGTCTTGTACCGGTCGGAAAAGACCGGCGCGCCGGGCGGATTGGGAAGGAAGAACCCCTTGCCGTTCAGAACCGGCCGGAAATCATCTCCCCGGCTGTAGAGCCTGACCCGCCCGGCGTCCACCCGCTTGACCACCGTCGACTGCGGGACCACGATCAGCGAGTCGTCGTCGGAACCGTCAATGGCCTTGGCGCGCAGGGCCCCGATCTCGATAACCAGGAACAGACTGGCCGCGTAATCCCTGTCCTCGGTGATCTTGCGGCGCTCGGTGATCGGCTTGCCGGCGATATCGAAAAACTCCGATTTCGCCCGCCAGGGAATGGTCAGCCCGGTCACATGCAGGTAATCGGTGACGAGCCTACCTGCGCCCGGCGTTAAGAAGACCGGCGGAACATAGGTCACAAGCTCCGGCAAAGTCAGCGCAAAAGCGCTGAACACCTGTCGCGCCGCGCTGACGAAGCCGACCATGTCTCCCGGCCAGTTCGCGAGATCCTCCGGGGTCATCTTCGCCAGAAACGCAAACTCCGGGTCCGAGGCCGCGAGATCCGGCTCCAGTTCGGCAATGGTGCGGATCTGTTCGATCAGTCCCGCCGCTTCGGCGCGGGCGAGGTTCTGCTCCGTCCTGCCGTCGACAGGCGCGACGATACCCGTCCTCGTCGCGCCATCACTGCCGGTGAACTCTTCCGGGCTGATCCCGGCAATCAATCCAAAATCTTCAGGCATAACACTCTCCTTGCTCACAACTCACCCGCCGGTCATGTCGCAATGCGATCACTCCCTTGAGGTGCCCGAAACAACGGAACCGAGGCCCCCGCCGGTCATTCCCCGACGCTGACATTCCCGTGAACGCCCGAATTCTTCTGTCTTTACTGTATCTTGGCGCCTGCCCGCCTTTGCGGCTTCACGAACAGCCAACCCGGCTCCCGAATGCGCTCCATGAAACTGCACCGGTTCGCCGCCGCCGCGCCGGTCGGGAACATCACCGACGATTCCGGGTCCTGCACAGCTGCAACCGGCGACCGGATCTTCGCGGGGCTGATGAACGGCCAGGCCTTCGTCCTTCCCGTTCACAACCCGCTGTTGCGGCACGCCCGTACCGCCTGACCCGAAAGGAGCGCCTGCGACCCGCAGGCCCACGCCTTCATCGCCTCCAGGAGCGTGCCGCGACAAGACGCCCCACCCCGGGGCTGACGCCCGCCCGGCCGGACCGCGGGCTTACCCGGACATCAGGTCCCGAAGCGGCGGCAGCGCCAGGATTTCCCCCAGACAGGCCGACACATCCCGCCCCGACGTATCGATCCGCACCGCCCCCGGCCACGGGGCATAGTCCCGCGTCACCACCGCCTCCCAGTCCGGCAGATCATGCCCCGGAATATCCGTCACACGCGTCTCAACCCGCGCCCGATGCTCCGCAGGGTCCGAACAGGCAATCTCAATTTCCAGCAGTCTCACGCCCGCCGCTTCCGCCGCACCGGCCCAGAGCCCGCGCGTGACCGGCAGCGGATTGACCGAATCCGCCACGACGCACCGGCCCAGCCGCAGATTGTCTCCGGCCACCGCCGCCGCAGCCATGTAGCCCGCCGGCCCCATATCCCCGCCCGGATCACCACTGTCGCGCAGCGCCTGCTCAACGCTGTCGATGCGCAGCCACACCGCGCCGGTTTCAAACGCCAGTGCCCGCGCCAGGGTCGATTTGCCGGCCCCCGGCAGACCGCCGAAGGCAATCAGCATCAGGTGTTGAACAGAAAGTGCAGCACGTCGCCGTCGCGAACCTGGTAGGTCTTGCCTTCCGCCCGCATCCTGCCCGCGTCCTTCGCACCCTGCTCGCCGTTCAGGCTGACAAAGTCGTCATAGGCGATGGTCTCGGCGCGGATGAACCCGCGCTCGAAATCGCCGTGAATGATCCCGGCCGCCTGGGGCGCGGTTGCCCCTTTCGGAAAGGTCCAGGCCCGCGCTTCCTTGGGACCGACGGTGAAATAGGTCTGCAGCCCCAGCAGCGCATGACCCGCCCGGATGATCCGGTCGAGACCGGATTCCTCAAGGCCGAGGCTTTCGAGAAACTCGTCGCGCTCCGCGTCGTCCAGCTGCGCGATCTCCTCCTCAATCGCCGCCGAAATCACCACCGCCGCCGCGCCTGTCGCCTCCGCCATCCGTTTCACCGCATCGGAATGCGCATTGCCCTCCGCCGCCGCATCCTCGTCGACGTTGCAGACATAAAGCACCGGTTTCGAGGTCAGCAGCTGCAGCATCCGCCACGCCCTCACGTCCTCTTCGGCAATTTCCAGCGTCCGGACCGGCCGCCCCTGCTCCAGCGCCTCCCTTGCCATCAGCAGCAGCCGGTTCTGCTCCACCGCCTCCCGGTCATTGCCGCGCAGCTTTCGCGACAGCCCCGCCAGCCGCTTCTCGACGCTCTCCAGATCGGCCAGCATCAGTTCGGTCTCGATCGTCTCCGCATCGGCCAGCGGATCGACCCGCCCGTCGACATGGGTCACGTCGTCATCCTCGAAACAGCGCACCACATGGGCAATGGCGTCACATTCGCGGATATTGGCGAGAAACTGGTTGCCCAGACCCTCGCCCTTCGACGCCCCCTTCACCAGACCGGCAATGTCGACGAAGGTCATCCGCGTCGGGATGATCTGCTTCGACGCCGCGATCGCCGCCAGCTTTTCCAGCCGGTCATCGGGCACGTTCACGTCGCCCACGTTCGGCTCGATGGTGCAGAACGGGAAATTCGCGGCCTGCGCCGCGGCAGTCCGTGTCAGCGCATTGAACAGGGTCGACTTGCCCACGTTCGGCAATCCCACAATCCCGGTCTTGAATCCCATCCCAGTCTCCTGAACCTCTTGCCCGGCATCTACGGCAGCGGCATACCGGGGGTCAAGGCATCGCCGCCCGAAAGCCGGATCCCGCAAAGCTGCGCGACGCCGCCCGCCGGAAGGAGCCGCCATGTCCCGATCCCTCCCGAACATCGCACTCGTCGGCGCCGGCCTCGTCGGCCGCCAGCACCTGCTCGCGTTTGCCGGTGTTCCCGAAGCCCGCCTGAGCGCCATCGTCGAGCCGTCGCAGGAAGGCGCGGCGCTCGCCGCCCGGCACGGGGTCCCGCACCATGCCTCGCTCGACGCCATGCTGGCCGGCCCCCGGCCCGACGGCATCATCCTCGCCACACCAAACCCGCTGCACGTCCCCCAGGCGCTGGCCTGCCTCGCTGCGGGCGTGCCGGTGCTGGTCGAGAAGCCGGTCGCTCCGGACGCCGCCGCCGCCCGCGCCCTGGCCGAGGCTTCGGAGCGCCGCGGCGTGCCGGTGCTGGTCGGCCACCACCGCCGCCACAACCCGCTGATCGTCTCCGCCCACGCCAGCCTGCAGAGCGGCGCCATCGGTGACATCGTCAGCGTCAGCGGCACCTGCTGGCTCTACAAACCCGACGGATACTTCGACGCGGAGTGGCGACGCCGGCCCGGGGCCGGCCCGGTCCTGACAAACCTCAGCCACGACATCGATCTGATCCGTCACCTCTGCGGCGAGATCACCGGAGTCATGGCGGTGGAAAGCCGCGCCACCCGCGGGTTCGAAGTCGAGGACACCGCGGCCATGGTCATGACTTTCGCCAACGGCGCCGTCGGCACGCTCTCGGTCTCGGATACCAGTGTCGGCCCCTGGAGCTGGGAACTGACGTCGGGCGAGAACCCCGCCTACCCGAAGACCGACGCCGCCAGCATCCTGATCGGCGGCACGCGCGGCGGGCTGGAAATTCCGTCCGGGCGGATCTGGTCCAACCCCGGCAAACCGGGCTGGTGGGAACCGCTGGAACACCGCACGCCAACGGTCAGCCCCGCGCCGCCACTGCAACGCCAGATCGCCCATTTCTGCGCCGTGATTCGCGGCGACGAGGCGCCAAAGGTCAGCGCCCGCGACGGCCTGCGCACAATCGAGGTGATCGAAGCCGTGAAAACCTCCGCCCGCAGCGGGCGCCGCGTCGATCTCGTCCCGGGCTGACCGGCGCTATCCCGCACCGCGCGCTTGATTTTCCGCGCCCGGTGCCCCAGACAGTCGGCCAAAGCAGGGAACGGGACCGCAATGACACGCATCGACAGCACCTTCGCACGGCTCGCAGACGGCAACCGCAAGGCTTTCGTCGCCTTTCTGATGGCAGGAGACCCTGATCCGGAACGGTTTGAAGAGGTCCTGCACGGCCTGCCCGCCGCCGGCGTCGACGTGATCGAAATGGGGATGCCCTTCACCGACCCGATGGCCGACGGCCCGGCGATCCAGCTCGCCGGCCAGCGCGCCCTGGCGGGAGGCCAGACCATGAACCGCACCCTCGACATGGTGCGCCGGTTCCGCAAAACCGACACCGACACCCCGATCGTGCTGATGGGCTACTACAATCCGATCCACGCGCGCGGCGCCGACGCATTTCTCGCCGAAGCCGCCGAAGCCGGCGTCGACGGGCTGATCATCGTCGATCTGCCGCCGGAAGAGGACGCCGAACTCTGCATTCCCGCCCAGGCGGCCGGGCTGAATTTCATCCGGCTCGCCACCCCGACCACCGACGAAAGGCGCCTGCCCAAGGTGCTGACCAATACCTCCGGTTTCGTCTACTACGTGTCGATCACCGGCATCACCGGCGCAGCAGAGGCCAGCGCCGCCACCGTCGGCCCGGAAGTCGCCCGCATCAAGGCGGCAACACCGCTGCCGGTCTGCGTCGGATTTGGCATCAAGACCCCGGACGGTGCGCGGGCCATTGCCTCCATCGCCGACGGCGCGGTTGTCGGCTCGGCAATCGTCGAACGGATCGGCCGCGGTGATCCCGCCGCTGACGTTCTGGCCTTCGTAAAGACGCTCGCCGACGCGGTGCACGGCGTCTGACGACCCCGCCGTCCCGGTGCACCCTCCGCGCTTGCGCATTCGACGTCAGGCTGGTTCACTCCGCAAAAAGGGGCAAAAGTCCGAACCACAGGGGGAACGTCCGGAGCGTGGCATACGACAGCAGAATGATGATGATCCTGCGGGTGCTGCTCGCGCTGGGCGCCGCCGCCGTCGCGGTCTGGTTCATCTCTGCCAGGCTGCAGTATCTGATTCCCCCCGACCATATCCGCTTTGCCGCCGGACGGCCCGGCGGCGCCTATTACGGGATGGCCGAGCAGTACCGGACGATTCTCGCCCGCGACGGCATCACCCTCGAAATCATTGACACCGCCGGCTCGGTGGAAAACATCGCCCTGATGTCCGCGCCCGACCCGGAAGAACGTCCCGGCGCCGCCTTCGTCCAGGGTGGGGTTCCGGTCCCTGAGGACAGCGACCTCGAGGCCCTCGCAGCCACGTTTCTCGAACCGCTCTGGGTGTTCTACAACAACGATGTCATCGACCGGTTCGACTTTTCCGGACTGGATACGCTCCGGGTGGCCGTTGGCGAGGAAGGCAGCGGGACACGTTTCGCGGTGATGGCGATTCTCGACGGCCTCTCAGAGCCGCTCGAAGCACGCAGGATCGTCGGTATCGGCGGTCAGGACGCGGTCGACGCCCTCCAGTCCAACACGGTCGACGCGGCGATGTTCGTCGCTCCGACCAGCGCCCCCTACCTGCAGACCCTGATCCACGATCCACGGTTTTCCCTCGCCTCGATCCGCGACAGCGAGGCGGTGGCCCGCAACCTCAGTTTTGTCGCCCGCACCGACATTCCGCGGTCCGGCTTCAATTACGCGGCGGAGCTGCCTCGGCAAACCGTCGACCTGGTTGCCATGGTCGGCCGGATCGTCGTGCAGCCGGACCTGCATCCGGCGCTGATCGACCGGCTGATCAATGCTGCGCGAATCGTTCACTCCGACCGCGACCTGATTACCGACGCGAACCGCTTTCCCACCTCGGACGTGCCGGACATGCCGGTCAATGCCCAGGCCGTGAACCAGCTCTCCGGCCCGCCCAGTCCGCTCTACCGCTTCCTGCCGTACTGGATCGCCGCGCAGATCAACAGCTTTGCCCTGCTGATCGTCCCGGCGCTGGTGATCCTGCTGCCGATGCTGCGCCTGCTGCCGTCGCTCTACCGCTGGCGAATGCGCTCGCGGGTCTACCGGCACTATCCGGAAATTCTCGACATCGAACGCACCCTGCAGGTGGCCTCCGACACGCAGACGCTCGACGGTCTGGAGCAGAAACTGGGAACGCTGGAGGCCGACATGCTCCACCTCCGCCTGCCGGTCACCTACCGCGAATATGCCTACACCATGCGTCTGCACATTCAGCTGGTCCGCGACCGTCTCGCGGCCAAACGTCTCGAACTGACCCGTGGTGGAGGGTAACGCCAGCCACCCCCCGCACACTTAACTCCACCTTCACCCGAAAGCCGCAAAAAACCGGACCTTCAAACCTCCGCGGAGATTCGCTTGGACCCCGTCCACGGTATATTCCCGACACTGACGGACCTGCTGACCGACCCGCCGGCGGCGCTGGCAGTTCTGTTCGCTATCGGCGGGATGGCGGTGGTTCTGCTCGCCGCCCACCTGCGCCGACGGCACCGGTCCCGTCTGCGCCACCGGATCAGCGTCGTCAGAACCCGCGCCGCCGTCACGCCAACGTCGCCCCGGCGGCAGGACGGACCTGCGGCGCCATCCATGGCACAACCGACCTCCAGGCCGCCAGATCCCGGTCCGGCCCGCGCCAAACCGCCCGTCCGCCCGCGAACCGTCCGGGCGGGCAGCGGCGGCTGTGTCTGGCGGCGGGACGACAAGGTACCCGATACCCGTTTCCGGCGCTGGACCTGTCAGGACTGCGGCGTCGAAGCCTTCACCATTTCCGGCGCACCGCCGCGATACTGCCGAAAATCCATCCGCAATGGCGGCCTCTGACCACGGGCCGGGCGGATTTTTCCCGAGTGTTTCAGTAAGTCTTCATAGGTATCGGTAGGGTATCGAAAGGGTATCGGTAGGGTACCGGCTTTTTTCGACCTGAAACTAGTCCAGCAGGAACACATGCAGCGCCATCGGCCCGTGCGCGCCGAGCTGCAGCGTCTGGCCGATATCGCCCGAACGCGACGGCCCGGTCACCAGGTTGACCGTACGCGGATCGAGGCCCCGGGCGCGAAAATCGGCCCATAAGTCCTCGAAACCACTGCGTAAATCGCTCTCGCGCAGCACAACGAAATGGGTCTCGCCGAGAAAGGTCAGCGTGACCGGATTCTCCGGACCCGAAACCAGAACCAGCGTACCGGTTTCCGCCAGCCCGTATTCCGCCCGGCTCAACGTCACCGGCTCCTCGACCCGGCCAACGCCCACCGAAGCCTCAATCGAACCCCAGTCAAGCCCCTGAAAAATATCGTCTTTTCCCATCCGCACAACGGCGGGCAGGTTGCGCTTGCGCAACTCCCGCGCAATCGCTTTCGGCAGTTCCGCAATGTCGGACACCCGCCCGACCGTCGCATCCGCCGCCTCCAGTTTGGTCAGAAACTGCGTAACCCGACCCTGCCCCACGGTCCTCGCCTGCTGCGGCACCACCGGTGCCGGCCGGTCCCGCAACCGTTCCGCCACCGCATCCGCACCCGTGCCGTCACCCCGATGCACCGCCGCCGCCCGGCGCACCCGCTCGAGAATGTTGCGCCGCCCACTCACCGCCGCACCGCCTTCCACTGATCCATGAACGTCCCGCCTGATTGGGGCGCCGGAAAATCCCGGTGATCCGTCCACCCGCCCGCGAGGGGAAGCGACGAAAAAGAGCCTTTCTTTCCAAGGGTTTTCAGTACCCGATTTGCAACTCTGGTTCCGGTGCGGTAGGCCCAGGGCCGTCTCGCGAACCACGCCCAAAGCCCCAGGCCGGACCGCATCGCCTTCGGCGTCAGCTTTTTCTCGAACTCCCTCTCCCGCCAGTTCCGCATCATCTTCGGCAACGGAATTCTCATTGGACAGACCGCCTCGCAGCGCCCGCAAAAGGTCGATGCATTCGGCAGCTGCCCGCCCTGCTCGACCCCGATCAGGCCCGGCGTCAGCACCGCCCCCATCGGCCCGGGATACACCCAGCCATAGGCATGACCGCCAACCGCCTGATAGACCGGACAGTGGTTCATGCAGGCACCGCAGCGGATACAGCGCAGCATCTCCTCGAATTCCGTTCCCAACATGCCCGACCGTCCGTTGTCGAGCAGCACCACATGATACTGTTCCGGCCCGTCCGGGTCACCCGCCCGCCTCGGACCCTTTGAAAAGGTTGTATAAACCGCCGCCTCCTGCCCGGTCGCCGAACGCGCCAGCACCCGCAGCACCGTCGATGCATCCTCCAGCGTCGGCACCACTTTTTCCAGGCTCGCCATGACGATGTGCACTTTCGGCAGCGACTGGCTCAGATCGCCATTGCCTTCGTTGGTGACGATCACCGACTGACCGGTCTCGGCAATCAGCAGGTTCGCGCCGGTAATGCCGACCTCAGCCTCGAAATATTTCGCGCGCAACCGGCCCCGCGCCTCAACCTGTAGCGATGCGATGTCACTCAGATCGCGGGCCGGATCGAGATCGTCATGGAACTGCCGAAACGCCGCCTCGACTTCGGCGACCGTCACGTGAATCGCCGGAGCAAGAATATGGCTCGGCGCCTCGCCGCGCAGCTGGATGATGTACTCCCCAAGATCGGTCTCGACCGGGGTGATGCCGTTTGCCTGCAGATGGTCGTTGATCCCGCATTCCTCCGAGATCATCGTCTTTCCCTTGTTGACGGTTTTCGCGCCAACGCTCTGACATATCTCGAGCACGATCCGACGGGCATCCTCCGCCGTTTCCGCCCAGTGCACCGTACCCCCGCTTTCGGTGACGTTCTTTTCGTAGATTTCGAGATACCGGTCGAGATTTGCCAGCGTATGGTTCTTGATGTCCCGCGCATGGTCACGCAGCGCATCGAATTCCGGCAGGGCTTCCCGCGCCGCCGCCCGCTTGCGCACGAAATTTCCCCGCTGCCCGCGCAAAGCCGCCTGCAGGTTTGTATTGTCGAGCGCCGCACGCACATTGGCACGGAACGCAGGCGTGGTCGGCGACGAATGGCTCATTCACTTTCTCCGATCGCCGGGGTCTGCATGTCACCGGCCAGCACCTCCACCACGTGCCTGGCCTGAAACGTCCGCCCCTCCCGCCGTGCCTTGCCGGCCATGTTCATCAGGCAGCCGAGGTCTCCGGCCAACACCATGTCCGCGCCGGTTCCGGCAATGTCCCGGGTCTTGTCGGACACCATGACATTGGAAATGTCCGGATACTTGACGCAGAAAAGACCGCCGAAACCGCAGCAGACGTCGGGGTCCTCCATTTCCCGCAGGTCCAGGCCTTCGACCGATGCCAAAAGCTGGCGCGGCTGTGCCGACACCCCAAGACTGCGCAGTCCGGAACAGCTGTCATGATATGTGGCACTGCCCGCGACGGCCTGACAGACAGTCTTGACCTTAAGAACGTCGGTCAGAAACGACGTAATCTCATGAGTCCGCCCGGCCAGTTCCCTGGCCCGTGCCTGCCACTCGCCATCGTCCCTGAACATTTCCCCGTAGTCCCTGACGATCGTCGCGGCGCAGGATCCCGAAGGGACAACGACATGATCATATCCCTCAAACGCGGCAATGACGCCTCGCGCCACCGCTTTGGCCGACTCGCGGTCGCCGGAATTCCAGGCCGGCTGTCCGCAACAGGTCTGCGCGGCCGGAACCTCGACGGTGCAGCCGGCCCCGGTCAGCAGCTTTACGGTCGCGAACCCGACCGACGGCCTGAACATGTCCACCAGGCATGTAACGAACAGTGCAACACGCGGACCGGCCATGTCTTTTCTCCCCTGGACTTTATGACAATTCTGTAGGGACTTTGGCAAATGGCTACAAGCGCAACCACCGGACGCGATTCATGCTTCACTTCCTCCCGACTTTCGGTTAAACGCGCGGCTTCGCGGCCTTACACCCTTGGAGGAAGGCCGGAACGTGGCAATTCAGGAGTTAAGCCAATGGCAAAAGAACTTCCGGTTCTTGAAGCAACGGCGCGTACCGAAAGCGGCAAGGGGGCCGCTCGCAGGGCACGTCGTGCGGGACTCGTTCCCGGAGTCATCTACGGTGGCGGCCAGGAGCCGCAGTCGATCAACGTCAAGCACAACGAACTGCTCAAGCGGCTCAAGGCGGGCAAGTTCCTGTCAACGCTGTTTGACGTCAACGTTGACGGCGAAAAAAACCATGTGATCTGCCGCGCCGTTCAGCGTGACGTGGTACGCGACCTTCCGACCCATGTCGATTTTCTGCGTCTGAGCGACAGGTCCCGCGTCAGCATCTTCATTCCGGTTGAGTTCATAAACGAAGCAGCCTGCCCGGGCATCAAACGTGGCGGCGTTCTGACCGTCGTGCGCAACGAAGTTGAACTGCGCGTCACCGCCGGCAACATCCCGGACCACCTCACCGTCGATCTGACTGGCAAGGAAGTTGGCGACACCATCCATATTTCCGACATCACCCTGCCCGAAGGGACGCGGCCGACCATCGACCGCGATTTCGTGATCGCGAACATCCAGGCGCCGTCGAGCCTGCGGTCTTCGGATGAGGAAGAGGCAGAGGATACGGAAGAAGGAGCGGCAGCAGAGGAATAATCCCTGCCGCTGCACAACCGTGACCGACATGACGCGCCGCGGAGATCCGTGGCGCGTTCTGCATTGGGGAGAGTAGCGTGAAACTGCTGGTCGGACTGGGAAACCCGGGGGGCAAATACGCCCGAAACCGTCACAACATCGGCATGATGGCGGTCGACCGTATCGCCGCCGACCACGGCTTCGGCCCCTGGCGCAGCAAATTCAACGGTCAGATCAGTGAAGGCCGCCTTGGCCCTGAGAAGGTTCTGCTTCTCAAACCGGAAACCTTCATGAACCTCTCCGGAGATTCCGTCCAGGCCGCCGCAGGTTTCTACCGACTCGAACCGGGCGACATCATCGTCCTGCACGATGAGTTGGATCTCGCCCCCGGTAAGGTCCGTGTCAAGACCGGCGGCGGCCACGCCGGACACAACGGCCTGCGCTCCATCGACGCCCATATGGGTGCGCAGTTTCAGCGCGTCCGCATGGGAATCGGCCACCCCGGGGACAAGCGGCTGGTTTCAAACCATGTGTTGGGGGATTTCACCAAGGCGGACGCCGACTGGCTCGAGCCGCTGCTTGAAGGCGTCTCGGACGGCGCACCCGCCCTCGTCGAGGGAAATGGCGGCGCTTTCTCCAATGCCGTTGCCCGGCGGCTGAAACCCGACGAAGCGCCAAGGCCCGCCAGAGGCTCCCCCGCCACCAAAGCGCCGCCGGAACCAGCAAAGCCGGGCACTGACGCTTCAGGCGCCCCAAAGCCGACCAGCGAACCGGAACCGGTTCAGTCGATACTGCAAAAGCTGGTCGACCGGTTCCGCTGACGGAACTGCCTCGGAAGGACGCGACCGAATACGGAAACGGCGGCCGATTGGCCGCCGCGGTCGTCAGGTGTGCCGTCGCGGTTCAGCCTTCCTTGCGAAAGAACTTCTTCTCACGCGGCTTGCCGTCCCAGCCCGGCTTGCCTCGGGGGCGGTCCTCGCGGTCCGAACCGGCACGAAACGGTTTCGCGCCACCTTCGCGGTCACCCCGGAACGGTTTGCCGCCCTCGCGCCGCGCGCCACTTTCTTCCCGGTTTTCCCATTTGCGCAGCAGCCTCGCATCAAACGTGTCGCGACCGATCACGCCCTCATGACACCAGACGCAGGACATCCTGTCGCCATCAACCGATTCGACCGCCATGCGCATTGAGCCGCAGGAGAGGACCACCAGATCCCCGATCTCAAAATTTTCCATAACGTAACGTACCTTTTAGCCAGGTTCTCAGACCCGGATTTGACGGGGGCAAGCTCCGCCCCCCGGAGATATTCTAAAGCCCGGCGCCAAGGGCCTCGGCGACGGTGAAGATGTCCTTATCACCTCGGCCACACATGTTCATCACCAAAAGATGGTCTTTCGGCAGGGTCGGCGCGATCTTTCGTACATGGGCAAGGGCGTGCGAGGGTTCGAGCGCCGGAATGATTCCTTCGGTCCTGCAGGAAAACCTGAAGGCATCCAGTGCCTCATCGTCCGTGACGCTCACATAGCTGACCCGCCCCATCTCATGCAGCCAGGCATGCTCCGGGCCGATGCCGGGATAGTCGAGACCCGCAGAAATCGAGTGACCCTCCAGGATCTGTCCATCTTCGTCCTGCAACAGATAGGTTCGGTTTCCGTGCAGCACTCCGGGGCGGCCGCCCGACAGCGATGCCGCGTGTTCCATGCGTTCATCGACCCCGTGGCCACCGGCCTCGACGCCAATGATCGCCACGTCCGGATCATCGAGGAACGGGTGAAACAGGCCGATGGCGTTCGATCCTCCGCCGATACAGGCAACCAGGGTGTCAGGCAGGCGTCCTTCGTATTTCAGGATCTGTTCGCGGGTTTCCCGGCCGATGACTGACTGAAAATCCCGCACCATTTTTGGATAGGGATGCGGCCCGGCCACCGTTCCGATGCAGTAAAAGGTATCGCGCACATTGGTGACCCAGTCGCGCAGCGCCTCGTTCATCGCATCCTTCAGCGTCGCCCGGCCGGCGGTGACTGGAACGACCTCGGCCCCCAGCAACTTCATGCGGAACACGTTCGGCTTCTGCCGCTCCACGTCCGTCGCCCCCATGAACACGACACACTTCAGCCCGAACCTGGCACAGACCGTCGCAGTCGCCACCCCGTGCTGGCCGGCACCGGTCTCGGCAATGATCCGCGTCTTGCCCATCCGCCGCGCCAGCAGAATCTGCCCCAGCACGTTGTTGATCTTGTGCGCGCCGGTATGGTTCAGCTCATCGCGCTTGAGGTAGATTTTCGCGCCGCCGAGCGCTTCGGTCATGCGCTCGGCAAAATACAGCGGGCTGGGTCGACCGACATAATGGGTCCAGAGACTGTTCATCTCCTCCCAGAATGCCGGATCGTCGACCGAACGCTCATACTCGGCCTCCAGATCGGAGATCAGCGGCATCAGGGTTTCAGAAACGAACCGGCCCCCGAACCCGCCGAAGCGGCCCTGCTCGTCAGGACCGTTGCGGAATGAATTTGTCTGCGAAGCTTTCATGCCCCTGCGGCCTCCCTCTGAATTGGAATGCACCAGATAGCTGCCCGCGTCCCGCGCGTCGAGAGAGATTCAGGCTCCGACCGCGACGTGGCCCTGCGCTGCCCGGACAAACCGGGCGATCAGGGCATGATCCTTGTTCCCGCGCGAGGCCTCGACGCCGGTGGAGGTATCAACCTGCAAGGCGCCCGTGAGCCGCACCGCCTCGGCGACATTGTCCGGGGTCAGGCCGCCAGCGAGCATCCACGGCACCTGCCAAGGATACGCCTCCAGAAGCTGCCAGTCGAATGCCAGCCCATTGCCTCCCGGCAGAAATCCGCCCTTTGGCGGCCGCGCATCAACGAGGATCTGATCGGCAACCTGTGAATAGACCTCCAGCGCCGCCAGATCGTCCGGACCGGCGATCCCCACCGCCTTCATCACCGAAATACCATAGCGCGCGCGGATCTCCGCGGTCCTGTCGGGCGATTCTCCGCCGTGAAGCTGAAGCATGTCAGGCTCTACCGCGGAAACAATTGAATCGAGCAGCGCGTCATCCGCATCGACCGTCAAGGCAACGATCCTGACCGTCTCGGGCCGGTCGGTAACAATCCATCGCGCGTCCGCCAGCGAAACGTTCCGCGGGGACAACGGGAAAAACACCAGGCCGGCAAAGGTCGCCCCGGCCTCGGCCGTTGCGGCCAGGTCACCACGGGATCTGAGTCCACAGATTTTTACCTGGACCACCCGGATCAGCCGCCAATAATCGCCAGAACGTCGTCTTTGGGTTTGCCGGTTTCGCGGCGCAATCCGTCGATTTCGCGGTTGAGTCGGTCCGCCTCGCGTATTTTGCGCGCCGCCAGCCGGCGGTGCTTGTGTTCACGCAGCCATTCGAACAGGTATCCGACCGTCAGCCCCGTCACCACCGCGAGCAGAATGACCACAAACAGCGGCAACCGCACCGTCATGCCCGGCATCAGGTAATCCAGTCCGGACGGCAACAGATTGACCGTCACTTCACCCAGATTGGCAATCGCCAAAATCACTATGACCACCAGCAAGATGGCCAGAATTATCAACCTGATTGTCCGCATTGGCGCCCCCTGATACTCAGGCGCACATTAGCCCTGATTCAGCCGCTCACGCAACAGCTTGCCGGTCTTGAAGAACGGCACGAACTTCTGCTCCACCATCACCGTATCACCGGTACGCGGATTTCTTCCCTGCCGCGCTTCGCGCTGTTTGACCGAAAATGCGCCAAATCCCCGAAGTTCGACCCGATGCCCGTCGGCCATGGCATCGATAATCTCGTCAAAAATCGTCCCGACAATCCGCTCGACATCACGCTGATACAAATGGGGATTTTCATCGGCAATTTTCTGAATCAATTCAGACTTAATCATCATCGCCCCTCTCGAGCATGGCTCGTTGCAATGGCCAGGCCATCCAAATCCGCAGGGTGCCTGACCGGTACTGCATTCTGGCAGGATTCACGGTCCGATGGAATAGAGCTTAGCGCCATGAAAAAGCGAAATTTCCCCAAGAATCCCGCCGCTTGCCGTTATCCTGCCCAAAACTTGGCCAAGGACGGGCTCGTCGGCCTCAACCTGCCAGTCGCGAACCGGCAAATCCTCAAGGCCGCCCTGACGCGATTCGAGCCAGGCCAGCGCCTCGGGTTCGCCGCCGATCTCGTCGATCAGATCGTTTGCCAAAGCGACCCGACCGGTAAAAACACCACCGTTTGCGACGTCATCGAGCTCGGCTCCGGACAGGCCACGCCGCTCGCCGACAAGACCGCGAAACCAGGCATAGCTCTCTGCGACCATCGCGGTATCGCGGGCGCGCGCCTCGGGATTGACCGGCCGGAACGGCGACGGTTCGGCCTTCAGGTCTGAGGAACGGACGGTCTCAAGCTGAATGCCCAGCCGATCCATCACGTTGGTAAGATTTGGATATTCCATGATGACGCCGATCGATCCGACCAGCGAATTGCCCCGGCCGACCACATGATCGGCACCCAGCGCCGCCGCGTAGCCGCCAGACGCTGCCACTTCGCCGAGAACCGCCACCACCGGCTTGTTCTCCGCAATACGCCGCAGGCTCTGGTAAAGCGCCTCTGCGCCCACCGTGGTTCCACCGGGCGAATTGATCCGCACGATCACTGCGACGGCACTGTCCGAACCGGCCAGATCAGCCAGCAGTTCGTCCCGTTTGATGTCATCGTAAATGGTGCCGTTGATCTGAAACCGCGCAACATGCTCACGACTGGCCAGCAGATCCTCCGAAGACGTAACTGCGCCCACGATCAGGGCCAACACCACCGCAACGATGAAGCCCCGCCAAAACGCGGAGCGGCGCCATTTCCGGCGCCGCTCCTCGTAGAAATCACGCTCAATGGCGTTCATGCCGATATCAGTCGTCAGTGCGCTGCTTCAGGGCCGCACCGAGGATATCCCCGAGCGATGCACCGGAATCAGAGGAACCGTACTGTTCTACGGCTTCCTTCTCTTCCGCGATCTCACGGGCCTTGATCGACAGGCCGAGACGGCGCGACTTCGGATCGATGTTGGTCACCCGTGCATCGATCTTGTCGCCAACGCTGAACCGCTCGGGACGCTGTTCGGCCCGGTCGCGGCTCAGATCCGAACGGCGGATGAACGACTTGGTGCCGTCGTATTCGACCTCGATGCCGCCATCCTCGATCGAGGTGACCGTCACCGTCACGACGTTGCCGCGTTTCACGCCGGCAACCGCATCCGCGAACGGATCGCCGTCAACCGCCTTGATCGAGAGCGAGATACGCTCCTTCTCGACGTCGACGTCGGTGACAACCGCCTTGACGATGTCGCCCTTGCGGTAATCCGCAATCGCATCTTCGCCCGACCGGTCCCAATCGAGATCGCTGAGGTGTACCATGCCGTCGATGTCGCCTTCCAGGCCGACGAACAGACCGAATTCGGTGATGTTCTTGACCTCGCCCTCAACCGGAGTGCCGGTCGGATGGGTGGCTGCGAAGGTTTCCCACGGATTGCCCTGGGTCTGTTTCAGACCGAGGCTGACACGGCGTTTTGCGGTATCGATCTCGAGAACGATGACTTCCACTTCCTGGGAGGTGGAAACGATCTTGCCCGGATGAACGTTTTTCTTGGTCCAGGACATTTCAGAGACGTGAACCAGACCTTCGACACCCGGTTCCAGTTCAACAAACGCACCGTAATCTGTGATGTTCG
>JAUIHM010000137.1 GCA_030432315.1 Alphaproteobacteria bacterium | reverse complement strand
TCCCGTATGCGGTCCAGATCCAGAGCAGGAAAATCGCAAACAGCACCAGCCCCAGCACGAAAACCGCGCCGAACGACGCCGAGCGCATCACTCCGAACGCATCCCCCCAACCGGCCTCCATTCCCATCTCGCGCTTGCGGCTCATCTCATAGAGCCCAACTGCCGCAACCGGCCCGACCAGTGCGAATCCGGACAGCATCGGAAAGATAATCGGCAAGAGATTTGAATCAAACGCCATCCAGGATACAAAAAGTCCAATTAACGGGTAAAGTACGCACAGAAACAATACGTCCGATCTGCAGGCGGTAAAGTCGTGGAAGCCCATTTCAAGCGCATCCCTAAGGTCGTGCATCTCCAGTTTCTGGATGTGCGCGGCTTCTCTTACTCCAACTTCTCCATCCTGACGCACGCGCTTCGTCACCGTTACCAGGTAATTGCTCGCCGACCAGATGTTGTTGGTCAGCCAAACAACCGGGTTCCAGACTTCAGTAGCCATGATTTCTCTCCCCTGCAAAACCGGTTTCCACAGGGCCGCCCCGGATTCGCATCCCATGGGACAACCCACTTTCGATACCTTTCCACTGACCGACCTTAGCACCTTTTGCCGCCGCATGCTTCACGTTTCGGAGCATCGCTCCCCGCCTTGCACTCTGCGCCGATCTGGTGTCCAACGGGCGGCGCGAAAATTTGGGACCGGACCATGCCAAGAAACGGCCTGACAACCTATCTCACGTCAGCACGACACACATGGGAGCAGTGGCCCCGCTATCTGTCCACCCACGTTGCCGCGACCGCCATTGCCTCGGTTCTGCTCTGGCCGGTGATGGCCTTCATGCTGCAAAAAGCGGTTTCACTGTCGGGAAACGTTGCCCTCGCGGATTTCGAGATCGCACAGGCAGTGCTCTCTCCGGTTGGAATCCTTGCGCTTTTGATCCTTGGCGGTGCCTTCGTCACCATTTCGGTGTTCGAGACATCCTTTATGATGGCCATCGATATGTCGAGGCGCCGCGACTCACCCGCAGGTTCAATGGCGGCCCTGCATTTCATCGCCAGGCGCCTTCCATTCATTCTCGAATTCGGAGCGGTGCTGGTTCTGCGCCTCGGGTTGATGCTGTTGCCGGCTCTTGCCGCTGCCGCGCTGGCCGCGATGTACCTGCTCTCGGAACATGACATCAATTTCTACCTGTCCGTCAAACCTCCCGAGTTTCGCGCCGCCACCGCAGTGATCGGCGGTGCCGTCTGCCTGACCGGACTTTGGATCCTCTACAAGGCACTGAGCTGGTCTCTCGCACTGCCGCTGCTGCTGTTTGCCGGAGAACGGCCCGGAACCGCATTCAGCCGCAGCGCTAGGCTTGTCCGGCGCCGCCATCCAGGAGCGGTCGCGGCCTTAACCGTCTGGGCCGCAGTCTCATTCGCTCTCGTCACCGCCACCTCCGCCATCCTCTACGCAGCCAGTGACGCGATCATACCCGCGTTTGGAAATTCCCTGCGGAGTCAGGCGGTCGCGATCGCGATTGCAACGGCGACATGGGCACTCGTTCAGGCACTGGTGCAAGGTTTCGTCAACGCGACATTTGCAATCACCCTCACGGAACTCACAGCAAAGGCGGCCCCGGAACTCATCACCGAAGCCGCCATCCCGGCAACGACGGCAAACACCGGACGGACCTCGGGAACCGGCTGGATCGTCGCCGCAATCGCGGGTTTCGCGGTAATCGGGACGACGACCGGACTTGTCACCGGTTTGGTCAACAGCCTCAGGGAAACCGACACGGTTCAGGTCATTGCCCACAGGGCCGGTGCGGCAAATGCGCCGGAAAACACCATGGCAGCCGTGCGCCAGGCCCTCTCCGATGGTGCGGACTGGCTTGAAATCGACGTACAGGAACTGGCTGACGGCACCCTCGTTGTCATGCACGACCGGGACTTCATGCGGCAGGCAGGGGTTCCGCTCCAGGTCCATCAGGCCACCGTGGATGATCTCGCCGATCTTGATGTCGGGGCCTGGTTCAACCAGCGCTTCGCGGGCGAACATCCGGCACTCCTCATAGATGTCCTGCGCGCGGCGGAGAACAGGATCGGGGTACTGATCGAACTCAAGTATTACGGATTCCAGGATCGGCTCGAAGAACGCGTTGCCGAGACGGTGGAACTCGCCGGCATGTCCGACAGCGTCGCCGTCATGTCGCTCGACTGGCAGGGTGCGATGCGGATGCGGGAACTGCGTCCCGACTGGCCCGTTGGTCTGCTGTCCGCCCGCGCCATCGGCGATCTTACATCAGTCGGCGCCGACTTTCTCGCGGTCAACACCAGCATGCTGACGTCGGGACTGGTGGACCGGGCCAAAGCGGCCGACCAGGGCCTCTACGTTTGGACGGTGAACGACAGACGGACAATGTCCGACATGATTTCCCGGGGCGTGGACGGTCTTATCACGGACTATCCGGCGCTCGCCCGGGAAGTCCTGAATGAACGCGCCACCCTCACCCCGGCCCACAGACTGATGCTGGTGGCAGGAACCAGGCTCGGCCTGACCAATTAGGTCCCGACCGGCTTCCGGTCCTGCTCCGGCATTCGGAAATGCCGGAAGGCTGCTTTTACTGGACGATGAATTCCGCGTGCAGCGCACCGGCCGCCTTGATGGATTTCAGAATGTCGATCATGTCCCTTGCCGACACGCCAAGTGCGTTCAGACCGGCGACCACCTCTGGCAGTGACACCGAATTGTCGACGATTGCGAGACCGTTGCCGGGATCTTCGTCGATTTGCGCATTCGTCCTCGGAACGACCACGGTTTCACCGTCACTGAACGGATTGGGCTGCGACACAAGGGGTACTTCCTCGACACTGAGCGTCAGGCTTCCCTGTGTCACCGCGACCCTCGAAATGCGCACATCCGAGCCGAGGATGATGGTTCCGGACCGCTGATCGACAACCACCCGCGCCTTGGTAGAGGTTACGACTTCGATGTTCTCGATTTGCGCCATCAGCAGCGCCGGTGTATCGACGCCGACCGAATTGAGATCAAGCCGCACCGTGCCGGAATCGAGCATCCGTGCGATTCTGGCACCAACGTCCTGATTGATCGCCGCCTCGATCCGAGCCGCGGTGGTAAAATCCGGGTTGCGCAGCGCCAGCCGAATGTCGCGCATCTGGGTAAAGTCGAAGGCGATTTCGCGTTCCACCCGCGCCCCCGACGGGATCAGCCCCGAGGTCGGAACTCCCTGGGTGACGCTCGACGCTTCACCGGAAACCGAGACGCCACCGGCAATGATGGAGCCCTGGGCGACCGCGTAGATCTGGCCGTCCGCCGCATTCATCGGCGTCATCACCAGAGTACCACCCAAAAGGCTCTCCGCGTCACCAATGGCGGAAACGGTGACGTCAATCTGGCTGCCCGCCCGGGAAAACGGCGGAAGCGTGCCGGTGACCAGCACCGCGGCGACGTTCTGTGCCCGGATCTGCTCGCCGGTCACATTGACGCCCAGACGCTCGAGCAGATTGACGATCGCATCCTCGGTGAAAGGCGAGTTGCGCAGCGAGTCGCCGGTATTGTTCAGGCCGACCACCAGACCGTAGCCAAGGAGGTCGTTCCCACGTACCCCGTCCACTTCCACGAGATCCTTGATCCGCGCGGGAGAGGCATCGGCGCCGGTTGCAGGAACGCCGATCCAAAAGATGACCAGCAACAGCCTGACTATCAATGCAGTGGTTTTCATGGCCTATCGCAAATAATTCGTCAGGCTGATGGTCGCGAGCCGGGCGGTTACGGTGTACATTGCTTCGAGCTGAGCCTCCATGGCCTGAAAATAGCTTGCGGCTTCCGCATCGTCGACTTCCAGAATCCCAAGCCGCGCAAGGTCGAGCGTATCCGACTCCGCAACGAGCGCCGCACGGGCGTTTTCCACCTGTTCCTGATGCACACCGACCTGGGAGCGGACATCCATGATCGCTTCCTTGCCCGCGAGCATCTGCCGGCCCGCCTCTCCCACGACCACGAATATCTCCGCGTGATTGCCGGCAAGTGCGCCGCCGGAAATCACCGCCGCGAGTGCCTGGGACTTCAGCATCGCGACAATCCGCTCGTCATCGGCCCGAACGGCATAGTCTATGCGGGCATTCTCACCGATCTCGGCCGGCGCCAGGTCTTCGTCAGTGCCAAGATAACCATTGGTGTAAAAGGCGCCCGACGGAGCTGGATCCTTGCGGAAATATTCTTCGATCGCGGCAATCACCCCGGCACCGGTCGTCTGTGCCGCGGCGAGCGCGTCAAGATCCGCCAGAATGGCATCCGCATCCGCCATCGCCGCGCTGTCGGTACCGGTTCCGGCAAAAAGTGTCTGCCCGTTCACCTGGGCATTCAAACTGCTGACCGCACTGGTGAAATTGACCCTCGCCACGCCCGCGTGTGTCATGGCGTCGGCGTAGCTGGCGGCATTGGCGCTGCTGACCAGTCCCACGGACGGATCGTTGGCGGGTTCGAGAATGCTCCCCAGACTCTGCTGCATGACCTCAAGCCGGAGATCCACCATCAGCGAGGACTTCGAATGGGCTTCATTCCGCTGAATCGAGCGCTCAATCGCGTAGAGCCGGGTCAGATTGCCGCCGGTCGCAGCGACAAGGTCGGACCGGACACCGGTGCTCAGCTCCTTGCCCGTCCGGTCGAGGGAGTTCCGCACCGAAACCGAGCGCTTCTGCATCGCCTGAAGCCGGCCGAGATCAGATGTTCCACCAACGTTCATGTCAACCAATCTCCAGAATGATCTGCATCAGTTCGTCGAGAGCCGACAGAACCTGTGCATTCGCCGAATAGGCCTTTTCAACGACCATCAGCATTTCGAGTTCGGCATCGGTATTGACGCCGACGGCATTGATCTCGTTCGCCGACAGCGTGTCGTGGAGACCGATCAGATACGCCTGGCTGTCCTCGCTCCGCGACGACTGCGCACCGAAA
>JAUIHM010000046.1 GCA_030432315.1 Alphaproteobacteria bacterium | reverse complement strand
GTCCGGTCAAAGTCCGCTTTCGTTGCCCCCATGCGCATTGGGATGGCCAGAAGCTGTACCATTTCCCCCGCATTGTGACCAACGATATGGCATCCGGAGACCCGCTGCGACTCCCGGTCAACCACCAGTTTCATCAGCATCGTCTCAGTGCTGCCACCTAGCGTGTTGATCATCGGCCGAAACCGCGAGAGATAAATGTCGACTTCGCCCTTTTCCCGAGCCTGTGCCTCGGTGTCGCCCACCGTACCCGCCTCTGGCTGGGTGAAAATCGCCGTGGGAATCAGCGAATGGTCTGCTTTCACCGCAGTTCCGCCGAAAACCGTGTCCGCAAACGCATGGCCTTCGCGAATCGCGACAGGTGTCAGCGCCGCACGGTCGGTTACGTCACCGACGGCGTAGATCGAAGGCACGGAAGTCTGGGACCATTCATCGACCACGACCGCACCATTGGCGGTGAGTTCCACACCCAGCGCCTCAAGACCCAGTCCGGCCGTGTTCGGTGTGCGCCCGGTGGCGAACATCACCTGGTCGACCGAGTGGGTTTCGCCATTGTCGAGGGTGATGCGGATGCCCGCGCCGTGTTTTTCAAGACTGGCGACGTCACGCTGAATTTCGAGGACCACGCCGCGGGCCCGCATGGCGTCAGCGACATGATCGCGCAGGTCGCTGTCGAAGCCGCGCAGAATCTGGTCTCCGCGGTAGAACTGGGTAACGTGGGTCCCGAGTCCGTTCATGATGCCGGCGAACTCACTGGCGATATATCCGCCTCCAACAATTGCCAACCTCTCGGGTTGCCGTTCAAGGTGGAACATCTCGTTTGACGTGACGGCCAGTTCCGCTCCGGGGATTTCCGGGACAAACGGCGTGCCGCCGGTGGCGACAAGAATGTATTTTGCCGAATACTCGGCACCGGTCGCCAGACGCACCCGATGGGCATCGATCAGGACCGCCTGAGCGCCGAACAGCTGCACCCCGGCCTTTTGCAGATTCCCGTGATAGATCGCTTCGAGGCGCGAAATCTCGGCATCCTTTGCCGCGATAAAGCTGCACCAGTCAAACGACCTCTCCCCCACTTTCCACCCAAAACCGGCGGCATCTTCAAAGGCATCAGCGAAACTGCTCGCGTAAACCATGAGCTTTTTCGGAACGCAGCCGCGAATGACGCAGGTCCCGCCATAGCGGTATTCCTCGGCGAGAGCGACGCGCGCGCCATGTTGTGCAGAAATGCGTGCGGCACGTACACCGGCAGATCCACCGCCTATTACGAAGAGGTCAAAATCAAAATCCGGCATAAGAAATTTCAGGCGTCCTCATTCCGCATGAGTTCGGATGTGTCCATTGGCGCATCCCTGAAGTGCATTTCGCACCAGCCTTCCGCCTTTCCTACGATAACTGTGTCTGCCATGCCAATGAAAAGCCCGGTTTCCACCACACCAGGCAGGGCGTTGAGCGCGGCCGAAAGGCGCGAGGGGTTACCGATCCGGCCCAGATGCAGATCGAGAATGTAGTGACCCTCATCCGTCACCAGGGCACCGTCCCTGACCTTTCGCAGTTCGACCTGCGCACCGGCCACATCCATCTTTGAGAGCACATCCAGCACTGCCGAACGCGTGTATTCGACGCCGAAACGGATGACCTCCACCGGTAGAGGAAAGGTGCCAAGTTCGGCAACGCGCTTGGAATCGTCGGCTATCACCACGAGGCGGTTACTTGCTGCGGCGACGATTTTCTCCCTCAGAAGCGCCGCTCCGCCGCCCTTGATGAGATTGAGACCGGCATCGAACTCGTCGGTGCCGTCTACCGTAAGGTCCAGCGTCCCCGCTTCGTCGAGGGAGGTAAGCGGCACACCCAGATCCTTGGCGAGGAAAACCGTGGTGCTGGACGTTGCCACGCCAACGATCGCGAGCCCTTCGCGGTGAATGCGCTCAGACAGCAGCCGCACGAACCACGCGGCGGTCGAGCCGGTTCCCAGCCCGACCTTCATTCCGTTTTCGACCATCTCCAGAGCCCGGGCCGCGGCGGCACGTTTTGCGTTGTCCGAACCTGAAAGGGTATTCTGCGTGGTTTCCATGGGCTCTCCGAACGGGTTGCATCGGGTTATAACGTCAGTCTTCGTGAACCGAAAGGCGCATTCACGCAACCGTGGATCGCATGTCGAGGGGCCGTGGCGCCGGAAATCGGAGTATTCCCTGGCGTTTCTGCTCCACTTCCTCCCCTGATTTCGCCCGGGGGAGCACGGGTGTCGCAATTGTGCGGCACAAATGGAACGGGAGTGGTAGGAATGACGGAGCGGCGGGAGAATGGATGATGTTTCTGAGTGTTTTTGACATTTTCAAGATTGGAGTCGGCCCTTCCTCAAGCCATACGATGGGACCGATGGTTGCGGCGGGGAGGTTTGTCGAGACCCTGGTCAGGGGAGCGGACCGGGTACCGGGTTCGGGCGACCTGAGCCGCCTCGGCGCAAGTCTGCACGGGTCGCTGGCGTTTACCGGCAAAGGGCATGCGACCGACCGGGCGGTGATCCTGGGTCTGGCGGGATTTCAGCCCGATGCATTTGACGCGGAGAGGGCGGATGCGGCGATGGCGTCGATCACCGAGACGCGGAAGGTCACGCCGCCGGGGCTTCCGGACCTCGACTTCGACCCGAAATCGGACCTGGTTTTCGACTATGAAAGGACCCTGCCGGGGCATGCCAACGGACTGGTTCTGAACGCTTGGGACGAACATGGAAACCTATACTTTACAGAGACTTACTACTCGGTCGGGGGTGGCTTTGTCCTGACGGAGCGGGAACTTGAAACTCCGGTGTCGGAGGCGGAGGGCGATGCAGTGCCCTATCCTTTCCGGTCGGCTTCGGAGATGCTGCGGATGGCGGAAGACTCCGGAAAATCGATTGCCGCGATGAAGCGGGAAAACGAGTTGCGGCGGTATTCGGCACGACACCTCGATGCGGGAATTGCCCGGATCTGGGAGGTGATGAACAGTTGTATCGACGCCGGTCTTGCGCGGGACGGCATCCTTCCGGGCGGATTGAAAGTGCGCCGCAGGGCGATGAACATACACCAAAAGCTGCTGGAGGAACGGGGCAAAAACCTGACCGCACCGCATACGGTCAACGATTGGATTTCCGTCTATGCCATTGCGGTGAATGAGGAAAATGCTGCCGGTGGCCGGGTGGTCACCGCACCTACCAACGGGGCGGCGGGTGTGGTTCCGGCGACAATACGTTACTGGCTCGACCATGTGCCGGGGGCGTCGCGGGCGCGGGTGCCGGAGTTCCTGCTGACGGCGGCGGCGGTGGGTGGGATCATCAAGACCAATGCATCGATTTCCGGGGCGGAAGTGGGGTGTCAGGGCGAGGTCGGATCAGCCGCGGCGATGGCGGCGGCGGGGCTTGCGGCGGTGCTGGGCGGAACACCGGAACAGATTGAAAATGCTTCGGAAATTGCGCTTGAGCATCACCTCGGGATGACCTGCGACCCGATTGCGGGGCTGGTGCAGGCGCCCTGTATCGAACGCAACGGGCTGGGGGCGATCAAGGCGGTTTCGGCGGCGTCGCTGGCGATGCGCGGGGATGGAAAACACCTCGTAAGTCTCGATGCCTGCGTGGAAACTCTGCGCCAGACCGGACGGGACATGGACGTGAAATACAAGGAAACTTCGCTCGGGGGGCTGGCGGTCAACGTGCCCGCCTGCTGACCGTCCGGAACGCCGTTAACCACGTGGCGATCGGATACCCTTTCGATACCCTACCGATACCCTTCCGGTACCAACGAATTCCCGAAAGGCCCAAAAGGTTAACCGCGCAGCCTGAGCAGTTCACGGGCAGGTTTGCAGGACCTGAACGCCTGGCCCCCGAGATGCGTCCGCAGATTGCGTGCCGGGGATTGCGCGGTCCCGTTTGACATTGTTATATTTTTGCCGCTGGCGGCCCGGAGTTGAGGCCGTCATGAAACTGTAATCGTTCCACGCGTAGATCACAAATCCAAATATTTGGCCGACCAAGGGGGTTCTTCAATGAAGCGAAAAATTATCTGTCTGCTGACGGCCGCGGGGCTGTTGGCGGGCAACGCGGTTCAGGCGCTGACGGCGGACGAGGCGCAGGCCATCGCCGAGGACGCCTATATCTACGGTTATTCACTGATCTCGGTCGAAATGACACGCAAGGTCATGACGAACGTCGAGAAGCCTACGACGAAGCACGCGCCGATGGGACAGTTCGCCAATCTGCGCGAATACCCCACGGCCGAATTCAAGGACGTTACGGCGCCGAACGCGGATACGCTTTACTCGAACGCATTCATAGATGTCACGGAAGAGCCCTGGGTCATAAGCTGGCCCGACATGGGTGACCGCTACTATGTCTGGGAATTCTACGACGCCTGGGTGCCGGTGGTTGCCGATCCCGGTTCACGGACCACGGGACAGGGGGCGCAGACGCATGTGATCACCGGGCCGGGCTGGAGCGGCACGCTGCCGGACGGCGTGACGGAGGTGAAGTCGCCGACTGGAACCGTTTGGATCCTGGCCCGGACCTATTCCACCGGGACGGAGGAGGACTACAAGGAGGTCTGGGCGCTGCAGGACCAGTACAAGCTCTATCCTCTGAGCGCGTGGGGCAAGGACTACACACCGCCTCCCGGCAAGGTTGATCCGAGCATCGACATGAAAACGGCGGTGCGCGATCAGGTGAATGCGCTCGACGCCGAGCAGTATTTCGGCTGGATGGCCGAACTGATGACGGACAACCCGCCAACGGCCGAAGACGCGCCGATGGTGGCAAAGATGGCCGAAATCGGCCTCGTGCCCGGACAGCCGTTCGACCTGTCGAAATTCGATGACGACGTGGCCGCCGCCATCAAGGCGGCACCGAAGGCGGCGTGGGACAAGATCGATGCCTATACCGCGCAGTCCGGTACGGTGAACCAGGGCTGGCTGGTCAACCTCAAGGTGGGCCACTACGGCACCGACTACATGGCGCGCGCCTGGCTTGCGGCCTTCGGCATCCCGGCGAATGCGCCGAAGGATGCCGTCTATCCGGTCGGGCTCACAGACGCCGACGGGGATCCGCTCGACGCCTCCAAGCACGACTACGTCATCCATTTCGCGTCGAAGGACGACCTGCCGCCGGCCAACGGCTTCTGGTCGCTGACCATGTACGACAGCCAGTACTTCTTTGTCGCGAATCCGTTGAACCGCTACACGCTCAGCGAGCGGAACCAGCTCAAGACGAACGCCGACGGGTCGATCGACCTTTACCTGCAGAAGGACAATCCGGGTGCGGACAGGGAGGCAAACTGGCTGCCGGCGCCGGACGCGGCATTCATCCCGATGTTCCGTCTCTACTGGCCCAAGGAGACAAAGCCTTCGGTCCTCGACGGGTCCTGGTGGCCGCCGCAGATCACCAAGGCAAGCTGACGCGGAGATCTCCCTGTGCAGGCTCCCTGCACAGGGGATTTTTTCAGCGCAATCGAAGCGAAGAGGCTTCGGCGCGGCTTTACCTTCCCAATCACATTGACCGGCCCGCGGACGGGGTCAGGGTCCGGTGCCGAAGCGACGGTGCGGGGCAGAAAAATGGGCGGAAACCTGCTGTTTGGGCAGGTTATTTTCCCTGCGCGCTTGCCCGGAGACGATGCCGCCGCTATCACGGTGCGGCGATAAGATTTGTCCATCTGTAGTATAAATTCGACAGGAAGGAACCATATCATGCGAATTCAACTGGCAGTCACCACGGCGGCAGCGCTCTTTCTGGCAGGGTGCGGCGGGTTTAACATGCCCGGCAAGGACACGGCGCCGACCACTGCCGAACTGGTCACCGCGACCGCGACAATCGTCAGCGTCGACAAGACCGAGCGGGTTGTCCGCCTGACCGACGATGAGACCGGCCAGGCCTTCACGGTCATTGCCAATGACGGGATCCGGAACCTCGACCAGCTTGAGGCCGGCGACGTGGTGGTGATGGAATACTACGAGTCGACCACCCTGCAGATGGCGGATGCCGGCGATCCGGGCACCGAAGTGACCACGGTCCTTTCGGCTGAAGCCGTAGAGGGCGCCCTGCCCGGCGGTCTTGAGGCAACAACGACTTCGCTGGTGGTGGAAGTGGTGAGCTATGACGCCGACACCGGCATGGCCAGCATCCGTCTGCCGGACGGGTCGATGCAGCGGACGGTCGTGAAGCCGGAAATGCGCAGCTTTGCCGCCGGTCTGACCCGTGGCGACCGGGTGCTCGTCACCATGGTTGAAGCGGTCGCCGTGACCATCGAGGAAGTTCAGGGCTGACGCGCCCGGCCCGGCTCAGGACGCTCCGGCGTTCCCGGGCCAGGCTTCACCGGCCTCAAGCCGGGCCGCGACCTGCCGCAGGCTGTCCTGCGGCAGGATGACCAGGATGCCTGGGCGGTCGAAGCCCGCCTGCATCCGCCCGCCGGTGGCCTCATTGGAGGTGCCGATCCGCCCGTCGGGGCGGAAGTCCAGCCCGTCCACCGGCCAGCGCAGACCGGTTGAGGCAAGTCCCCGCGCCTGCGACATCGGAAAGAACGACACCCGGGTTCCCGCAGGAAGGTCGAGGTTGAGCCGGGGGGGACAGAGAAAGCAGATGTCTTCGTCGCCGATCAGGATCAGGCGCCGCTGCGGATTTTTCACCAGCGCGTTCATTGCCGCCAAATGGTGGTCCATGCGCCCCCCGAGGAAACCAAGCCCGAGCAGCAGCGGCGCTTCGGTGGAGTAAAGCCCTTTTTCGAGGTCGGTGCTGTCCTGTTCGGTTATGCGGTGCACCGGGATTGCCGGGTGCCGCGCGGACCAGTCCGGATCGACGGAATCCATGTCCCCCAGAACGGCCAGGATACGGTCGTGATGCGTCTCGACATGGTGGGCGCCGCCGTCGACGGCGACGAGTGCCGGGGCGAGATCGAGCACAGATCCTGGCATGCCAGGTGGCAGCGGCCCGGCCCCCACCAGCAGCACCGGATGGTCGCAGCGGACCAGAACCGGCGGCCGGGTCACTCCATGTCGCGGATCACCACCGCGGAAATGCTGTTCTTGGGCGAGCCGTCCACCAGCTTGTCGGAATAGGACAGGTAGACCAGGGTGTTGCGCTTTTGATCGAAGAACCGGACCACCTGGAAGGTCTTGAACAGGATCGAGGCGCGGCGGTTGAACACCTCCTCGCCGTCTTTCAGTTCGTCGCGGAAGGCGACGGGGCCGGTCTGGCGGCAGGCGATCGAGGCGTCGGAAGTGTCTTCGGCGAGGCCGAGGCTGCCGGAGATCCCACCGGTGCGGGCGCGGCTGACGAAGCAGCTGACGCCTTCGACTTTCGGATCGTCGAACGCCTCGACGACGATCCGGTGGTTGGCGCCGAGCAGTTTGAAAGCCGTCGTGACTTCGCCGATCTCTTCGGCAGGGGCCACGGAGGGCAGCAGGACGGAAAGGCCGAGGCTCAGAAGCGCAGGTTTCAGCATCACGGTTCCACCATGGGTGAGAGGGTCAGTGACGGCCCTCCGGCGGAGGGGGTGGCGCGTCCGGGTCGGCCCTGCCGACGCCGAGGAACACCCGACGCAGCGGCAGCATCCACAGAAACCCCAGACCGACGAAGATCAGCAGTTCCCAGACCAGCCCCGGCCGCCCGAGGAGTCCCACGAGGCTGACCGCAACCACAATATAGGCAGGCAGACCGAGAATGAGAACCACCAGTGCCCATCGGCGGCGGGCTTTCCAGGACAGGCTCATGCGGAGAAGGGATCGGTGACGAGGATCGTGTCGTCGCGCTCGGGCGAAGTGGAGAGCAGCGCGACCGGGCAGTCGATCAGTTCCTCGATCCGGCGCACGTATTTGATCGCTTCCGCCGGCAGGTCGGCCCAGGAGCGCGCGCCGGCGGTGGATTCGTTCCAGCCCTTGACGGTTTCGTAGATCGGCCTGACCCGCGCCTGGCGGTCGGCGGCGGTCGGCAGGTAGTCGAGCCGTTCGCCGTCGAGGTCGTAGGCGACGCAGATTTTCAGTTCGTCGAAGCCGTCGAGCACGTCGAGTTTGGTCAGGGCGATGCCGGTGACGCCGGAGGTGGCGCAGGTCTGGCGCAGCAGACAGGCGTCGAACCAGCCGCAGCGGCGCTTGCGGCCCGTGGTGGTGCCGAATTCGTGGCCGCGTTCGCCGAGGCGCTGGCCGTCGGCGTCGTGCAGTTCGGTCGGGAACGGGCCCTCGCCCACCCGGGTGGTGTAGGCCTTGACGATGCCGAGCACGAAATCGATGCCGCCGGGGCCGATGCCGGTGCCGGTCGCCGCCTGGCCGGCGATGACGTTTGACGAGGTGACGAAGGGATAGGTGCCGAAGTCGATGTCGAGCAGCGCGCCCTGGGCGCCCTCGAACAGGATGCGCTGACCGGCCCTGCGGCGGTCGTTCAGCACCTTCCAGACGGGGGCGGCGTACTGAAGGATTTCAGGTGCGATGGCGCGAAGCCGGTTCAGCAGGTCGTCGCGGTCGATCGCGTCGAGCCCGAGGCCCGCGCGCAGGGCGTTGTGGTGCACCAGCGCACGGTCGACGCGCAGTTCCAGCGTCGCGTTGTCGGCGAGATCGGCGACGCGGATCACCCGGCGGCCGACCTTGTCCTCATAGCACGGGCCGATGCCGCGGCCGGTGGTGCCGATGCGGGCGACGGAATTCTGGTTCTCACGGGCGCGGTCCAGTTCGCCGTGGAACGGCAGGATCAGCGGGGTGTTTTCGGCGATCATCAGGGTTTCCGGCGTGACCGCCACCCCCTGGGCGCGGACGGTGGCGATTTCCTCGATCAGGTGCCAGGGGTCGAGCACGACACCGTTGCCGATCACCGAAAGCTTGCCGCCGCGCACGATGCCGGAGGGCAGCGCGTGGAGTTTGTAGACTTCGCCATCGATGACCAGGGTGTGACCGGCATTGTGCCCGCCCTGAAACCGCGCGACCACGTCGGCCCGTTCGGACAGCCAGTCGACGATCTTTCCCTTGCCCTCGTCACCCCACTGGGCTCCGACTACGACTACATTACCCATGTTTCGCGCCTCACTGTTACGTCGGGAGTTATAGCCGGTGAACCGGGACGGGCAATCGGAATCGCAGGCCTGCGGCGGGGCACCCTGGCAAACGCGCCTCTGCCGGCGGCGGACGGGGCCGCGCTTGCCGGGCAGATCGGGATGTGAGACGATTGGGCCGGGTGAACCGCCCGGGCCGGGCGGACGGCTTGACGGATCGGAGGGGGGATGCAGGATTGTTGCGATCAGGGCGGCAGTTCACCGTGTTTCGCTGACGAAATCGTCGGAGGCCATGCGGTCGATGCCGAAACCCGGCGCGATGTGGCGCGGTTCCGGCGGGCGGAGCGACTGCGGCTTTATGGTCTGCGACGGGCGATGTCCCGGGAGGATCGGGCTGCGCAGACCGCAGAGGTGACGCGACGGCTCGATGCCACGCTCGGCGCGGTTTCGGGCCTGACGGTTGCCGTTTACTGGCCGATCCGCGGCGAGCTGGACCTGCGGTCGTGGATGGCGGGACTGGCCGCGCAGGGCGCGACGGCGGCGTTGCCGGTGGTGGTCGACATGCGCCAGCCGCTACAGTTTCTGCGCTGGAGCCCTGGCTGCGCGATGGTTCGGGGCGTGTGGGACATTCCGGTTCCGGCTGAGGGCGGGCCGGTGACGCCGGACTTGGTGATCGTGCCGCTGGTCGGGGTTGACCGGGACGGCTTTCGGCTCGGCAATGGCGGCGGCTGTTACGACAGGACGCTGGCGGCTCTGCCCGCAGAAACACGCAGTATCGGAGTTGGTGCGAACTTCTGCCTGATGCCGACCATCTTTCCCCAGCCCTGGGACATCGCCATGGACACGGTCCTGCTCGGAAGCAGCCAGGTCACCTGAACCGTCGGCGATGGCGGTGGAGAATCGGCGGGGTCATGCCGACCCTCAGCCGCGCCGCATTGACATGGATCACCCAAATCCTACAATACAACCAAAAGTTGACACAAATTAGCGCAAGGGTGTCGCTGACAATATGAACATCAAAGCGGAAGCGGCAAGGCAGGACGTCTGGATCGACCGTCGATTCAGCTATCCGGGAGAGCTGTCGCCGCACCCGGAGACCGTTCCGTCGCTGCCCCTTGCGCTGGCGGTGACGCTGATTTCGCTCACGGTGCTGATTTTCGGCTGGGGCCTAGGGGTTGATGCCCTCATCCGGATCAGGCCGGACTACCCGGCGATGGTGCCGGAAACCGCCCTGTCGCTTCTGGCCGGCAGTATCGGAGTTGCCGCGATGACGGTACGGGCGCCGGTCTGGATTGCGCGGCTGGCGGTGCTGTTCATCGCCCTCGACATTGCAGGATATTTCTGGCGGCCGCTTCTGGTGACGGGACTCGGGAATGCCGACGGCATGTCGATTGCGACCGCGGTCGGCCTCGGCTGCATCGCGGTGAGCCTCGGGTTGCGTACCCTGCCGGCATTTCGCCGAAGCATCGTTCCGCAGGTGTTCGACAGCATCGGCGCGTTTGCGTCGACGACGGCGCTGATCGGCTACCTGTTCAATGCGGACGCCCTGACCGGCGTTAAGGGGTTCAGCCTGATCGCGCTTCACACGGCGCTGGGGCTGCTGCTGCTGCAGTTGGCGCTGCTGTGTCTCGACCGGCATCGCGGCTGGGTCAGCCTGATTTTCGACGCGGGCCAGGGCGGGAGAATCTTTCGCCGGGTCGTGCCCAATCTGATTTTTCTGACCCTGGTCGTCTGTCTCGTGGCGCTTCGGGCGACCGAGGCCGGGTGGCTGACGGCCAATTTCCGCCTCGCCCTGGTCGCGGCGGCGCTGGTTTTCATGCTTGCGGTTGCCGGTCTGATCATCGTGCGGCAGACGGCACGGGCGGAACATTTGTCGGCCCAGCTGGCAGCAGCGCGGCTGGCGACCCAGGATTCGCGCCATTCGGGCGAACTGAGGTCGATGCGGGCGGCGAACATGAAGTCGCTGAACCAGCTGGTGACGGGCGTGACACGCGATTTCAACGCGACACTGGAAGTTGCGAACCGCAATATCGACCTCCTGAAGACTGATACCGCGCTGCGCGACCGCTATTTTCAGGACGTGCTCGACGCAGCCGCGCGGGCCGCGGCGCTGACGGTGAAGTTGCTCTCCCACGCCAGACGGGCGACGATGACGCCGGAGTTCCGCGAACTGGAACCCCTCGTGCGCCGGGTGGTCGAGACGTGTCGGCGGGTGACGCCGGACGCAGTCGAAATCGATCTGGATCTGCAGTTGGGGGCGGGCGACGGTGCGGTTGTCGACGCAGCGGCGCTGGAGAGTGCGCTGCACGGTCTCATCGCCAGCGCCAGTGACGCGATGCCGTCAGGCGGCCGGGTCGAGATCAGGGCCAGGGTCGAGACGTTCTCCGAAAGCCGGGGAAAGTACTTCAATCCGCCGCGCGGTCTGGCCCCCGGCGAATATCTGGTCGTATCGGTCTGCGACACCACTGGCGGCATGAGCCCCGAGAGCCTGTTGCGGGAGGTCGGGACGTTCGAGGAAACGGGCGAGTTGTCAGGGTCCGGTCTGCTGGCGGCGGCCGAATGCTGCAGTGCAGGCGGTGGCGGCATCTGCATCGATTCGCGCCCCGGCCACCGCACGACGGTTTTCCTTGCCTTCCCGCGTGCGGAGCGGCCCGCCGCGTCTGCGCCAGCCGCAGCCGACATTTCCGGATCAGGGGAACCGGCGGCGGTGCTGCTGGTGGTCGAAAACGCGACGCTGTCGAATGTTCTGCGCCAACAGTTTGAGCGGGACGGCCACCCGGTCGCAGTTGCCCGCACCGCCGATGAGGCGCTGGCAGCGATCGACCGCGGACCGGTTCCTTCGGTGTGCGTGATCGACCTCGGCCCGTCGGACAGGGCCGCGGGCGGCGAACTCGCGATGGACCTGAAGCGCCGCCACAGGGACATGGCGGTGGTCCAGATCCCGACAGGTCCCGCCGATCTTTTCGCGCTGGTCAGCGGCGGCGACCGGCTGACTTCGGAGCCGGTTCGGTCACTGCTCAGGAGCCCGCGCCCGAATCCGGCCTGAGAGGCGGAACGCCGTTTTCGGCGCGGATCGCGCCTTCGCAACGAAAATGGCGCGGAAGCCGAAGCGCCCGCGCCATAACGTTCAGACCGGTTGCGCCGGTTTCAGAAGTTCAGTGCCTTGGCCTGCCGAACCTGCGGCAGCGCCCGGATTTCCGCCAGAACTTCAGGTTCCACCCGCTCGTCGACGCCGATCAGGGCGATGGCCTCGCCGCTCTTGGCCGAACGGCCGAGACCGAAGGTGGCAATGTTCATGCCGTGCTCGCCGAGTTTGGTGCCGAGGGCGCCGATGTACCCCGGTGCATCGGTGTTGGTGGTGTAGAGCATGTGCTTCATCGGTTCGGCCTCGAAGTTGATGCCCTTGATCTGGATGAAGCGCGGCTTGCCGTCGGAGTAGATCGTCCCGGCGACGGAACGGGTCTGGACCTCGGTGGTCACCACCAGCCGCACGTAGGAGCCGAAGGCGCCCTGGGCGTCCTTGCGGGTTTCCGAGATCTGGATGCCGCGGTCACGGGCCACGACCGGCGCGGAGACCATGTTGACCCCGCCTTCGCCCACCAGTGGCAAGAGCAGGCCGGCGGTGAGCGCCGCGGTGAGCGGTTTGAGGTTGAGATCGCCCACGGCGCCAACATACTCGATCTCGATTTCCTTGATCGGGTGTTCGGTCACCTGGCCGGCGAAGCTGCCGAGCATTTCGCAGAGACTGACCCAGGGTTTGAGGATCGGCGCTTCCTCGGCGGTGACGGAGGGCGCGTTGAGGGCGTTGGAGATCGCCCCCTGCATCAGGTAGTCCGACATCTGTTCGGCCACCTGGAGGGCGACGTTTTCCTGAGCCTCGGAAGTGGCAGCGCCGAGATGCGGGGTGCAGACCACGTTCGGTGCATCGAACAGCGGATTTTCGGTGGCGGGTTCCTCGGCGAAGACGTCGAAGGCAGCCCCGGCAAGCCGGCCGGATTTCAGGGCGTCTGCCACCGCCCGTTCATCGACGAGGCCGCCGCGGGCGCAGTTGATCAGGCGCGCGCCCGGCTTGATCCTGGCGATACGGTCGGCCGAGAGCAGGTTGGCGGTCTTTTCGGTTTTCGGCAGATGAAGCGTGATGAAATCGGCGCGGGCCAGCAGATCGTCGAGGTCCTCGATCCGCTCGACGCCCATGCTCTGCGCCTTTTCCGCCGTCAGGAACGGATCGTAGGCGATCACCTTCATCCTGAGGCCGATGGCGCGGGAGGCGACCACGGAGCCGATGTTGCCGGCGCCGATCAGACCAAGGGTCTTGCCGGTGATTTCCGAGCCCATGAACGCGGATTTTTCCCATTTGCCGGCACGGGTCGAGGCGTCGGCTGCGGGGATCTGGCGGGCGCAGGCGAACATCATGGCGATGGCGTGTTCGGCGGTGGTGATCGAGTTGCCGAACGGCGTGTTCATCACCACGATGCCGCGCGACGATGCGGCGGCGATGTCGACGTTGTCGACACCGATGCCGGCGCGGCCGATGACCTTGAGGTTGTCGGCTTTGGCGATCAGATCGGCGGTCGCCTTGGTGGCGGAGCGGATGGCGAGGCCGTCGTAATTGCCGATGATTTCGGCCAGCTTCGCCGGGTCCTTGCCGAGCTTTGGCTGGAAATCGACCTCGACGCCGCGGTCGCGGAAGATCTGGACGGCGGCGTCCGAGAGGGCGTCGGAAATGAGAACTTTGGGCATGTCAGTCTCCTTGGCGCCAGGCGGCGCGGGTCAGTTCGAAGACCAGGCAGTCGTCGTCGTCAAAACGGCGCGGCCCGACCAATTTGAAACCCAGGCGGCGGTAGAACCGGTGGGCGGCGGTGTTGGTGGCCAGCGGGTCGATCAGGACGGCGCGGACCGTGTTGTCGGCGAAGCACCGGGCGAAGGTGGCCTGCATCATCTGCGTGCCAAGTCCGCGTCCGGTGTCAGAGAGTTCGCCGATCCAGATGTCGATGGCGCGCAGGCCAGGGCCGCAGTCGCCCCAGTAGCGGGTGTCCTCGGCTTCCGGGTCGATGATCTGCAGGAAGCCGACCGGGCGGCCGTCTTCCTCCGCGATCAGCATTTCGCGCCACACGGGACGTTCGGAGAGCATTTCCGCCCAGTCCCAGTCCTCGACACCCGAGGCCGCGACATGGGGCTGTCGGTCCCAGTGCCGCAGCAGTGGAATGTCGGCGGGCGTTGCCTCACGCAGGTGCATCCGACCGGCCCGAAGCGGTTACCGTTCGGATCGGGCCGTCTCGAAGGCCCAGTCGAGCCATGGGGTCAGCGCCTCGATGTCGGCGGTTTCGACGGTGGTGCCGCACCAGATGCGCAGGCCCGGAGGGGCGTCACGGTAGCCGCCGATATCGAGGCCGGCGTTTTCGCCTTCGAGCAGTCTGGTCATGCGTTTGACAAAATCGCGCTGGGCGGAATCGTCAAGGGCGGCGATCTGCGGATCGGTGATCTTCAGACAGACGGACGTGTTGGAGCGGGCAGCCGCATCCGGCACGAGGTTTTCGATCCACGGCGTCCGGTCGACCCAGGCCTGGAGCGCGGCGGCGTTTTTGTCGGCGCGGGCCATCGTGGCCTTCAGACCGCCGATCCCGTCCATCCAGTCGAGCGCGTCGATGCAGTCTGCGACGCAGAACATCGAAGGCGTGTTGATGGTTTCGCCGGCGAAGATGCCGTCGATCAGTTTTCCGCCCTTGGTCAGACGAAAGACCTTCGGCAGCGGCCGGTCGGGGGTGAAGCCTTCCAGCCGCTCAACCGCGCGGGGGCTGAGGATCAGCACGCCGTGGCCGCCCTCGCCGCCCATCGCCTTCTGCCAGGAGAAGGTGGTGACGTCGAGTTTCGGCCAGTCGAGATCCTGGGCAAAGGCGGCGGAGGTGGCGTCGCAGAAGGTGAGCCCGGTGCGGTCGGCGGCGATCCAGTCGGCGTTTGGCACCCGTGCACCGGAAGTGGTGCCGTTCCAGGTAAAGCAGACATCCGCATCGGCCCGCACCGAAGCAAGGTCGGGCAGTTCGCCGTATTCCGCCGTCAGGATGCGGCAGTCGTCGAGCTTGAGCTGCTTGGAAGCGTCAGTGGCCCAGCCGGCGCCGAAGCTTTCCCAGACGAGCATGTCCACGGGACGGGCGCCAAGCATCGACCACATGGCCATCTCGAAGGCGCCGGTGTCGGAGCCCGGAACGATGCCGACGCGGTAACCTTCGGGCACGCCGAGCAGGGCGGCGGTGCGGTCAATGGCTTCCTTCAGCTGGGCCTTGGGTTTTGCGGCGCGGTGCGACCGGCCGAGAAAGGCCTTGGCAGCGACGGTCTCTGCCGACCAGCCCGGGCGTTTCGGGCAGGGGCCGGAGGAAAATTCCGGGCGTGCAGGCTTAACGGTTGGTTTTTCAGGTGCCACGGCAACGGCCGTATCGGCAAGGGACTGGCTCATGGGCCATCTCCGTCGTCAGGGTGAGTGCGCTGAGCCCGCCCCGCTCACCCTTTTTCGGAAGCGCGCCCACGGCCCACATAGGTGAGTTTTTCCGCCATGCCAAGGGGGAAATTTCCGGACAGATGCTGCGGTTTCAGGTCCGGCAACAGACACCGGCACTCATGGGTTGAACAGGTTGGGCTGGCCCATTGGACGCACGACGGGCGCAGGTGCGGCGGGCCATGGGCGTGGTTTACGCGTGGGTTGCCGGGTCACCCGGCGGCTGCGCCGAATTGACGCATGCCGGACATTGGACATAGTACGGTGAGGCGTCAGTTTTGGGATGCCGGGACTTTCAGGACGCCCCCATGACCCCGCTTGCACTGTTTACGACGCTTGCCCTGACCGTCTCGACCGGAGCGCAGGCCCAGTCCTGGCGCGACAGGCTGAATCAGGGTGCCGACCTGTTGCGGCAGGGCGCGGATGCCGTCCAGGATGGTGCAAAGGTTATCGGCGACAGAACGAACGAGAGCATAAACTCAACCGTTGATCTGTTTACCAATGAGGCTACGCCGGAAGAGACGCGGGCGGAACTCGACATCATGGCCGCACGCACCCTTGAGCGACTGTTTCAGGAGCAGCCCGACGCAATGGTTCTCTTCAGTGAGAGCTACGGCCATGCGGTTTTCGACACCCGAAAAGTTGTCCTCGCGGGAATCGCCGCGGGTGCCGGCCGTGGCGTTGCCGTTTCCGGCGAGGATGCCGGGCGGATTTACATGGGGATGGGCACCGCCGGTGTGGGATGGTCGTTCGGGCTCGGCGGATTTGAAACCCAGGTTGTGATCCTGTTCCGGGAGGAGTGGCTTTTCAATGAGTTCGTCACCTACGGCTATGATGCCAGCGCCGACGCCGGAACCATGTTCGGTGACGACACGGCAAGCCTCGGCGTCCATTGGATCGACGGGCGGGCGATGTTTTTTTTGACCGAACAGGGATGGAAGGCATCGGCAACGGCGGCGGGCACCAAATACTGGGTTGACCCTGCCCTGAACTGAATCGGCGTGGCCGCGCGGGCAAGCTGATCCCGAGGGCAACGGCCTGCGCGAAACGCCCAGGCAGCGGCAGGCCAATCTTCCCACTGGTATCCAGGCGGATTTCCGGGCATGGGTTCGGACGCAATCCTCCGACCGGGCAGACTGAACTGATGCCGAATTCCCGCCCCACGCCACTCGCCTGGTTTCTCCTCTGCCTGCTCGGGCTGATCTGGGGCACGTCGTTTCTGGGTGTGGCGCTGTCGCTGGAAGGTTTCGGGCCGATTTCCGTGGCGGCGATCCGGATCTCGCTGGCGGCGCTGATCCTGACGGTATTTGCATTTCTGCGGGGGGACGGACTGCCGGATGCGGGAAGCCCGCTCGGGCGGCGGATCTGGCTGCACTGTCTCGGGATGGCGCTGTTTTCCAATGCGGTGCCGTTTGCGCTGCTGTCCTGGGGCCAGTTGCGGGTGACCTCGGGATTTGCCGGGGTGACGATGGCGGTGGTGCCGCTGCTGGTCCTGCCGCTGGCACATGTGTTCGTGCCGGGTGAGCGGATGACCTGGCGCAGGAGTGCCGGGTTTCTGGTCGGGTTTGTCGGTGTGGTTTTCCTGATCAGACCGTTCGGGGGTGGCGCGGGCGTCGAGGTTCACCGTCTGGCGCAGTTTGCCTGTATTGCCGCGTCGGGCTGTTATGCGCTGGGGTCGATCACCACCAGGCTGGCACCCTCCGGGCCCTACCTGAGTTTCGCCGCAGCGGGTCTGCTGCTCGCGTCGGCGCTGATCGTTCCGGCGGCGCTGATTTTCGAGGGCATACCGCCGGTGCCGCCGCCGCAGGCCGTCGCCGGCGTGCTTTACCTCGGGGTGTTTCCCACGGCGCTGGCCACGCTGCTGCTGGTGTTCGTGGTGCAGACGGCGGGGCCTTCGTTTCTCAGTCTGGTCAATTACATGGTGCCGGTCTGGGCGCTGCTGATCGGGGCAGTCGTGCTCAGCGAGCCGGTACCGCCGCAGTTTCTCGCCGGGCTGGTGCTTATCCTGGCCGGGCTTGGCGTCTCGCAGAGCGGCAGACGGATTTTGGCATGAATGCCGTACCTGACATGAGCGCGTCGGCGGTGCCGGACAGGCGGTCGTGGATCTATCTTGCTCTGCTGACGATGATCTGGGGCGCGTCGTTTTATCTGATCGCGATTTCCCTGACCGGGTTCAGTTTCGGTTTTGTCGCCGCGGGCCGGGTGACGCTGGCGGCGGTGGCGCTGGTCGGGGTTCTGCTGGCGACCGGGCGCCGTGTGCCCGCCTGGGGCGTGGAATGGGCCTGGTGCGCGGCGATCGGCATCGTCGGTCTGGCGGGGCCGTTCATGCTGCAAAGCTGGGCGATCCGGACCGTGCCGAGCAGCATGGTGGCGCTTTATCTGTCGGCAATACCGATTCTGGTGCTGCTGCTGTCGCGGATCATCTTTCGCGATTACGTCTCGCCGCTGAAATGGTTGGGCTTCGTGCTGGGAACCCTGGGTCTGGCGCTGCTGACCTGGAGTGCGACCGGCGGCGGAACGCTGGAGTTTGGCGGCTGGCCGGGACAGGTGGCGTGTCTGACCGCGGCGCTCTGTTATGCGATGGCGGCGCAGATCGTGCGGGCGATGCCCCATGTGCCGCCCCTGCCCGCCACGGCGGCGACGCACATCTCGGCCAGCGTCGTTCTGCTGCCGGTGGGGATTTCCGAGTTTCCAGTGCAGGTGCCGCCCTGGGGACCGGTGCTGGCGCTGCTGATGCTCGGCCTGGTTCAGACCGGGCTGGCGCAGTACATGCGGATGGTAACGGTGCGCCGGGCCGGGCCGGTGTTCGTATCGACGGTTGGCTTTCTGATCCCGGTCTGGGCCGGGATCCTCGGCGTCGGCCTGCTGGGTGAGACCGTGACACCCGGCGCCGTCGCCTCCTATGTGCTGATCCTTGGCGGGGTATACCTGGCGCGGAGCCGGAAGCCCCGCGCGTCGTGATTCAGGCGAAGCGGGTCACTTCGCTGGCAATGTCGCCGAGCACCGCGTCGAGCAGCACCGGATCCTCGCACTCGCCCATGATCCGGACCAGAGGTTCGGTGCCGGATTTGCGGATCACGAGGCGGCCGCGACCGCGGAGTTTTTCCTCGCCGGCGTGAATGGCGGATATGACGCTCGCGGCTTCGAGTGGCGTGGTGCCGCGCTGATAGCGGATGTTGGTGAGTTTCTGCGGATAGGCGGTGAAAACCCGGGCCAGTTCGCTGGCCGGTTTGCCGGTTTCGACCATTGCCGAGAGGAACTGCAGTGCGGCGATCAGCCCGTCGCCGGTGGTAACGTGGTCGGTCATCACCACATGGCCGGACTGTTCGCCGCCGAGGTTGTAGCCGCCCTCGCGCATGGCCTCGACCACGTAGCGGTCACCGACGGCGGTGCGCAGCAGTTTCAGGCCCCGGTCGGCCAGGTGGCGTTCGAGACCGAGATTGGACATGACGGTGGCAACAAGGGTGCCGTGGGCCAGCCTGTCGGCCGCGGCCCAGCGGTCGGCGATCAGGCCCATGAACTGGTCGCCGTCGGCCAGCACCCCGGCTTCGTCGATAATGACAACCCGGTCGGCATCGCCGTCCAGACAGATGCCGAGATCGGCGCCATGGGCGCAAACCGCCTCCATCGCCGTTTCCGGCCGGGTCGAGCCGCACTTGTCGTTGATGTTGTAGCCGTTGGGCGAGACGGCCAGCGGCACCACCTCGGCGCCGAGTTCCCACAGCACTTCGGGCGCTGTGCGGTAGGCGGCGCCGTTGGCGCAGTCGACCACCACCTTCAGCCCGTCGAGACGCTGGCCGCGCGGGAAGGTGGTCTTGGCGAACTCCATGTAGCGGTAGCGGCCGTCGTCGATCCGGGTGGCCTTGCCGATGCCGCGGGCTTCCGCCAGCGGCACGCCGTTTTCCACCAGCGCCTCGATCGCCTCTTCGGTGTCGTCGGAGAGTTTGAACCCGTCCGGGCCGAAGAACTTGATGCCGTTGTCCTGGTAGGGGTTGTGCGAGGCGGAGATCATCACCCCGAGATCGGCGCGCATCGAGCGGGCCAGCAGGCCGACCGCCGGCGTCGGCACCGGACCGAGCAGGAACACGTCCATGCCGACCGAGGTGAAGCCCGCGGTCATGGCATTTTCCAGCATGTAGCCGGAGCGCCGCGTATCCTTGCCGATGACGACCCGGTGGCCGTGGTCGCCGGTGCGGCGGAAATACTGCCCCGCCGCCTGGCCCAGACGCAGCGCCATGTCCGCCGTCATCGGATGTTCGTTTGCCTGACCGCGCACCCCGTCGGTGCCAAACAGCTGCCGTGCCATGTCGCCTGCTCCTTGGTGCGGGGCCGGTTGTACCGGCCAGGTATGCTGCGCTGCCGGTCGCCCCGTCTTTGAGCCCTCAGAGTACCACCATCCCGGCGCACGCGGAAGAGCGGGATGGTGCTGCGGACTACACCTTGTGTTACACAGGACTACAGCCGCGAGATGATGCCAGGAAGCTCGCGGTAATGGCTAAACACCGCATCGGGCGCCAGGGCCGCGACCCCGCCGGCGCTGTAGCCGCCGGTGAAGAATATGAACGGCACCCCGGCGGCGCGGGCGGTGCGCGCGTCGGTTTCGCTGTCGCCGATCATCACCGCCGGTCCGGGCGGGAGCAGGTCGGCGGCGGCATGGAACATGCGCGGATCCGGTTTGAGCACGTCGAGCGTATCGCCGCCGATGAAGCCGGCGACCGGCGGCATCAGGCCAAGCCCGTGCAGCAGCAGTCCGGTCGGCAGGTCGGGTTTCTGGGTGCAGACCGCGAGACCGTGCCCGGTGGAGGAGAGACCGGCGAGGACCTGGGGGACACTTTCGAACACATGCGCGCCGGTGACCGGATCTGCGGCGTAGATCTCGCGAAACCGCCGCCGGCAGGCAGCGGGATCGAGGCTTGCGGCGCCACCGGAGGCGTCGATCACCCCCGCCACCAGCCGGGCCATACCGTGACCGACATGGGTTTGAATCACCGCCGGGTCGAGCGGGGCGCGGCCGAGTTCGGCCAGCAGCGCGTTGCAGGCCGCGGCGAGCGAGGGCAGCGATTCGATCAGCGTTCCGTCGAGGTCAAATATCAGTCGCACCCGTGCCTCTTCCTGCCCCGTTTGCAGCGCAGCCCGGTCTGCCGCCACGATCGGTGGATTTCCGCCGTCCGGACCGCCGGGCGCTGCGGCGCGGGCGGGAAACCGTTAACCTTGCCCGGATTTTCAGGGAGCGTCCGGACCGGGGATTAATCTGACGGAAAGCCTGCGCCGGCATCCTTCCCACGGGTTTGGGGGATCATGCCGTGGAAAGGGTTTGATATGTCGGTGAAGGGAACGATGTCGAGGGGGCTTTTAGGGTTTGCGGCGGCGGTGTGCCTGACACTCGGCGGCCTCACGGCGCAGGAAGCGATGGCGCAACGGGTGCCGGACCGCCTGAACCAGCCGATTTCGCCGAGCAGCCTCGACCAGGAAAGGTTCAACGAGGCCGTGGTGATTTTTTCCAATGCGGTGCGCCGACAGCACGGGCGGGCGCCGCTCGCGGTGGATCCGGCACTGGCGCGGGTGGCATCCGGTCACGCGCGGAACATGGCGCGGCTGAAGACCCATGCACATGTGCTGCCGGTTCGGGGACAGCGCGACCTGCGGCAGCGGATGCATGGACAGTCGGTGGAATTTCATCAGGCCGCGGAAAACATTGCCATGGACAAGGTTTACCGGCTGCTGGGACGACCGATTTCCGTCAAGTCGTCCGGCTGTCACTTCACCTATGGCGACACCAGACAGCCGGTGCCGATCCATTCCTATGCGAGCCTTGCGCAACAGGTGGTGTCGCGCTGGCTGGCATCACCGAAGCATCGGGAATCGCTTCTGTCACGCAACTATGAGCGGATCGGTGCGGGGATTGGTGTGGACCCGGGAGGGACGGCGTGCGGCGATTTCTATCTTGTGCAGAATTTCGCCGACTGACCTGTTCTTCGGAACCGGACGATCAGTTTGAGGCTGAACGCACCGGCGACCGGTAAAACAAGTGGTGCCCGATAGATGCCGTCTTGACGAGATTGCGCGACCAGCGCGGGTTGACGTGGGTCGCGTGGAAATGGGTGGCGCCGTCGGTGACGGTGCGCGGCCGGCCGGCGATCATGATCGCGGCCAGATTTTCGGAACGCTTGCGGGCAACCGGGCTGGTCATTACGTCCTTGCGCCCATCGCAGGCATAGGAGAACTGACAGGCGCGGCCGCTTTCGGCGCCCTGGTTCGTCACACCGCAGATCGTGTTCGGATAGCGGCGGGAATCGACCCGGTTGAGGATGACTTCCGCCACGGCGATCTGACCGGCCAGCGGTTCGCCGCGGGACTCGAAGTAGATCGCCGTCGCGAGGCATTCCATCTGCGCGTCGCCGGTGGCGCGCGGCATGGCGTCGAGCGCGGCGGGGGTGATGTTCTGCGTCGCTGTGATGTCGGCCGGGGCACTGCGGGTTGCGACGGTGACGTCCGAACGGGCCGGCGGACGCATGGCACTGCTCAGGGCAAGAACCCGTTCACTGCCGCCTGCCGCCAGCGACGCGCGTTCCCGGCTCATTGCCCGGACGATCCCGGTATCCGACAGCTTTGTTGCCATATTTTCCGCCGACGCGGATGAAATTCCACCTGCCGTTGCAAATGCAATTCCGACACATGCAGTTGCGCACACCAATCGCAGCAACAATGCCTGCATTCCAATCATGGTTAACTGTCCCCTCGCCGACTTTTCAGGCCGCCAGCGTATTTCGATCCGTACAAAACTCATTTCTCAAGCGGGGTGATCGCAGAACAGCGGCGATAAAGTCCAGCAATTACAACAGATAAGCGGAAACCTGCCCATCTCCGCGAGGGGCTTGCAAAAAAGAATCAGCAAAATTTCATTGATTCCAGAGGTTTTCGGACAGTTCATCAACCAGTGCCATGGCACGCCTGGAAAGGTCCGAAACGGAGGCAAATGGCGAGTCAGAATCGGCCGGCCGACCGGTCAGCAGAGTCACTCCCACCCGTCCAAACGATTCGCGCAGCCGCTCTTCGACCCAGGACCGGACCTGTTGCCGGCGGTTCCGCGCCAGTGCGCCGGACCGGCACAGCCCGGTTTCGAGGTCGGAAAACGCGTCCAGGGCGGCCTCTATTCCGGTTCCGGTCACCGAAGAGACGACAATCACCTGCGGCGGGACGCCGGTTTGCTCGGAAAGCGACAGCGCTCCGCGCAGATCGGCGGCGGCGCGGGAGGCCGGTGCGCCCATGTCGCCCTTGGTGACGAGAATCAGGTCCGGCACTTCAACCACGCCGGCCTTCATGAACTGCAGGGCATCGCCGGAGCCAGGCTGGGCGCAGAACACCACCAGATCGGCGCAGTCGGCGATCGCGGTTTCCGACTGGCCGACGCCGACGGTCTCGACGATCACCACATCGAACAGCGCGCGCATCAGCACCACCGCGGGAAAGGTGATGTCGGAGAGGCCGCCAAGCTGCCGCCGCGCCGCCATCGAGCGCATGAACACGCCGGAATCCTCCGGATCGGTCTCGATCCGGGTGCGGTCGCCGAGGATGGCGCCGCCGGTACGGTGCGAGGAGGGATCGACGGCGATGACCGCGACGGTGCGCCCGCGCGCCCGCAGGTGGTGGACCAGCGCATTGACCAGAGTGGATTTGCCGACGCCTGGCGGTCCCGTCAGCCCCAGCACCGTGCCGCGCGGCGCCGCAAGCGCACCGTCGAGCAGGCGGGCCACGTCCTCGTCTCCCAGCCGGTTTTCCAGCGCCGAAAGCGTGCGGGCAAGCGGTCCCTTTCCGGCGGCGGCGAGAGCGGCGATGTCGGCGGGAAACGGCCTCATCCGTCCGGCTCCGCGCTTGATCTGGTGAGCAGCGAGGCCTGGGCGGCGGCCAGGCGCGCGATCGGCACCCGGAACGGCGAACAGGACACGTAGTCGAAGCCCGCCAGCTTGCAGAACCGGATCGAGGACGGGTCGCCGCCGTGTTCGCCGCAGAGGCCAAGGGTCAGGCGGGGGTTGCGCGCCCTGCCCCGCCGGCTGGCGATCAGCAGCAGTTCCCCCACCCCCTCGACGTCGAGCGACAGGAACGGGTCTTCGTCGAATACGCCCAGATTGACGTATTCGCGCATGAACCGGCCGGCGTCGTCGCGGGACAGGCCGTAGGTCATCTGGGTCAGGTCGTTCGTACCGAACGACAGAAAAGCGGAGGTTGCGGCGAGGTCGCCGGCACGCAGTGCGGCGCGGGGCGTTTCGACCATGATCCCGAGGCGGTACTGGAAGTCGACCCCCTGTTCGGTGCGCACCGCGGCGGCGACCCTGTCGATCCGGTCCTTGACCAGTTCGGTTTCGCGAAAGGCCGAGACCAGCGGCATCATCACTTCCGGCACCACCGGAGCGGCGGCACCGCGGTTGACCTCGACCGCCGCCTCGAAGATTGCCCGGGCCTGCATTTCATAGATCTCCGGCATGACCACGCCGAGGCGCACGCCGCGCATGCCGAGCATCGGGTTGACCTCGAACAGGTCACGGGCCCGGGCGGTGACCTCCGCCACCGGAAGATCCATTGCCCGGGCGAATTCGGCGGTTTCCTCCGGTCCGGTGGGCAGGAATTCGTGCAGTGGCGGATCGAGCAGACGGATCGTCACCGGCAGGCCGCGCATGATGCCGAACATCTCGACGAAATCCGCCCGCTGCATCGGCAGCAGCCGCTCGAGGGCGGCCTGACGGGTTTCGGGGCAGTCGGCGAGGATCATTTCGCGCATGGTGGTGATGCGGGCGGCATCGAAGAACATGTTTTCGGTGCGACAGAGGCCGATGCCGTCGACGCCAAAGTCACGGGCGATACGGGCTTCGGCGGGGGTGTCGGCATTGGCGCGCACCCCGAGGCTGCGCACGTCGTCGGCCCAGCCCAACAGGTCCGAAAGCGCCCCGGTCAGTTCCGGTGCGATCAGATCGACCGGGCCGGCCATCACTTCGCCCGCAGTGCCGTCGAGGGTCAGACTGTCGTCCGGACCGAAGGCGCGGCCGTCCGCGCTCAGCAGGCGCCGGCCGGCGAGGTCGATGCGCAGCCCGGTGGCGCCGACCACGCAGGGCACGCCCATGCCGCGGGCGATCACCGCCGCGTGGCTCGACATGCCGCCGCGCAGGGTCAGCACCGCCGCCGCCGAATGCATGCCGCGGATGTCTTCGGGACCGGTTTCGCCGCGCACCAGCACGGCGTGGTCGCCGCGGGCGGCGGCGGCCTGGGCCTCGCCGGCGGTGAAGACGATCCGGCCGGTGGCAGCCCCGGGGCTGGCTGCGAGACCGGCGGCGATTACGTCGCGGGGCGCCTCCGCTGCCACCTGGCGGTGCAGGTATTCGATCAGACTTTTGGGTTCGATCTGCAGCAGCGCGCGTTCGCGGCTGATCGCGCCCTGACGGGCGAGATCGACGGCGATGCGCACGGCGGAACGGGCGTTGCGGCGCACCGGCATGGCGTCGAGCAGCAGCAGCCGGTCGGACAGGAGCGCGAATTCGATCCGGAAGGCATCGCCGGCATCGCGTGTCAGGGCGGCACCGGCCGTGTCGAGATCCGCGAGCACCGAGGGCGGGAGTTCGCAGAGGGGACCTTCCGGCGGTGCCGTTCCGGGATCGCCCGGAAGGGTCACGTCGCGAAACCGCTGAAACGATCCAAACCGGCCCGGAGTACCATTTCCGGCATCGACCTGTTCGAACACGCCGAAGCCGGACAGGCCGGCAGCGCCGCCGAACTGCATCGCCTGGAGAACGAGGCCGGGGCCGGTCTGCTCCGGCGCACCTTTGGCGAGACGCACGAGCCGGGCGGAGCGGCCGTTCCAGGCCTTCCACATCGCAGTTACGGCGGCGGCGAGCTGCTCCGTGCGCGTGCCGGGGAACGCCCTGCCGGTCAGGTCGGCGTAGCGGCTCAGCAGACGTCCGAGTCCGTCTGCATCCAGGCGGATCACCGACCCGTCGTGCGGTCGCACTCCGGCCAGCGCCGACAGGTCGAGACCGTGCACGAGAGCGGCGAAATCGGTGATCAGCCGCGCAAGCTGACCGCGGGCGCGGTCGGCACCGATGCGCTCACCAAGCGGACCGAGTGTGTCGGGGGCAAGGCCGAGGCCGGTCAGACTGTCGGGGCCGCCCAGTCCACGCAGCAGCGGCGAGAGGCGCAGAACCAGCGGCACATCGGCACCGGGCGGTTCGGGAAGTTCGGGAAATGGCGCACCTTCGGCGAGACGACGTACCAGATCGAAGGAGAGGGCAACACCGGGGGCGACCGCGAGACCGAGACCGGTCATCCGCGCCAGCTGCATCGCCCGCCGCCCGTAAGTCGCGTCGGGTACGCGGTCGATGCCGCTGTCGAGGGCGACAATGCCGTCAGTCAGCTGCTCAGCGACGCCTGCGGTTTCCATGTCGCCGCAGCCTAGCGGGCGGCAGTGGGCAAGGGAACAGGTTCTTCAGGCTGCATTCATCCCCCCTCGACCGCGGAGAACACGGCAACCCGATTCATCACCGCCCGCACCCGGTTCAGCAGGCAGAGCCGGTTGCGGCGCACGGCCGGGCTGTCGGCATTGACGGTCGTGTCCTCGAAAAAGGCGTCTATGGGGCCGCGCAGGCTGGCAAGGGCGGTCATGGCGGCGTCGAAATCCTCGACCTCCAGCGCCGGGGCAAGATCGGTTTCCGCCCGGTCAAGCGCGGCGAACAGCGCCTTTTCGCTGTCGGTTTCCGCCAGTTCGGGATGCGGGTCGAGGGAATATTCCACTCCGTCCTTCTTCTCTTCGGCCTGAAGGATGTTCACCGCGCGTTTGTAACCTGCGAGCAGGTTCGCACCGTCCTCGGTGCCGAGGAACGCCTGGAGCGCGCGCACGCGGGCGACGAGAAGGACGAGATCGTCCTGGTTGCCGAGCTGCCAAGCGGCGTCGATTGCGTCGTAACGGATACCTTGGTCGCGAAGATAAGCTTTTAGGCGGTCAGCGATAAAAGATAGGAGATCATTGACTCTCGCAGCAATTTCATCGTCCAACTTGTCGCGCTTGGTCTCTGAAGAAGAACCAGGTTGGCCGTTTTCCGCCAAAATCCTCGCCAGTTCTTCCATCATGACTTGTTGCTGATCACGTCCAGTTACTTCCGCGTACTTTTTTATCGTCACGCCATGTTCCCGGCCACTGATGCGCATCGCAGCGCCAAAATTGAAAAATGAACCGTCCTTCAGATAGGGAAAAATCTTAATGCGCAAATAATTATGCAATACGATCCGGATCACACCCAACGCGGCACGACGCAAAGCGAAGGGGTCTTTAGAGCCGGTGGGCTTTTCGTCTATAGCCCAGAAGCCGGTGAGAATGTCGATCTTGTCGGCAAGGGCAACGGCGATGGAGACCGGTGCAGTGGGCACGGTGTCGGAGGGGCCGAGGGGGGAGTAGTGTTCGGCGGCGGCGGCCGCGACGGCGAGATCTTCCCCTGCGCGTTCGGCGTAGTAGCGGCCCATGATGCCTTGCAGCTCGGGGAATTCGTAGACCATCTCGCTTGAGAGATCCGCTTTCGCCAGCCGCGCCGCGCGTTCGGCGAGATCGGGATCGGCGCCGACCAGCGGGGCGATTGCTCGGGCGAGTGCGGCGATGCGGGCGATGCGGTCGCCCTGGCTGCCGAGTTTGTTGTGGAAGGTGACGCTGTCGAGTTTGGCGGCCATGTCGGCAAGCGGGGTGCGCAGGTCGTTTTCCCAGAAGAACACCGCGTCGGACAGGCGGGCGGCGAGCACCCGGGCGTTGCCGCCGAGCACGGTCTTGCCGCCATCGTCGGTTTCGCGGTTGGCGACGACGATGTAGCCGGTGATCCTGCCGGATTTCGGCTCGCGTACCGACAGGAACTTCTGGTGTTCCTTCATCGAGGTCTGCAGTACTTCGGGTGGCAGATCGAGAAAGCGCGGCTCGATCCGGCCCATCAGCACCACCGGCCATTCGACCAGACCGGCGATTTCCGCCAGCAGCCCCTGGTCCTCGACCACCTCAAGCCCCTGGGCGAAGGCAAGCTGGGTGGCGTCGTGGTGGATGCGTTCGCGGCGCTCCTCCGGGTCGAGCAGGACGAAGGCGCTTTGCAGCTTGGCGCGGTAATCTTCAAACGATGTGACGCTGATCCGGGCGGGCGCCATGAAGCGGTGACCCTGGGTGGTGTTGCCGGACCGGATGCCGTCGATCTCGAACGGCACGGTTTCCGCGCCCTCCTCGGTGGTCAGGATGCAGAGGATCGAATGCAGCGGCCGGACCCAGCGCAGGGCGCCGTTGCCCCAGCGCATGGATTTCGGCCAGGGGAAGCCCCGCACGACTTCTTCGACGGTTTCGGCAACGATCTCCGCAGCTGGTCTGCCCGGAGCGGTCGTGACGGCGAACCAGACCTTCGATTTCCTGTCATCGCGCTGTTCCAGCTGGTCCCTGGTGAGACCGGTGGAGCGCAGAAAGCCTTCGAGCGCCTTTTCCGGCGCGTCGATGCGCGGGCCCTTGCGTTCCTGGGTTGTGGTTGGGGACTGCGCGCTCAGACCGGACACCGCCAGGGTCAGACGGCGTGGGGTCACCAGTGCCTCGGCGTCGGCATAGGTCAGACCGCGCTCCACAAGGCCGCCCGTCACCAGCCTTTTGAGGTCCGCGGCAGCTCGGTCCTGCATACGGGCGGGAATTTCCTCGGAAAACAGCTCAATCAGCAGGTCAGGCATGGTCCGGTCCGGTCATTTGGGGCACGGGGTCAGGCAAAAGCGGATGCGCCCCCTGGCGTCAAGGGAAAATCAGAGCGGCCCGAACACCGACCAGCCGGTTTCCCGTGCCAGTTCGGTGAAAGCCCGACTGGCCAGCAGCGAATTGCCCTTGTCGTCCAGACCCGGACACCAGGCGACCA
>JAUIHM010000136.1 GCA_030432315.1 Alphaproteobacteria bacterium | reverse complement strand
GGTCACCACGTACCGGCCAGGCTGCGACGGGTTGCACGGCGTGTTGACCGGCACGTTCATCCACCAGTCCAGGTCTGTCGCGGGAGGAAGCGTAGCCGAAACCCGGTAATCATTCTCACCGTTGCGGGAACAGACATGTTCATGCCCGCCCGCCGTCGTGACCCGGCGCAGCGTAACGGTCCAGTTGGCAGTGAACGGCCGCCGGATGTACCTTTCCACGCGCACGTCCGGGCTTTCACCCGCACGTCCCGGCTCCACCTGTATTGCCCGCACGTCAAGCCACCGGCTGACCGGGATCATCTGATAGAGTATGTCGCCCAGAGCGGGCACCACGCCCCAGGTCAGAACCGTGCCAAGAGACGCGCCCACAAGTGGGGATACCCATCGCCTCATTGCTGAAATCCCGTAATAAGCTCCGCAACAACTCCGCGGAGCGCCACCCATCCGGCGGACACGACCATCGCCCAGCCCGCGACGGTCTTGATCGTCTGGAACAGCCAGACTCGCCGGCGCCGCTCCTCGATCAGCATGTCGATTTCTTCAAATTTCTTGCGAATGTCCTCGGCGGGTACCATCGCTTCGAGCAGTTGCCGATACTCTTTGATCTCATGCTCAACACTGTTGTCGAAAGGCTCGTACAGAAAGCGCGAGCCGCCACCGCGTCCGCCCGGCATTTTCATGCTCAATCCTGCAGCTTCGGCAGACCGAGGAGATGGCGTTTCTCTGCGTCACTGAGAAACGCCGCGTCGGAGATCCGGCTCCAGAGCGCCTGACGTTCCACGGCCAGTGCCGGAACATTGTCCTCATCCACCTTGATCTGGAACTGCTGGCCATAGAACTGCGGCAGCCACCCCGACACTGCCGCCATGGTTTTGGCGACCAGTGGAAGAACCGTCAGCCGGTAGAACGCCCGGTGTGATTCCTGATAGTTTGCATAGGTGTTGTCTCCCGGTAGTCCGAGCAGCATCGGCGGAACGCCAAATGCCAGCGCCACGTCCCGCGCCGCCGCCTCCTTGGTACGGTGGAACTCCATGTCCGCCGGGGAAAATCCGATCTGTTTCCAGTCGAGCCCACCTTCCAGCAGCATCGGCCGTCCGGCGTTGCGCGCGCCCTGATGATGCGACTCGAGTTCTTCAACCAGCCGCAAATACTGTTCGGACCCCAGCGACCCCTGCCCGTCTACACCCCGGTAAACGATCGCCCCGGACGGCCGTGCCGCGTTGTCGAGCAGACCCTTGGACCACTGGCTGGCGGCATTGTGCACGTCAATCGCCGTTGCCGCAGACTGCATCGGTGAGAGGCCGTAATGGTCATCCGTCGGATGGAATGCCTTGACATGCAGCACCGGCGGCCGGTCCTGACGCATGTCAAAGACGTGTTTGTTTTCGTTGACTCGGTATTCAAAAGCCACCGGCCAGCCATCAGAACCCGGCACCACCTTCATCCGGTCCGACCGCAAGACATAAAGTTCGCGCGGACCGTTTCCGGCACCGACACCTGCTGCTTCGAGGTAACCGTCACCACTCAGAAGCAGATGCCCGTAAAAACCTTCCAGCAACGCTGCACCGGACTGACCTGGGTTGGGAGATGAAAGCAGCGTCCCGACCGGATGGTCATCGAAGCGCCTTCGGCTGTCCTGCACTACTACCGGCACGGCCGCCGCGGCTTCGGCAATGAGCTTGATGCACCGGTACGCCACCGGATTGTTCAGAAATCCGACCCGCGTCAGTGTTGCATTGTCCCGTGCCGACCAGGCGGTACGACCGGCCCCGTGAAACGTCACCAGAGGCGCAGCGGCGGATGCCTTGGCTTCGGGGGCCTCGGGTTTGGACATGCGAAAGTATTGCAAGACCATGAACTGCTTGCTCCTGAATTGCGTAATTTAAGGGGTTCGTCGCGATGCCCGGCCGGGCGGACCGCTAGAGTCGCCGGACCCGTGGTGCGCGATACGCCGCCGCCGGATCAATCATCAGTTCGGTAACCGCCCAGACCAACGCATCCACCCGGTCGGGGCTGCCCCGTCCGCTGAATCCGTTGACCGTAAGGGCAGCCATCTGTGCCTCCAATTCGCCGAGGCCCGCACGGTGCCGGATACGGCCCTGCTCATAAAGAGCGGCTACTGGTTCCGCGCGGGCCACCTTGCCCCGGGTCGCCCGCACACTTCGGTACGCGACCATCGGGTCAATCTGTCGGATCAGGGTCGCCACCAGGTCGCCGCCCTGGTTTACTTCCGCCACCAGGCGGTCGGCATCGTGTTTGTGATAGAGATCCACTGCCCGACGCGCCCAGTCCTGCGGACTGACGCCCTGCACGGTGGCATCTTCGATAATCTCGGCTGTCCAGTCCTGCGGTGGTCCCTGCCGCGAAACCCCGGCCACGATCAGGCCGCAGGCGTCGGAAGCGTCTCCGCCGGTTACCGGCGGATCGACCGAAACCACGATCCGGTCAAGCTCCTCAGTGCCACGCCGCCTGGCCCGCTCGAGGATCTCCCAGGTCCAGAGCGCGCCTTCGGCGTCGGAAAGGAACTCGCCTTCGAGTTCCTGGCGCCCGAGGCGGCTGTCGCCATAGCGTCCGGTAACCGTCTGCATGAAGGTCCTGGCCAGGTGCATCCGGTTTGCCGATGTCGGAGCCTTGGTCATCACCGTAGTGTCGGCATCGAGAATATCGCGTAATACCTGATTGTTGCGCGGGGTCGTCGTCACAACCACCCGAGGGTCGTCTCCAAGCCGCAGAGCGAACTGCAGCATGTCCCAGGTATCCCCGGTTTTCTTCCATTTCGCCAACTCGTCGCACCAGGCGCAGTCGAATTGCGGTCCGCGCAGACTTTCCGGATCGCTCGCGGAAAACACTTGCGCAACCGCGCCGTTGGGCCAGACCAACCGCTTGCGCGCCGCCTGCCACTTGGGAACCCGATCCGGCGGGGAGCATGCCAGAATCCCGGATTCTCCAAAAATCATCACCTCACGCGCCTGGTCGAGAGTTTCTCCGATCAAAGCGACCCGGGAGCATGCTCCCGGGTCAACTGGTGTACTGCCCTCAACCCGGGTACGGATCCATTCCGATCCGGCCCGTGTCTTGCCCGCGCCGCGGCCACCCAGGATGACCCAGGTGTTCCAGTCGCCGTCCGGCGCAAGCTGGTGTCCCGAAAGTGCCCAGTGCTCAAAGAGCCATGGAAGGGACAGCAGGGCATTCGGACTCAACGCGTCGAGAAAGCCGTTCAGCTCATCCCCGGTCGCGCCAGACAGCAAGTCGCGCAGCGATTTCTGCTCGGGCGTCATCGAGGTTGAGCATGGCGCTCTCCCCTTCGACCCCGACTGATCTGTATGTGCCAAGACGTGCCTCGAGTTCGAGTACGGTTTGTAGGGCCCGGTGGTGCGAGCGTAGCGCCGCCACCGAATGTCTGCAGTCGGCCTCCGTTGACAGGGCCGACTTCAATTGAGCGATCCGTTCCCGAAGGGTACGGGAGAGATCACGGTATAGCTCAAGCGACCACGAGAGCCGGTCACCTTCCGCAGATCCAATTGATGCTGAAATTGTCATATAAAAATTTGCCCTGAGTGCTCCGCCCGGGCGCAAAAGAAAACGGCAGGCGCACCGTTTTGGTGTTCCTGCCGTTTCAGTTCTTCCAGCTTGCCCAGAGGTATACTTTGAAGCGTACGCTTTGTCAATGACTAAATCTAAGGTTGAATAAAATCTCCCGGAAACTTGCGTCAATTACCTGCGGCAAAACCGAAGCACAAAAACTATTCCGTTATGTTTCAAACACATATACCAAATAGATCCACACCGGTTTCCTTACAACCGGCACCGCGCCACAGACGCCTCTCGCCCGGAATCGTCGACCCGGCTCAGGTTCCGGCAGCAACCGACCGGGCGATTACCCCCGCACAGCGCGGGAATCACTCGGCCGCCGGCTCGGGCTCGACCGCTTCAGATTCTGCTGCCGCGGCCGCATCACGGGCCTCCTTCGCCCGCTGCGCTTCCAACCTGCGCCAGTTGGCGACATTGGCATTGTGCTCCGAGAGCGTCTCCGCAAACGCATGGCCCCCGGTCCCGTCCGCGACGAAAAACAGGTAGTCGTCATCGTCGGGATTTGCCGCCGCCATGATTGCCTCGCGCCCAGGATTGGCAATCGGTGTCGGCGGCAGACCCTCGATCACGTAGGTATTGTAATCCGTCCGCTGCGCCAGTTCGCTGGCCCGGAGCCCGCGCCCCAGCGAACTCTGCCCCTTGGTGATGCCATAGATCACCGTCGGGTCGGTCTGCAGCCGCATGCCCCGTTCCAGCCGATTGGCAAAGACGCTGGCCACACGCGACCGCTCCTCAGGCACCCCGGTTTCCTTTTCAACGATTGACGCCAGCACCAGAAGTTCCTCAGGTGTGGAAATCGGCAGTGTCGGATCGCGGGTCACCCAGGCCTCCGCCAGGATCTCCTGCTGCCGCTCGGCCATCCGGTCGAGAATGCTCTGCCGCGTCGCGCCACGCTGATAGTCGTATCCCGCTGGCGCCAGCGAACCTTCGGCAGGAATCTCGGTGATCTCGCCACTCAGTTCTTCCCGCGCCCGAAGCATCTCGACCACCTGGAAACTTGTCCAGCCTTCCGGCACAATGATCTGCCGAATTACGTTGCCGCCGGCATTGAGCAGCGCCAGAATCTCTTCCATCGAGGCATGGGCAGGAATTTCATATTCCCCGAACCGCAGCCCCGCGTCCTGATCGGTATACCGCGCCGCCACCCTGAAGATCGCGGGATGTTCCAACGCCCCCTTTTCAACCAAGCGGTCTGCAACGGAATTAAGCCGTTCACCCCGGGCCACTTCGAACAGCAGCGGCTCGGTCAGTGGTCCTTCGGCTCGATACTGGCTCTGCACCCAGGTCGCGACGCCGAACAGCAGAACAAGTCCGAGGATCAGAAACGTCAGCGCATTGGCGGCCACATGGCGCATCATGGCAGTAGCCTATTCAACACGCT
>JAUIHM010000045.1 GCA_030432315.1 Alphaproteobacteria bacterium | reverse complement strand
TGGTGATGACCTCGACCCCGCTGGCCATCGTCGGCTGCGGCTTTGGCACCGCCCAGGCCGCCGACGTGGTCAGCGCCCATGTGCTTGCCATGTTCGCGCCCTCGTTTTTCACCGGCCACCTGATCGCCCGCTTTGGCACCGAACGCATTATCGCTACCGGCCTCACCTGTCTCGCCGCCGCCGGTCTCGCGGGTCTTTCCGGCGTCGAACTGCTGAATTTCTATGCCTGCCTGATCCTGCTCGGCATCGGCTGGAATTTCGGCTTCATCGGCGCCACCACCATGCTCACCGGCGCCCACCGCCCCGAAGAACGCGGCCGCGTCCAGGGCCTCAACGACTTCTGCGTTTTTGGCATGGTCGCCGTCGCCTCCCTCGCCTCGGGCAGCCTGATGAACTGCTCCGGCAGCAGCCCGGTCGACGGCTGGCACGCGGTCAACATCGCCATGGTCCCCATGCTCGCCCTCGCCGGCGCGGCACTGATCTGGCTTACGCTGAGCCGCCGGCCCGCCTGAACCCTACCAGCGGCCGGTCGCCGCACGCAGCAGCAACACCGACCGCGCCGCGAATGCCGAAACTTCCGGCGCCTCTCCCGCCGCAAACGCCGACAGCCGCCGGTCGGCAACCCAGCCGCTCAGCATCGCCGGGGCCGCCGCCCGCGGTACCTGCCGCCTCTGCGCCCGGGCCCGTGCCATCGCCGCGAGAGCTTCCCGCGCGAGCGCCACCTCATCCACCCCTTCCGGCAGTGGATCGCGCGACGCCGCCCGCAGCGCCGGCAGCGCCCGGAGCAGCGTCGCCATGCCCGCCCCCCGCGCAAACTCCCGCACCACCGGAATCCCCGCTTCACCGCAGCCGAGGTGCCGCGCTGCAAGTTCCATCACATGCCCCGCGGTCCGGTCGAGCCAGCGCCAGACCTCCTCCGCCGACAGATGCGGCTCCCGCCCGGCATCAAAAACCCTTGCATCGATCAGCCCGTCAAACAGCGCCTGCGGCAGCGCCCCGGTCCCGATTGCCGGCGCCAGCGCCTGCAGCACGTCGTGCGGCCGCGGCGCCTCGCCCGCATAAATCTCGCCGATCGCATCGACCCACCACTGCAGCCGGATCCGGGCGATCATCGGATCGGACGCCACCCAGGCCGCCCGCGCAACCTCCAGATTGAGCGCATAGATCGCGATCAGCCCCGGCCGGGCAGCAACCGGCGCGGCCATCACCGCGCGCCACCGGTCCGGATCGCCGGTCTCCACCACCCCGGCGCACCGCTCCAGGCTCACGATCTGACGGCCACCGGCACCCGGTCGCGCACCAGCTTCCACAGCACCGCGTCCTGCAGCGCCTGGAAACTCGCATCGACGATGTTGGCCGAAACCCCCACGGTCGACCACCGCCGCCCTTCGCCATCCTCGCTGTCGATCAGAACCCGCGTCACGGCCTCGGTGCCGCCCGAAGTGATCCGCACCTTGAAATCCACCAGCTTCATGTCGTCGATACAGGCCTGGTACGGTCCCAGATCCTTGGCCAGCGCCCGGCTGAGCGCATTGACCGGCCCCTGGTCGGCATGGGTCTCCGGATCGTGGCTCTCGGACACGCTCATCACCCGCTCGTCGCCAAACCGCGCCACGACAACCGCCTCGGAAACCGTGACCATCTCGCCGCGCGCATTCATCCGCCGCTCGACGATCACCCGGTAGCGCTCGACCCGAAAGAAGTCCGGCATCTCCCCCAGGGTCCGGCGCGCCAGCACCTCGAAACTCGCCGCCGCCCCGTCATAGGCAAATCCGCGATCCTCCCGCGCCTTCACCTCGTCGAGGATCAGTGCCAGACGCGGATCGCCCTTCTCCACCCGGATCCCCGCCTCGACCAGACGCCGGCGCAGGTTCGACTGCCCGGCCTGGTTCGACATCGGCACGATCCGCGCGTTGCCCACCACTTCCGGCGGAACATGCTCATAGGTGGTCGGGTCTTTCAGAATGGCCGAGGCATGCAGCCCCGCCTTGTGCGCAAATGCCGAGGCCCCCACATAGGGCGCCGCCGTATTCGGCACCCGGTTGAGAATGTCGTCGAGCATCCGCGACACCCGTGTCAGCTGCGGCAGGGCAGATTTCTTCACCCCAATCCGGTACCGGCCCGCATAGGGTTCCTTGAGCAGCAGCGTCGGGATCAGGCTGACCAGGTTGGCATTGCCGCAGCGCTCACCGAGACCGTTCAGCGTGCCCTGAACCTGCCGCGCCCCGGCATCCACCGCGGCCAGCGTTCCCGCCACCGCGTTTTCCGTGTCGTTATGGGTGTGAATCCCCAGATGATCGCCGGGAATGCCGGCGGCGATCACCTCGCGGACGGTCCTGCCGATCTCATCCGGCAGCGTCCCGCCATTGGTATCGCAAAGGATGATCCACCGCGCCCCCGCGGCATGGGCCGCCTTCAGGCACTCCAGTGCGTAGTCAGGGTTGGCCCTGTAGCCGTCGAAAAAATGCTCCGCATCGAACAGCGCCTCACGCCCTTCGGCCACCAGATGGGCGACGGAGTCGCGAATGTTGACGAGGTTTTCCTCCAGGGTGATCCCGAGCGCCGTGGTCACATGGAAATCATGGGTCTTGCCCACCAGACACACGCCCGGCGTGCCGGCATTCACCACCCCCGCCAGAACCTCGTCGTTTTCCGCCGAGCGCCCGGCCCGCTTGGTCATGCCGAACGCGGTAAAGGTCGCATTGGCCAGCGCCGGCGCCGTCTCGAAAAACGCGCTGTCCGTTGGATTGGCCCCAGGCCAGCCGCCTTCGACATAGTCGATCCCCAGCCCGTCCAGCGCCCTCGCAATCCGGGTCTTTTCCTCGGCCGAAAAGTCCACACCCTGGGTCTGCTGCCCGTCGCGCAGCGTCGTGTCATAAAGATAGAGACGCTCGCGGGTCATCGTCCAATCCTCACAACAAACAAACAACCCACACTTCGCCCGGGACAACGTCCCGGGCAGCGCCCGTCCGCCCCCCAGGGCGGGCGCTTCGCGTCCGCCCGCGGTCGGGCACTGCCCTCGGTTTGGAACCGCGACGCCCGCAGTAATGAGACCAACTGTCGGAGCGTCATAGGAGATTCCCCAGTTCGCTGAATTTTTCCGAGTCAAACTTTGACCCAATATCCCAGTCGGCAGCTTGACCAGGTCTGTCCATTACAATGACACCCGCTTCGTTCAGTGCATCACGTATCTTATCGGCACGCTCGTAGTCCTTTTCGAGCCGCGCCCTCAGACGTAGGTCGAGCAAATCTCCAATCATGCCTTCCCATGCTGACGGGACGCCCCATGCTCCGCCCCAAAGACTCTCTGGATTCAAATCAAACCCAAGAATCTTGAGAGAACCAGCTAACAGGTCATGTTCCTTTAGAGCCGAAAGTTCATGTAATCTCGCAATGGCCTTGGGAGTGTTAAGATCGTCCGTCAATGCCTCCAGGATTTTTGCGTCAGGAAGGAGTTCGTCGCTTGAGGCATTGCCCACGAGGTTGCCCCAGCGTCTGAGTTGCCGTCTGGCCTCTTCTGATTTTGCTTCCGTCCAATCAATCGGCTGCCGGTAATGCGTCGACAGCAGCACAAACCGTATCACCTCCCCCGGCACACCCTGATCCAACAAATCCCGCACGGTGAAGAAATTGCCCAGCGACTTGGACATCTTCTCCCCCTCAACCTGCAAAAACCCGTTGTGCAACCAAATGTTGGCAAATTTCCCGTCCGGATGCGCACAGCGGCTCTGGGCGATCTCGTTCTCATGATGAGGAAACGCCAGATCTATCCCGCCGCCGTGAATGTCGAAACTCTCGCCCAGCAGGTCATGCGCCATCGCCGAGCATTCGATATGCCACCCCGGACGCCCCCGGCCCCAGGGGCTGTCCCACCCAGGCTGCGTCGCATCCGACGGCTTCCACAAAACGAAATCCATCGGATCGCGCTTGTAGGGCGCCACCTCGACCCGCGCCCCCGCCCGCATGTCCTCGAGGCTGCGATTGGCAAACGACCCGTATTCCGGATCGCTCGACACCGAAAACAGCACATGCCCCTCCGCCTCATAGGCATGTCCGCGCCCGATCAGCTCTTCGATCATCGTCACCATCGGCGCAATGAACTCCGTCGCCCGCGGCTCATGGCTCGGCGGCAGTGCCCCGAGTGCGGCCATGTCCTCCCGGTACCAGGCCACCGTCTCCTCTGTGATCCGCCGGATCGCCTGCAACTCGCTCTCGCCCTCACGCCGCGTTTCGGCCGCCCGCGCATTGATCTTGTCATCCACGTCGGTGAAGTTGCGCACATAGGTAACGTGCTCCGGCCCGTACACATGCCGGAGCAGCCGGAACAGCACGTCAAACACCACGACGGGGCGCGCATTGCCGATATGCGCCCGGTCATAGACCGTCGGTCCGCAGACATACATGCGCACATTGCCCTCATCGAACGGGACAAGCACATCCTTCCGGCGCGTGCGGGTGTTGTAGAGCCTGATCTCGGTCATGGATAACTCCGGCGTGGGCATGGCGTCGGCCTTGCGCGCGGCGGGCTATCACATGTGTCCGGAAAGGGGAATGCAGAAGCGCGCCGCGACGAGGGTCAGCGGCAAATAATCGAAACGGCGATGATGGTCAGCATCTGCATGCGCCGCTGATAGACCAGCCGCGACCGGTTTTCAAGCCCTTCGGCAACAGACCCTGGCCGACGTTAACGTTTTCGCCGATACCGGCAAACGTCGGTATCGGTAGGGTATCGGTTGGGTATCGAAAGGGTATCCGATCGCCACGGGTTAACGGCGCCGTGCCGCTACTGCGCCGCGACCCTGTGACCGCCCCCGAGCAGCGCTTTCAGATAGTGGCCGGTGTAGCTTTCCGCCACGCCCGCAATCTCTTCCGGCGTGCCGGTAGCGACGATCATCCCGCCGCCATCCCCGCCTTCCGGCCCGATGTCGATGATATGATCGGCAGTCTTTATCACGTCGAGATTGTGCTCGATGACGATCACCGTATTGCCCTGGTCGACCAGTTCATGCAGCACTTCCAATAACTTGCGGGTGTCCTCGAAGTGCAGCCCGGTGGTCGGTTCGTCGAGAATGTAGAGCGTGCGCCCGGTCGAACGACGGGCAAGTTCCTTGCTCAGCTTCACCCGCTGCGCCTCCCCCCCCGACAGGGTCGTTGCCGACTGGCCCACCTTGATGTAACCGAGGCCTACCCGCATGAGTGTGGTCATCTTGTCGCGGATCGACGGCACGGCGGTGAAAAACGCCTCAGCATCCTCCACCGTCATATCAAGAACATCTGCTATCGACTTGCCCTTAAACAGTATTTCCAGAGTTTCCCGATTGTACCGCTTGCCGTCGCAGGTCTCGCAGGTCACATAAACGTCCGGCAGAAAGTGCATCTCGATCTTGATCAGCCCGTCCCCCTGACACGCCTCACAGCGGCCGCCCTTGACGTTGAACGAAAACCGCCCCGGCTTGTAACCCCTTGCTTTTGCTTCCGGAAGCCCGGCAAACCAGTCCCGGATCGGCCCGAAGGCGCCGGTATAGGTCGCCGGATTGGACCGCGGCGTGCGCCCTATGGGCGACTGGTCGATGTCAATCACCTTGTCGAGATGCTCCAACCCCTCAACCGCATCACACGGCGCCGGCGTCTGCCGCGCCCCGTTCAGCCGCATCGAAGCGGTCTTGAACAGCGTCTCGATCGTCAGCGTCGACTTGCCACCACCGGAAACGCCGGTCACGCAAGTAAATGTTCCCAAAGGAAATTTCGCATCAACGCCGCGCAGGTTGTTGCCAGTAGCATTCCTGACCGACAGAGTCTTCCCATTGCCCGGCCGGCGCTCCGCCGGCACCGGGATCGACCTGGCCCCGGTCAGATACTGTCCGGTAACGGAATGCTCCGCTGCCGCGACATCCGCCGGCGTACCGGCCACGATGATCTCGCCGCCATGCACGCCGGCGCCGGGCCCGATGTCAATCACATGATCCGCCTCGCGGATGGCCTCCTCGTCATGCTCAACGACAATTACCGTATTGCCCTGATCCCGCAGGTTTTTCAGCGTTCCCAACAGCCGGTCGTTATCCCGCTGATGCAGCCCGATTGACGGCTCGTCCAGAACGTAAAGCAAACCCGTCAATCCGGACCCGATCTGGCTGGCAAGCCTGATCCTCTGACTCTCCCCCCCGGACAGCGTTCCCGAGTTACGGGCCAGCGTCAGATAATCAAGTCCGACATTCACAAGAAAACCAAGACGTTCGCGAATTTCCTTCAGAATTGCCCGGGCAATCTCGTTCTTCTGCGCCGTCAAATGTTCCGGAACGCTCTCGATCCAGCTATGCGCTTCGCGAATCGAAAGCTGCACGACCTGTCCCGCATGCTGTCCGGCGATCCGCACCGCCAGCGCCTCCGGCTTCAGCCGGTACCCTTCGCAGGTGCCACAGGGCCGGTTGTTCTGATATCTTTCAAACTCCTCGCGCACCCAGTTGGAGTCCGTTTCCCGGTAGCGGCGCTCCATGTTCGGGATAACGCCTTCAAATGGCCGGTCAATTTCATAGACCCGTCCACCCTCGTCGTAGCGAAAGCGGATCTTTTCGCCTTTTGAGCCATAGAGCAGAAGTTCCTGCGCCGACTTCGGCAGATCCCGCCATCGCGCCTTCTGATTGAAACCATAGTGTTTGGCCAACGCCTCGATCGTCTGGCGGTAGTATGGAGACTGCCCCTTTGACCACGGCGCAATTGCTCCTTTCAGGACCGGCAGACTTTCATCCGGCACCACCAGACGCGGATCGAAAAACAGTTCGACACCCAGACCGTCACAGGCCGGGCAGGCGCCGAACGGAGCATTGAAGGAAAACAGTCTCGGCTCGATCTCCGGTATGGTGAAACCACTAACCGGGCACGAGAACTTTTCGGAGAAGGTGATCGTTTCCGGCTCGCCTTCAGACGGTGCGGTTTCCAAGACGGCGATTCCGTCCGCCAGGTCGAGTGCGGTGCGCAGTGAATCCGCAAGCCGGGTCTCAAGGCCATCACGCACGACGATCCTGTCCACGACAACATCGATGTTGTGACGGAACTTCTTATCCAGATCCGGCGGATTTTCGAGGTCATGCATTTCGCCGTTGACCCGCACTCTCTGGAACCCCTGCTTGCGCAGGTCCTGGAATTCCCTGCGGTACTCCCCTTTTCGGTCCCGCACGATCGGCGCGAACAGATACGCCCGGGTCCCCTCCGGCAGTTTCATTGTAATATCAACCATCTGGCTGATCTGCTGCGCCTCGATTGGCAGACCCGTCGCCGGTGAATACGGAGTACCTGCCCGTGCGAACAGAAGCCGCATGTAGTCATAGATCTCGGTGACCGTCCCGACCGTGGACCTTGGATTGCGGGAGGTCGTCTTCTGTTCGATTGAAATGGCTGGACTGAGGCCGGAAATGTGGTCAACGTCGGGCTTCTGCATCATGTCGAGAAATTGCCGGGCATATGCGGACAGACTCTCGACATACCGACGCTGCCCCTCGGCATAGATGGTATCAAAGGCGAGACTGGATTTCCCCGATCCGGACAGCCCGGTAATTACAACCAGCCTGTCGCGCGGGATGTCCACGTCCACCGACTTCAGGTTGTGCTCGCGCGCGCCGCGAATTTCGATGAACTTCTGTTCAGCCATGTCCCGCTCCTGATGACCGGCAATATGTAACGCTGTGGTGGACGGATGCGAGTCCCGATTCAAGAACAAAACGGGATCAAACGCAAGGCCACTTCGGTTTTGGGCGCAACAACATCCGCCACGACGCGGTTTGCACGGTCGCAGGAGGTTGGATTAGCGCGCCCGCTGCAGACAGATCGCCGTCGATTCAGGTGAGCGGCCAGCCTAAACTTCCGCTGACATTTCGGCAAGTTTTGCGACAGTATTCATGTTCCTGGCAGTACCGGATCTGATCGCCTGCAGATTGAGCCGTGAACGTCCCATTCCCTTCGGGTAGTAAATGTAGATTTCTTTGGCCCCGAGCGAAATTTCTTCGCCATCCGGTCCGCGGACCGCGTCGAAAACGCCTTTTTCCGGCAGTCTGTCGACAAATACCGCAACGGTTAACTTCGGATCCCTGTCCGCGAACGGGTTTACCGCTGTCACGCAGGCCATTTCCGTGCCTGTGCGAATAAATGCTTTGACCTTCCTGCCGGCATAGCGATGCAGCCGGGCTTCAAGTTCCGACTGTATCTCACCGGGCCGCAGCGTGCTGGAAAACACGGCGTTCCCGCTTGCAAGCCACGTTCTTACATCAGAAAACCCCGCAGACCTGCAGATTTCAGTCAGGTCGTACATCGGCAACCGGCCGGTTCCGCCCACATTCACCGCCCGTATCAGGGCAACAAACCGGGTCATTGGGCCGTTTTGAGCATTCCGCCCCTACCAGCCTACTTGCCGAGGATCTTTTTGACGTAATTCTGTGTTTCCTCATAGGGAGGAACACCACGGTATTTCTCAACCGCATTCGGCCCGGCATTGTAGGCTGCCAGGGCCAGTCTCCAGTTGCCAAACTTGCGGTACTGCTGGCTGAGGTACCGCGCACCGCCTTCCAGGTTCTGCTTTGGATCGTGCGGGTTGACACCAAGGAGTCGCGCTGTCTGCGGCATCAACTGCGCCAAACCGATTGCCCCCTTGTGCGAACGTGCCCCGGGTTGGAAATTCGACTCCGTGCCGATCATCCTCAGGAACAGATCTTCAGGAACATTGTTGCGACGCGCGGCGCTGCGCGCCATGTCATGGTAGATTCCGGTATTCCCACTGTACCGTGGAATCGCCCAGTCATCTTCCTCGATGCTCGAAGGCCGGCGAATTTGACCTTTGAGCGCACCGGGAACCGGAGGTCGGATCAAATCGCGATACTCAGATGAGAGGTTGGTCCGGCTGTTGAGAAATGTGCTGTATTTCGTCTGCGCTGATGCCGGCCCGATAGAAACAAGCAAACATGCCAGTACGGACAGTCCGATCCTCATTGTCCCGCCAACTCCTGCCTTCGTTCACATGGTGATCCCGGTGTTCTCCCGGAATTGCGGGCAATATGACAAAAAAGATCCGTGTTGTCAGCTTTCATCTGTTCTTCGCCCGAGATTGACCCTAAAACGAGCTTGCTTCGCGCAGACCACACAACCTGTGGGTGAAGCAACGAAGGATCGGCAGCACGGAGACGAGAACATGGCTGGCAGCGTTAACAAGGTCATTCTGGTGGGCAACCTGGGGCGCGACCCGGAAAGCCGGACCTTTCCCAGTGGCGGCAAAGTCGTCAGCCTGCGAATCGCCACTTCGGAACGCTGGAAAGACCGCAACAGCGGTGAACAACGGGAACGGACAGAGTGGCACTCGGTTTCCATATACAATGAACCACTTGGCCGGATCGCCGAGCAATATCTGCGCAAAGGATCCAAGGTTTATCTCGAGGGTCAGCTGGAAACCCGCAAGTGGCAGGACCAGAACGGCCAGGATCGCTACACGACCGAAGTCGCCCTGCGACCGTTCCGGAGTGAACTGACACTGCTTGACGGACGCGGTGACTCGGGCGGCGGCAGCGGTTACGACAATCAGGACCGCGGTTACGGTTCCTCCTCCGGAGGAAGTTCACCTGCACCCAGCGATCTGGACGACGAAATTCCATTCTGAAATTCGGCACCTGCTGCGGAAACGTCGAAGGTTTCAGGGCGCCGTCTCTTGATTGGCGGCCGGACCAACTGAATTGCTTTTGCAAATGCGGTGCAGGAATCTGCCTGTCCGCATTGCTTTCGGGTTCATCCGATCGTCAAAACGTGCACTATTCCGCCGCACGACCAAACGGAATCGGTGCAATGCGACGGTGATCGAGATCCCGGCTCACCAGCCGTTCGACACCTGCAGCTGCATCGGCGAGCCGCGCTCGATATCCGCTGATCGAGCGGGCAAACGCGTTGTAGATTACGACAGCCGGAATTGCTGCAACAAGACCAAGTGCAGTTGCCAGAAGTGCCTCGGCAATTCCTGGAGCAACGACCGCGAGATTCGTCGTCTGACTCTCGGAAATGCCGATGAAGGCGTTCATGATACCCCATACGGTCCCGAACAGGCCGACAAAAGGTGCCGTGGATCCAATCGTAGCAAGGACCCCGGTGCCTGTGGCAAGCCGCCGACCCGCCTGCGCTTCAATGCCGGACAGATGTGATGTTATCCGTTGCAGCAGCCCGAGGTTTCCGGCACCGGACAGAGCCGCCACGGATACCTGTGTTTCTTGGTACGCTGAACGGACCATTGAAGCGGCGGGTCCCTTCTCAGCGGCAAGCGCACGGACCGCCGAATCAAGATCAGGCGCGTTCAGAATGATCCGCAACCCATTGTTGAGCCGGACCCGCGCGAAGCTCAGTTCGAGATTTTTTGCAAGCCAGATCGTCCATGTCACCAATGATGCAAGGGCCAAGCCTACCATCACGGACTTGACCACAATATCCGCCGCAAAAAACATGCCCATCGGCGTCAGGTCGTGCGGGAGAGTGACCGGCTCATTCGAACCCTTGCCATCAGCCTCCAGCTGTGAGCGCACAGGAGAAGGTGCAGCAGATGATGGAACCATACCGGGATCAGCGACTGCCGGAACATCGTCCGGGGTCGAGATGGACATCTGCTGTGACTGAACAACCGGCGCTTCCTGTCCCGATATGGCGCCCACTCCACACACGGCAACTGCCGCACCAAAGATCGCACAGGTCAACGTACGGCGCCGGCTGCCTTCAACTTTCCACATAGTCACTTCCACCTTTGGGCACGACGCGTTCGCGGCGATCACAAAAAATGCTGAAGCCGGTATGACATGAGCTTGGTCCGCATATCAAACCGCACTTCTGTTCAGTGATCCCGTCTCTTGGCACGACTCGTATTGGGGGTGTGCCGTTTCCCGGGAGCATCAGCTGCCGGAAGGCCTGTGATGCATGTTCGCGTAACACGACGCCCTCACCTTTCTTCTTCAGATCCGTTTGGACATCTCCGCCCGGCATTGACACCCTAGGTTACGGGACACAGGATGGCCGGAAATTCGCGGTGATTTTGCGCCCCGTTCGATGCACCCATGCCACTGTCGCCTCATTCCTGTGCAAATTAGTCAAGTTTATCGACAAAGACAAGCCGGGGCAGATCAACCTGGCGCACCAACATTCGCACACGACGATAAATCCACGAGCTGCTGAAGCAAAACGTCGTGTAAGCCGTAGGTCACGGTGTTTCACTGGACGAATGTGGTGAGGAAGCCTGACACGACTCCATCATTACATCCGGAAAGCCATGTTTCCCCGCAGGTCAAGTTTTTGATATACAATTTTCGAAGAAGCCGATATGCGTGCGCGCTTGTTTCTGTCACGGTGACAGGACGAACGCGCGTTCCCGCGCCCAGGCAACAATATTCGACATGATCCAGACCCTCGCCGATGCGCTGTCCGAGCGCGGTTACGACAAAATGACCCCCGTCCAGGACGCGGTAACGGATTCGAACCTCGAATTCTCCGACCTGCTGGTGTCTGCACAGACGGGTTCCGGCAAGACTGTTGGATTTGGTTTGGCAATTGCCCCGACAATTCTTGACGGTGCCGAAGTTTTCGGCCAGCCGGCCTCGCCGCTCGCGCTGGTCGTGGCTCCCACCCGCGAACTCGCGTTTCAGGTGATGCGGGAACTGACGTGGCTCTACGGCAAGGCAAACGCCCGCGTGACGTCGTGTGTCGGCGGAATGGACATCCGGGACGAACGGCGCGCACTTGCACGGGGAGCGCACATCGTCGTTGGAACACCCGGCCGGCTGCGCGATCATATTCAGCGCGGTTCGCTGGACATGACCGGCCTACGGGCAATCGTTCTGGACGAAGCCGACGAAATGCTGGACCTAGGATTCCGTGAAGACCTCGAATTCATGCTTGCTGAGGCGCCAGAAGACCGCCGCACCCTGATGTTCTCTGCGACGGTTCCGTCGAGCATTGCGAAACTGGCCAAGAAATATCAGCGTGATGCGGTTCGCGTGACTACGCTTTCCGACAGGACCCAACACGCGGATATTACCTACCAGGCACTTCGCGTAGCGCAACAGGATGCGGAAAATGCGATTGTCAATGTCCTGCGGTTTCACGACGCGCCAAACGCGATCCTGTTCGCGAATACCCGCGCCATGGTCGCCCGGTTGACGGCACGCCTGTCAAACCGTGGCTTTTTGGTGGTTTCGCTGTCCGGCGAACTCAGCCAGTCGGAAAGAACCCACGCACTGCAGGCCATGCGAGACGGTCGCGCGCGTGTCTGTGTCGCAACCGACGTTGCTGCCCGTGGCATTGACCTTCCAAACCTGGAACTGGTGATCCACACCGAACTTCCCTCCAACGCCGAAGGGCTTCTGCACCGCTCGGGTCGCACCGGGCGCGCAGGGCGAAAGGGCATCTCCGTGCTTATTGTCCCGCCGAAGGACGTCAAGAAAGCGGAACGTCTGCTCAAGCTGGCGAAGACTTCTGCCGAATGGACCACTGCACCCTCAGCGGACGATGTCCTGCGCAGGGATGAGGAGCGATTGCTTGCTGATCCGGTCTGGACCGAAGAAGTTACTGGCGATCTCGCCGACTTCGCCACAAGGCTCACCGCCCTGCACTCTTCGGAGCGCATCGCTGCGGCCTACCTCAAACTCTATCGTGACCGTCAGTCGGCTCCGGAAGACCTGTTGCCGCCCGACGCTCCACCCGCGCCCAAAGAACACCGGGATTTTGGACCGGGTGCATGGTTCTCGCTTTCAGTTGGCCGCGACGACGGGGCGGAACCCCGATGGATTCTGCCGCTGCTAAGTCGCGTCGGCCGATTGGACCGCGGGCAGATCGGCGCGATCCGCGTGCGCAACGCGGAAACGTTTGTGGAAATCTCCGAAACAGCAGCTTCGGGATTTGTCTCCGTTCTCGGCGCCGATAACGAGATTGAGAAGGGCGTTACAGTGCGCAGACTGGCCGGCAAACCTGATCTCAGCGGCATCGCCCGCCCAGCAGCCGCGAGGCAAGCCACGCCTCATCACGAAAAGGCGCAATCGCCCGACCTCGCGTCTGCGCCGCTCACGGGAAATCACGTAGAGCCCGCACCTGCAAGATCACGGCCTGACATGCGCGCGACGGCCCCCGATGGCGCTCCGCAAAGCCCGCGCCGCGTGCCCGCGCGGGACCAGACCTCGTCAAACCGAAAGACTGGCCGGACTGAACTGATGTCGGATGCCGTCAAGGATGGCGCGGTCATACCGGCGCACAAGCGGGCTGGACCAAATCCCGCAGGGAAGAAGCCGAGGACAAAAGTGGTCGCGACTCCCGCAGGCAAGAAGGGCAAGAAACATGCGGCAGGCAAGCAGAGCAGAAAGAAGCACCGAGCAAAGTCCGGAGGTAACGAGCCTCCGCGACGTCCAAAAACCTGAACCCGAGCCGTGCGACGCAAGTCTGCCGTCCATTGCACGGCCCTGCGACCAGAAGCCGTTAATGCTCTCTCGGCTCACGTAACCAATACCACCCGACGAGCCGAACAGTTTGCCAGCCTGCACATCTGACACGCTTCGAATCCAACTGGCCCATGGCCGACAAAGCAGCCGCAGAAAGCGCATGACATGTTCGTCTTGTCCTGCCGCCACCGATTCAGATGTCAGCCATGCGGGGCGGTAACCTATGCCACGCCCCTAAGGTTAAACCTCGGATACGCGACCGATACACGCTCGTTGAGTAGCAGCAACAGTCCGCCTGCGGCACCGGTATCCTCCAGAACCGAACGCGCCATCTCAGTCAGGGCATCATCACCAAGCATCTCACCAATCGAACCGAGGAACTGGGTGCAGTAGGCGATGGTATCTTCGTCCGCGGCCTGCATCGCCTCGTTCAGGAGGCTGTACGCACGCTGCATGTCCTCCATCAGTGCCGCCTGAACCGAAGCGCGGTCTGACAGATCAAAGTGTCTGTCGTCCGGAGAGCGACGGCGCGTGGCATCCGGCAGAACACCCAGAATCGTTTCCTGAAACTCCCTGAAGCTTGCGATCGGCTTTTCCAGGCACGCAGCAGCCCCAGCGGCAAGGGCTTCCTCTTGCCAGTCACCCCGGTCATGTCCGCTGAGTGCGATGATGCCTCCAATCGGCGTAGATGCCGAAGCGAGGTGGCGGATCAACGCCATGCCATCTCCGTCCGGAAGACCGAGATCCACCATGACCACATTCGGCCGATAGATTGCCAAGTGGCGGCTTGCGGAATGCAGGCTGTCAGCCCGTCGGACCCTCGCGCCGCTTTCCGCAGCAAACAGGCGGATTGCTTCCGATGCACTGCGACTGTCTTCGACGAGCAAAATGGTAACGGCAAACAGACACTGCCGACGTAGTCCTCCCAGCGAGATGCCGGGCTCATTTCCAGATAAACTCATTGTACCGAACTCCACTGAACCGGCATTCAGTTTGAGCGCAGTAACCCTAACAACGGTTTAACCATGTCGGCAGACACGAAGAAAGCGGAAACGGACATTTCAGAAGTGACCGGCTGACCATGCAAATATCGAACCGTTACTTCGGCTCTCCTGTAAAACATATTTTGTTTCAGTGACATGCGGAACAAGAAAGACCCGCTGGAAACTATACCTTCCACTGACGGGTTTGCAAAACCGGCCGGGCGCCTGACCTGGCGCGCTGGTCGAAAGGTGGAGAACTCTTCGGTCGTGGTCAAGTCGGGTCAGGTTGTTTCCTTCTGTCATGGCAACATTTCAGCTTTACTTGGATGCGTCGCATGGACCAAATGTGCATCGCAGACGGGCTAGGCTCGAAATGGCATACGTAGAGATTCAGGTTCGCAGCATGTCGGACAAATCAGGTTTCAGGCACTGAGGGCCATGGGGCCTCCGGTGAAACATTCGCTGACGCTCCATGGACACCGAACGTCGGTTTCACTTGAGCAGGAGTTCTGGGACGCGTTTCGGGCGATTGCCCGAAGTGAAGGTAGAGGACTCAACGATCTCGCAGCAGAAATCGATGCTGAACGCAGCCCCCCGCGTGGCCTCGCTTCCGCGATTCGGGTGTACGTGCTGACTTGGACCCAGCATCACGCGACCGGTCCTTCGGATCAATAACTGTCAACCGATCCGGCCAAGCGTTGGAAAGGTCTCCAACAGCCAAAAAGACATGGAACTGAAGGCGCCAGTCATCATCAGGACTCCGACGCCGGCCAAGAGAACACCCATGACCTTTTCGATTTTCCCCATGTGTTTCTTCAGGCCTGCCATAATGCCCAGCGCGCGTTGGAGAAAGAGTGCAGTAAGCAGAAACGGGATGCCAAGTCCTGCCGCATAAAAGCCCATAAGCAGAAGGCCACGTTCCACGGAGCCGTCCTGCGCGGCCAGCGACAGAATCGCTCCCAGAACCGGGCCGATACAGGGGGTCCAGCCAAACGCAAATGCGAGTCCGAGGACATATGCCCCCAATCCGGTGCCAGCGGCAGATCCGGTCCTGAACCGCGCTTCCCGGTACAGGATCGGAATGCGCAGTACACCAAGAAAATGCAGGCCAAAAAGCAGGATAACGCCACCGGCAATTACTGACAATTCGCGCTGATAGCTGAGAAACATTCGGCCAAAAGCCGATGCAGCGAGCCCGAGCAGCAGGAACACCGTCGAGAGGCCCAGCACAAAAAACACCGCGACATGCAGCGCCCGACCCCGCCCCGACCGATCGGATGCCAGCCCGTCAATAGAGGTTCCGGCCATGAAGGCGATATAGGGGGGAACGATTGGAAGTACGCAGGGTGACAGAAAGCTCAACACGCCAGCTGCAAGCGCGACGCAGAGCGCCGGAGCCAGTGAGGCGTCCCACAGGTCAACTCCAAACATCAGGTGTGGTATTCCCCATTTCGACTGTGTCTAGACTTTAGCCGCACAAAGCATGCCCGTCACGCCTGTCAGCGTCACAAAGCCGTTGGACGGTGTTACAGTGCCGGTACGACGACGGGAACCAAGCATTCGCGCGCATCCCGGGAAGGATCAACGAAATACATTTCGTAATCACGCGATGAGATCGTCGTATCCATGATCGGCATGCGGTCGTCCGCGAACTGATCACCGCCCCAAAGGTCCGCAAGCATCGGACCGAACACGTGCCACGTCTCTTCCTTGCGGAAGGTCAGATTTTCTGCGGTTACCTGCCCAAGAAGCGCCCCGTCATCATCGTACATTCGCAGGCTGGTCATGCCGTTGTCCATAACCCCCTCGTCGGTTACGTCGTTAAGTACGATGTCCAGCGCCAAAGTGAACCACTCCCCGAGCGGAAAATCCGACATTACCTGAAAATGGTCGCCAAACTGGAGCAGCAACCGCTCCTGTGCCCTTAATGGGTTGTGCGGAAGACGAAGCTTTGGACTTCCTGGACGGTCGAGGTTGTAGGAGTAGATCCGTGGCCCGTGCAGGCCAGGGTCAGGATTGCCGGCGGAGGCCCTGGTAAGCCGCACTGAAAATCCGTGTTGCCGTTCAGGTGGACAGCCGGCAGTCGCGCAAATGCGCTCGGCAATTGGGTCGCCGCCCCAGATTCCAAGCGGCATTTTGGCTGGAGCAACGTTAAAACGGGTCTCGGAAGGAATGAAGAAATCTGCTGAAATCCTTGCCGCGTCCGGCCTTTCCCGCATTGCAACTTCGAGCCTCTTGAAGAACGCCGTCAGACCCGAAGGTTCATTTCCCTTTGAGAATACCTGAATCGCACTTCGACCACCTGGACCGTGATCGGTGTAGGACAGCCGCTCTCTTTCATCTATCCACTTTTTCGACTTTGCGAGGATCATGTCATCGGGCGACCATACCTGGACGAGACAAGAAGCACTGAGTTCCAGCCCTCCGTCGAAAGCGGCGACAGGACGGACAGCAATAAAAGCGAGTAGCAAGCCAGTCAGAATACGTCGCATGTGAAACTTCCAGAGTTCCCTGGCCGCTGAAAAAATCCGGTTCCGGCACATCTTACAAAGGATACATCAGTCACATTGTTTCAACAATCCCGTGGACCGCGCCTGGGGACGAAGCTATCACGGAGGGATGATTTGGGATGCAGAACTGGATGCAGTGGGGCTTCTTTGCCCTTTGCCAGTGTTAAAGGCGCGAAAGCGCCTGTTGGCTCTCGAACCCGGCCAGGTTTTGCGGGTCGTGGCGGACGATCCGGCCGCACTGGTGGACATTCCCCACTTCTGTTCCGAGCAGGGGCACCGGTTGATCGGACAGACTGATCTGGGTCACCCGCTGCATGAATACCTCATCCGCCGCGCCTGAACCCATCGGATACACCTTGGTGCTGATTGCGGCCCCAACTGCCAACAACTTCGCTTTTCATTGAATTGAGGCGGCATGTGACGTATTTGCCGCCCCAATCCGGAGAATGTGGCCCGGATCAAGGCGGTCCGGAGGACAGAGGAAACCAAACCAATGGCACGACCTGGTTTCGTTGCCTCGGTTTCCGATGCATGGAACCGTATCGAGATTGGATGCTGACAGCATTGCGTCATAGGCCTTTGGATTTGTAGCCGGCAGCGACACGACCAATGGAAACAATATAGGCGGCCATGCGAAGATCTGGCACATCAGGTCTGCCGTGCCAAATGTCCCGCATCGACTGGTAGGCGGTGCGCATGGTATCGTCGAGCCCGGAACGGACAAGTTCCAGTTCGCCCGCGCCGCGCACATAGTCAGACTTGAACTTGTCGGAAAGTCCCTCAGTCGCCCCGGAGGCCTTCATCAGCCGTTCAATTTCATCGACCAGCAGGGCATTCTGCGCCTCCTCCTGACGCCGCTGCATCCGGCCAAAGCGGATGTGGCTGAGGTTCTTGACCCATTCGAAGTAGCTGACCGTAACCCCACCCGCATTTACATAAAGGTCAGGCATGATTACCACGCCGCGTTCGCGCAGAGCCGAGTCAGCACTGGAGGTAACCGGGCCGTTGGCCGCCTCAACGATGAACCTTGCCTTGATACGGTCGACGTTGTTGATGTTGATGGCGCCTTCCATTGCCGCAGGGATCAGGATGTCGCACTCCTGTTCGAGCACTTCCGCGCCGTTCTCTACCCATGTTCCATGCGAGAACCCCTTAACCCCGCCGGTTTCGGTGATGTGTGATCGGAGCATCTCAATGGGGATGCCCTTGGGGTCGAAAATCGCACCGTCCCGCTCAACCACACCGACTATTTTCGCGCCGTCTTCCTCGGAAAGAAACTTGGCGGCATGGTAACCTACATTGCCAAGGCCCTGAACAACAATGGTCTTTCCATCCAGCTTACCGCTCAGGCCGGCGCGCTTCACATCCTCGGGATAGCGGAAGAATTCCTGGAGCGAATACTGTACACCCCGTCCGGTTGCTTCGACCCTGCCCTGGATTCCTCCAGCGTTAAGCGGCTTGCCGGTAACGCAGGCGGAGGCATTGATGTCTGTCGTGTTCATGCGACGGTACTGATCGACGATCCACGCCATTTCCCGTTCACCGGTTCCCATGTCGGGCGCCGGTACGTTCTGGCTTGGATTGATCAGATCGCGCTTGCAGAGCTCGAAGGCGAACCGGCGGGTAATGAGTTCCATCTCATGTTCTTCCCACTCGCGCGGATCGATGCAGAGCCCCCCTTTCGAGCCGCCGAACGGTACCTCCACCAGGGCGCACTTGTAGGTCATGAGCGCGGCAAGTGCCTCCACCTCATCCTGATTGACGCTCGTGGCAAAGCGTATTCCGCCCTTGACCGGCTCCATATGTTCCGAATGCACGGACCGGTAGCCGGTAAAGGTTTGGATCGAGCCGCGCAGGCGCACGCCGAACCGCACCGTGTAGGTTGAATTGCAGACCCGTATTTTGTTCTGCAGACCCGGAGAGAGGTCCATAAGCGCGGTCGCGCGGTTGAACATGATGTCGACGGATTCTCGGAAAGTCGGTTCCCTGTGCGGGGCATTCATGGCGTTCCTCCGGAGTGTTATTATTCGCTGCCTGTCGCCTTCGACCAATGCGAGTGTAAACACGCAAACGATTCCGGCTCAAGTGCGCTGATTTTTTGTGCGGCGGGTCGGTTCCGCATCAGCCGGGTTTTCGGGCCAGGGATGGCGAAGGTACCGCCCGCGCAGGTCCCGGCGCACATCCGCATAGGAATTCTGCCAGAATCCAGGCAGATCTGATGTACTCTGGACCGGACGCCGCGCCGGCGACAGGAGATGGATGAGAAGCGGAATTCTGTCGGGACCAATTGTCGGATGGCGTGTAAGGCCGAACATCTCCTGCAGTCGGACCGAAACGGAAGGCGAGTCGCCTGAGTAGTCAACCGCAAGGCGGGTTCCCGTAGGCGCGGAAATTTCCGCCGGTGCGAGCCGGTCAAGCGTATCCATTTCCGCCCAGTTGAGGCGTTCCTTCAGCGCGGCGACTAGGTTTACGCGAGCCAGACCATCAATACGGCGCAAGCCCGCCAGATGACCTGTCAGCCAGTGCTCAAGACTTGCCGAGAGGCCATGATCCGAGAAATCCGGAAGATCGGATCCGGCAGCGCGCAGCCATTCGACCCGGGCTGCGAAGCGCCGAGCCTGATCGGTCCAGGGAAGGCACTGAAGGCCAATATCGCGGATGCCTGCGATCAGCGCCAACGAGACTGAGTCTGCCGGGGCGTCGGGCCAGGGTTTTTCGTCCAGCACCAGCGCACCAAGTTTACGGATGTGTCTCGCAACAACCTGCCTGTCTCGACGTGACCATTCGCACATGCTGACGTTGCAAATCCGGTCCATGTGCAAGGCCTCAATATCGGAGATGTTGGCCGGCAGGGCCCGCCGGACGAGTGCTTCGCGCTGGTCGCCGTCAAGATCAGCAATCACCAGACACGCGAACGTCGCCAAAGGATCGCCGGGTCGAATGACGGCTCCTTTGCCCCCGGACATCAGATATCGCGGGTCGGTGCCTGGCCGACGCATGGCGATGCGGTCCGGGTATGCCAGCGACAGAACCGCCGCGGCCGCCGGGTTCTTTCGCGTCGCGGACCCGGGCACCAACGCTGTCAGCCGTTTGGCCTCAGACCGGATCGCAGCAAGCGAACCGTCGTCAAGGGAGACAGGATTGTCACGCCGGACTGCAGCCGGATCATCCAGAGCTTTCAGTCGCAGGGTCAGGTCTGCCGGCGGCGCGCCGGAAGTACCCCTAATCGGATCACCGGCTTCAAGAAGCGCAGCAAGCTGGCCCGCGGTACGCCCCGCTCCCATTTCAGCCGCGACAACAAGCATGTGCGCGAGCCTGGGATGGACTGGCAGCGGCAAAAGTGCGCGCCCGTGTGACGTGATACGTCCCTCGGCATCAACCGCGCCGAGATCATGCAGCAAGCCTTGAGCAGCCGCGAGGGCTGCCGTTGGCGGTGGTGTAAGGAATGCCAGTTCATCTGGTGTGGCAACGCCCCAGCCAGCCAGTTCAAGCGCGAGAGAAGCGAGATCAGCGGTGGCGATACCGGGGGGAGCGAAAGCGCCTAGCGCACCATGCTCGGCCTTCGCCCACAGCCGGTAGCACCATCCCGGTCCGACACGCCCTGCCCTGCCCCGCCGCTGTGTCGCTTCGGCGCGGGACAGACGTTCGGTGACAAGGCGGGTCATACCCGAGGCGGCATCGAACCGTGGACGCCGTGCAAGCCCCCCATCCACCACGACACGGATATCCGGAATCGTCAGCGACGTTTCCGCAATCGACGTGGAAAGCACCAGCTTGCGGCGCCCCTGCGACGGAGCGAGCACAGCGCGCTGTTCCGCGAGTCGCAGACCGCCATGCAAATACAGCAGATCGGTATCCTTCGGGAGACTGCCGGCGAGAAGCCGGGATGTACGGAAAATTTCCGCCTGACCGGGCAGGAACACCAGCACGCCGCCTTGCGTTTCCATCAGTGCCTTTTGGGTCAGGTCGGCCATGGCGCTCTCAAATGCGCCGTGAACACCCCCACCCCGCGCCCATGGGCGATCAAGCCAGCAGGTTTCCACTTCGAACGCCCGCCCTTCGGCGCTGATAACCGGCGCGTTTCCCATCAGCGCGGCCACCGGTTCTGCATCCAGAGTGGCTGACATGACAATGAGTTTCATGTCAGGTCTGAGCGCGGCGCGCAGTTCGAGCGCCAGGGCGAGACCCAGATCCGCCTGCAGGGTTCGTTCGTGGAACTCGTCAAATATGATGCATCCAACACCAGGCATATCCGGATCGGCCTGAATCATGCGGATCAGGATGCCTTCAGTGACGACCTCAATCCGCGATCCGGTTTGCTGCTCACCGCGCATGCGAAACCCGACACTGCGTCCGGTCTGCTCTCCAAGCCCGGCGGCCAGACGATCGGCCGCGGCGCGCGCGGCAACGCGTCGCGGTTCGAGCATGATGATTTTTCCGCCGACAATGTTTTGCTGTATGAGATGAAGCGGCACACCCGTGGTCTTGCCCGCCCCCGGCGGCGCCTGAAGGACCGCCATGCCGGATTGCTCCAGCGCCGATCCGAGTTCACCGAGAACTGCGTCAATGGGCAGGGAAACCACGGCAGCAATACCCTAAATCCGTTCCAGCACCGCGTTGCCAAAGCTGGTGCGCGACTCAAGGCGCTGAAACCGTGCCAATCCGTTGTCGGTCTGACGGAAGACGACAGTGAAGCCGTAGTCGCCTTTCACGGAGAATGTATTCTCCTCTCCTTCGAGACGCTTGTACCGACCGCCGCAAATGTATTCGTCACCAACCTTTTCGGGACTGCCAAGTACAATGCGGTTGCGTCGCGAACCGTCAAAAATGTCGATGCTGGTCCGGCAAATCCGGTCGAGGGGAGCATCACGCAGCAATGCAAAACCCGCAGATACCGGATCCAGGGTTCCGGCCTGGCTTGCGGGGTCCGGCGCAGTGCTGCGGGCCGGTATTACGCTTGCGGAAACCGGAACGCCGTCTTTCCATGTGATGCGGGTTTCACGGCTTGCCCTCGGAGACGTAGACTCGGCGAAGTATGTCACCGGAACGGGCTTTCCGGCAAAAACCTGGCCTGCCGCCGATCCGTCGAATGCATATTTTGTTACTGCGGCGATCAGTCTGTTGGGTTCGATCGAGGCAGTGATCTCGTAGGACGATCCACTCTGACCACCCCGCGTAACAAGCGTGCCGACCGGGATGCCGGTCACGCGAAACTCGAACTCGCCATCGAACGACTGTGCCGTGGCAGACCATGGCAACAGCGCCGCAAGCAGGAGCATTGCAACCCGAATACGATGGTGGCACTTGAACATGACGCGAGCCTCTTGAAGAAGGTGACAGGACCGGACTGCTCCTGGTGTATGCCAAAGCCGACCGGTCGGGCCAATAACGAACTGTTACCGATGGCGTGAAGGTTGCGTGAAGGGAAGCGGAATGGATCAGGGATCACAGATGGCGGCGCAGATCGCAGCAGGCGATCGAAGGGCACTCGCGCGGGCGATAACGCTGATCGAGTCCACCCGTCCGGAGCATCGAAAACAGGCGCGCGCCCTGATCTCATCGCTGCCTGCAAATCCGGACCAGACGATCCGGCTCGGCATGACCGGAACGCCCGGAGTCGGAAAATCAACGCTGATCGAGAACCTTGGCCTGAACCTGATCGACGCCGGCCACAGAGTGGCCGTGCTGGCGGTGGATCCGTCATCCGCGCGGACCGGGGGAGCCATCCTTGGAGACAAGACGCGGATGGAACGACTTTCGCGTGCGCGCGCAGCTTTCATACGCCCGTCTCCGAGTCGCGCAACCCTCGGCGGGGTCGGACGGCGAACCCGGGAAACGATCCGGTTGGTCGAGGCCTGGGGAGCCGATATCGTCCTTGTCGAGACGGTCGGGGTAGGTCAGTCGGAAACGATGGTAGCGGACATGACGGACGTTTTTGTCCTGCTGCTCGCGCCCGAAGGCGGCGATGAACTGCAGGGCGTGAAACGCGGCGTGATGGAAATGGCCGACATCATTCTGGTCAATAAGGCGGATGGGTCGATGAAAGCTGCGGCAGCACGCACCTGTGCAGACTACTCCGGAGCCCTGCGTCTGCTTCGGTCGAGTGGGTCAAACCCGGAAGGATTTCCCTGTGCGATGTGTATTTCCGCGCAGTCACGCGACGGCCTCGACGCCGCCTGGGAGAAAATCCTGGAACTGGTCCGCGCCCGCAGGCGCGACGGAACGTGGCTGGAACGGCGCAGGCAACAGGACCAGGCCCAGTTTCGGCATGCCGTCGAATCGGGCCTGATAGAGAGGATAGGCGCCAACCGGTCTGCAGCCGGGCGCCAACGCGATCTCGCGCAGGCCGTGGCTGAAGGAAAAATCTCACCGGAAGACGCCGCGGATCGGTTTCTCGACGAGTTTGCCAATGTAGTTTTGGCACCACGGACTTGACGCTGGGTCCGGGGTCGTCTATTGCGCCGGTTCCGGATTCCAGATGCCCGAACAGGCAGGATATCCCATGTTTAGGAAATGCACCCGCAGAACGGGTCTGATTCAAGGAATAAACTGATGTCGCGCCGCTGTGAACTGACTGGCAAAGGCGTCATGGTTGGCAACAACGTCAGCCATGCGAAAAACCGCACCCGTCGCCGGTTTCTGCCGAATCTGAACGAAGTGACCCTCACCAGCGAACTGCTTGGCCAGTCGCACAAGTTTCGCATCTGCGCCGCGGCTCTGCGCACCGTCGATCATCGCGGTGGTCTCGATGCATTCATGGCCAAGGCCGCCGACGCGGACCTTTCGCCGAAGGCCCTGAAGCTGAAGCGTGAAATTGCCAAGGCAAGCCAAGCACTTGCCGGTGACACCGCCGCCTGAGACCGCCGCCAGACCGACGGAACGGAGTGGCGTGACGTTCCGGGCGGAATGCCGATCCAACTGAATGGCCCGCGTTCTGCGCCGGGCCATTTTCCTTGAGGAGCCGTATCCTTCCGTTCTCCCGCTCATCAAAGACGCGGACGGTCGGGCGCGGCAGTTCGGCGCGGGGTTATGGAGACCAAATGAGACTGCCTGAGTCCCCGTCCCCTGTTTTGCAGCAAACTCTGGCATCCGTTGTGGTGATTTGATCCCCGGGTCGCCTGCAGCTTTTGCGTCCCAGGCGGCAACGAACCTTGGAGCAAGCCAATCGAACGCTGCCAAGGCGGGCTGACGGCCTGCACCTCTGACTGACGTGGATCATTCACCAGCCCAGGCCGCAACCTCCGCGCGTTAGTCGGAGTGACAGGCAGATGCCTCGACAACCAGTCCTCCGCGGCCAAACCTCAGGGTTTCAGCCGCATGCACCCCGACCTGGTTCGTGTAGGCGATGACCATCGTGTCATGCCCGCTGTAGACGCGTTCGATACTGAACCGCAAATTGGGCTGTCGCTGCAGGGCGGCGGCCCAGTATTCCTCAAGCGCCGGCTTGCCTACGATCAGTCCCGTTCCAACGAGGCTCGCAGCCTTGCGCGAGCGGAATCTGATGTCATCGCTGTAATGTGCCATGATCCGTTGCAGGTCATGGGAGTTCCACGACGCCTGCCATTCGCGGGCATATTTTACGACATCCATCCCGGCGCAATCCATTGCTTTTTTGACCACGGTCGTACAATGACAATCCGTTGCCAGGGCTGCAACTGCAAGTTTGCTCGTGTCTGAACGAAGGAATTGGCGATGGCGGAGGCGTGCTGTATTCAGACTTCAATGCTTCAGGACTGCAATACGGGTAGGGAATGTCCGACGGAAAACCGCAGGGAGCGCTGTTTGCCTCCTACAACGTGCACAAGTGTGTAGGAACTGACCGAAGGTTCTCTCCTACACGTATCGCCAAAGTCATCTGCGAAATTGAGGCGGATGTCGTGGCGTTGCAGGAAGCGGACCGCCGATTTGGCGACCGGGCCGGGCTTCTGGATCTTGAGGACATTGCCAGAGAATCCGGCCTGATGAGGGTCGAGATAGAGGGGCAAAAGTCCGACAGTCACGGCTGGCACGGAAACATGATCCTCGTACGGGAAGCCAGCGTCAGCGGTGTCCACAGGGTCAGCCTGCCCGGTCTGGAGCCGCGCGGGGCGGTCATTGTCGACCTTGACATTGAACATGGTTCGGTTCGGCTTGTTGCCACCCATCTCGGACTTCTGCGCCGTTCGAGGCGGGCGCAGGTGGCGACGATCCTGCAGCATGCGAGACCCGACGACGGGCGCCCGGTGGTCATGATGGGGGATTTCAACGAATGGCGGCACCGGCGGACGGCGCTTCGACTGCCAACCGATTTCGGCGAGGTCATGCAGGGCACGCCAAGTTTTCCGTCGCGATATCCGGTACTTGCACTGGACAGGATTCTGGCGAGTCCGCATCATGTTCTGGGACGGATTGAGGCGCATGATACACCGCTGGCACGGGTTGCGTCGGATCATCTGCCGATCAAGGCGCGGGTGAACCTGTCGCTTGGGTCAGACAGGAGCCTGTAAAACGGCGGCGGCGGTGCGCGTTAACCATGCGGCGACCGGATACCCTTTCCGTACCCTTTCGATACCCAACCGGTAACAACGTTTCGGCGTTCGGACAAAAGGGTTAACGCCGACATCGGATTGCGGACGGCCGCACCGGGAAACAGGACGTCCTACCGTCGGGCAGGCCGGTGCCGGGGGCAAAGGCTTTCAGGTGCGGGTGCAGTATGCCCCCCCCCCCGCAGAGGCCCGCGCCTGACGCTGCCGTCACTTCGGGTTGGCCGGAAAGGATCCGACTTTCGGCGAAACGCCCGGCTGCCCCCCCGTTCGACCCTGTAGCCTGGCGGGAAAGTGCCGTCCGATCCTTCGGCCGGGTTTGTCTTGATCCGGCCCATGCGCACCGCCTATGACGGGTCGGGCTCGCACGGTTCACGGGGGAATCGGTCAGGCGGGGTCGACCGAACGGAAGGACGGATGTGTCATGCGCATAACGGCAGCGGGATGGTTTGCGGCCGCTCTGGCAATGGCGGTCTCGACAGGCCCCGTTCATGCAATCGCCTTCGCGCGGGTGGACCGTAACGAAAACGGCGTCATTTCGCCGGAAGAAGTTTCACGCTACATGAACGGGATGAATCCGGTGCAGATCCGGAAGTGCGACCGGAACCGTGACGGGCTGATCGAACCGGACGAGTTCCCCTGCCTCGCCAGCATCTATGACCTGTTTTACCGCGACACCAAGCGGTAGCGATCCGGGCCTTGTCGGCAGGGAGGAATCGGGCCATAAGGCGCGCTGTCCTGACCTGACGGAACCACCATGACCCAAGCCTCTGCCAATGTGAACATCATGATCAAGGCCGCCCGCAGGGCGGGCCGGGGTCTGCTCAGGGATTTTGGCGAAGTCGAACAGCTTCAGGTTTCGAGCAAGGGTCCGGGCGATTTCGTCAGCCGGGCCGACATGAAGGCCGAACAGATCATCCGCGAGGAACTGATGGAGGCGCGGCCGAATTACGGCTGGCTCGGTGAGGAAAGCGCAGAGGTCAAGGGCGCCGACCCGACACGGCGCTGGATCGTCGATCCGCTCGATGGCACGACGAATTTTCTGCACGGCCTGCCGCACTGGGCGATCTCCATTGCCCTCGAGCACAAGCGCGAAATCGTCGCCGCGGTGATTTACGACCCCGTCAAGGACGAGATTTTCGTGTCGGAAAAGGGCGCCGGGGCGTGGCTGAACGACCGGCGCATCCGGGTGTCCGGACGGACCAACATGCTGGAGATGATTTTTGCCACCGGCATTCCGTTCGGCGGCCGGGCCGATCTGCCCGATACGCTGCGCGACATTGCCGCCCTTGTGCCGCAGACCGCGGGCGTACGCCGGTTCGGTGCGGCGGCGCTCGACCTCGCCTATGTCGCCGCAGGACGCTATGACGGGTTCTGGGAACGCGGTCTCAATTCCTGGGACATGGCGGCGGGACTGCTGCTGGTGCGTGAAGCCGGCGGATTTGTCGCGCCGCTGACCGGCGAGAGCATGTTCGACAGCCGCAGCGTGATTGCTGCGAACGGCAATGTGTTCGAGAAATTCAAATCGGTTCTTCAGAACGCCTGACCCGGGCGTCACCGGCAGTCATCTCGCCTTCGGCGCGGTCAAAGCGCAGCCAGGCCAGCGCGCTATCGCCGGCGATGGAATGCAGGATACCCGCTTCGCGGTCGCCGGCCATCAGGACCGTTCCAGGCTGTGGCGACGGTCCTTCGACCGTCACACGAGCGAGCCCCTTGCGCAGGCTGGTCTTGTGTTTCATTCGCGCCGTGACCTCCTGGCCGACATAGCAGCCTTTTTTGAAGTCCACGCCGTTGAGGCGTTCAAAATCCATCTCAAGAATATAGGATTCGTCGGCCAGAAGTTCCGCGCCGGTTTCCGGGATTCCCAGCCGGATGCGCAGACGCAAAAGGTCCTCGGGATCGAGCGGATCGATGCCGTGCAGCACGGTTTCGGGATCCGCGGTCAGGCTGCGCCAGCCGAGCGCCGGATCGCGCGGATCCGGGTGGGAGGTATCGCAGAGCGGTCCGTCGCTCAGGATCACGGCGAGGTCGCTGGCGGTGACGGTCACCGCCGCACGCAGGCGGTACATGGTCAGGCGGGCAAGCAGCGCGTCGGCACGGGAGGCCGCGACGTCGAGCAGGTATCCACCGGCGGAGGACGTGATGAAGAAGTCGAACAGGTATTTGCCCTGCGGGCTGAGCAGGGCGGCGTAGAGGATGGGGGTTTTCTCAAGCCGGGCAAGGTCGTTGGTCACCAGCCCCTGGAGAAAAGTTCGGGCGTCGGCGCCGTCGACATTCAGGACGCGACGGTCAGTGGCGTGGTATGCTTTGGTCATCTGGCCCTCATTTCACCCCGGCGGCAGCGCGGCCCGCTCCGATGCCCCTGGCGTCAGGCACCGGCGAACTGCAGTCTGAACATATCGGCATAGATGCCGTCGGCTGCAAGGAGCTGCCGGTGGGTTCCGGTTTCGACCACCCGGCCCTGGTCGAGCACGATGATGCGGTCGCTGTCGATGACGGTGGAAAGTCGGTGGGCGATAATCAGCGTCGTGCGCCCTTCGGAAAGCCGGTCGAGCGCCGCCTGGATCTGGGTTTCGGATTCGGCATCGAGGGCGGAAGTCGCCTCGTCGAGCAGCAGGATCGGCGCATCGCGCAGGATGGCACGGGCGATCGACAGGCGCTGGCGTTCGCCGCCGGAGAAAGCGCTTTCCGACGGGTTGATGCGGGTGTCGTAGCCGTCGGGAAGCCGGCGGATGAAGCTGTCGGCGGCGGCGTCGCGGGCGGCGGCCTCGATCTCCTCGCGGGAGGCGGTGCGGCGGCCAAAAGCGATGTTTTCGGCGACGGTGCCGGTCAGCAGAACCGATTCCTGGCTCACCACCGCAATCTGGTTGCGCAGGGCGCTCAGTTTCAGCTCGCGGATGTCGGTGCCGTCGATGCGGATTGCCCCGGATACCGGGTCATAAAGCCGGGGCAAAAGGTTGAAAACAGTCGATTTTCCCGCACCGGAACGGCCGACGAAAGCGGTGCGGGTATTGGGGGTGATATCGAGCGTCAGGTCGTGCAGCACCGCCTGCCCGTCGGGGTAGGAGAAGCTGACATGGTCGAAGGAAATGCGGCCTTCAACGCGGTCGACCACTTTGGTGCCGTCGAGAATCCGGTTGTCGATGTCAAAGAGCGTGTAGATGCGGTCGAGGGCGGCCCGGCCCTGCATCGCAGTGGCGAAGGTGCCGCCAAGGGTGCGGGCGGGGCCGGTCATCACGCCGATGCCGGTCAGAAGGCCGGTGAAATCGGCGATGGTGGTGGTTCCGGCGGCGATGCGGCGGGCGACGACGAACAGCAG
>JAUIHM010000044.1 GCA_030432315.1 Alphaproteobacteria bacterium | reverse complement strand
CGAACAAAAATCCCTCACAGGATCAATGCACTAGGAAGCCGATATACAAAAAGTCCAGTCCGTCGAAACAAACCAAACCGTCCGCATATCCCTTCATCAAAATCATATTGTCAAAGAACATGCCCGACCGAAAAACCGGACGCAGCATCATCCGATGCCCAATCCGTTTGCCTTCCGATGGGCCGCCGGGCGTTGGCTGATGCCCCGTGTCCCGCGGTGAAGGGGTATTTAGAGTTGCCGATGGCGACTCGCAAGCGCAAAATGCACCGATCCGCAAAATTTTTACGGTCGGTCAAAAATCCGCTTCCGGACAGGGCCCGGTCCGGCCCCTCCAGATGCACACTACACCCGGTCTGCGCCGGTATTGTGACAGCGCCACCGTCGACGAAACGGGTTAACCGAAGATTAATCCGGCCGGCCCGGGACGGGATGCGAAAGACCCGGCCGGCCGGAACATGGCCGGCCGCACCGGACCGGCCTGCCCGCTTCCTCGGCTAGCCCGCCATCCACTCCGGCGTAAATTCCTGCATGTCGCGCAGGAAACGGATGAACCCGTCCGCCTGATGCTCCGCCACCGCTCGCCCGCGTTCAGCCGTGGCGTTCGCGGCATTGCCCACTGTCCCGTCCGGGTTGAGGTCGGAGGAAATCCAGCCGTAACAGGCGCTGCCGGTCGGCGGGACCGGCGTGCTTTCGGCGGTGGATGCAAAATCGGCCGCCTGTTCCATGTCGACCAGATCCGGGCGGAACTTCAGCATCAGCGAGGTTTCGACGTCGCCGCCGTGAATGCCATACCGCTTCTCGTGATCGCTCACCAGACCGTCCGGGGTCCCGAACGCGCCCCACTGACACTTGCCGACCAGCATCCCGGCCCGCACCCTGAGTTCGCGGGCGACGATGCCGATCATGTCGAGATTGCCGCCATGGGAATTGACGATCACCATCTTGCGCAGTCCCGCCCGCGCCACCGACAGGCCGATCTCGGTCCAGGCGGTGATTGCGGTGTTGTAGTCCAGCGTCAGCGTTCCGCGCGCATGCAGATGCTCGTTGGACTTGCCCACGGCCTGGATCGGCAGGATGCGGATATGCACGTCATCGGGCAGCCGCGCGCAGACCGTCTCCAGCATGCCACGCGCAATCATCGTGTCGACGCCGACCGGCAGGTGCGGCCCGTGCTGCTCGATCGCCGCCGTCGGCAGCACGGCAATGGTGGCGCGCGGATCCATGGCGGCAAATTCCGTCGTGCGGTACTCGGCCCAGTGATGTCGTCTGCTCATGCGATCCTCGTTTTCTGCGTTTCGGTGTCCTGCCACGCCGGACGGATGCCGCGTCAGCGCAGCAGTCTGCGCATCCGCCGCCGCACGGTGTCAAGATGACGCGCCCGGCTCTGCGGCGTCGAACTGTCCATCAGGTAATGCGCGGCAAAGCTCACCCGCACGCGTGGCGCGCAGAGAATCCGCACCCCCCGCGTCAGAATGCGCCGCCCGGGAAAGCCGACGAACCGCGTCACCCACCAGCTGGCACCGCAGGTGGTGAACACCCCGAGCCGCTTCACATGGGTCAGCGCCGGTTTGATGCCTTCGCCCTCTGCCCTTGGCATGAAAAACGCCACATCGGGCAGCAGCACCCGGTCGAGCCAGCCCTTGAGGAGCGCCGGCTGCGCATACCACCAGGTCGGATATACGAAAATCAGCGTGTCTGCCGCCCGCACCTTCGCCACATGCCCGGTCACCGGCGCGATGTTCCCGGGCGAGCGCAGGTAGCCGGTCCACTCGCCGGCCGAAAGCACCGGATCGAAGCCTTCGGCGTAAAGGTCGATCACCTCCGTCTCCACGCCCGCCCGGCTCAGCTCGGCCAGCACCAGATCACGCACCGCAGCGGTGAAACTTCCCTCCGACGGGTGACAGTAGACCACCAGCGCCGACATCAGAACGCGTCCATCTCGCGCCCGACGCGCGTGAGAAACGCGCCGCGTTTCGCCGCATCCGCGTTGTTCATGTCGTAGAGCGCGAGATATTTCGTCGTGCAGTCCCTGGCCATCACGAACCGCAACGGCCGCGTCACCACTTTGCGCGGCGGATCGCCGGCGAGAAACGCCCGCAGCCGCGTGCCGCCATAAGTCGTGACGGCGGCGAGCTTTTTGATGTTCTGCAGGTTCGGCTGCACCCGCCCCCCTTCGATCCGCAGTGTCACGCCGGGCAGAAAAACCCGGTCGAAAAACCCCTTCAGAATCGCCGGGTAGCCGAAATTCCACACCGGAAACACCAGCACCAGCGCCTGCGCCGCCTTCACCCGTTCCACATAGGGCGCAACGGATCCGTTGATGTTCGCGCCCTCGTCGTTGTAGACCCGCCGCTCCTCGCAGGTCAGAACCGGAGAAAACCCCTCGGCGTTGAGGTCCAGGTCGTCAACCTCCCACCCGGCGGTTTTCAGCCCCGCGACGGTGCGCGCGTGCAGCGCCGCGGAAAAGCTTTCCGGCACCGGATGGGCAAATACCACCAGCGCCCGTTTCATTCCGCCGCCGCCCGCATCCCCCTGTAGGCGTACATGCCCGAATAGTCATGGTCGGGCTCGTCCCAGGCGATCATCTTGCCCGGATTGAGCAGCCCCTTCGGGTCCGCCTCCCGCTTGAACGCCAGCTGGCGGTCATCCACAGACTGCCGCCCGCCCTCCTCCAGGGTATAGCGGTGCGGGTTGAAGATCATGCAGCCAAGATCCTCATGAATCTTCACGATCTCATCGAGCCGCGCCTCGGTGGTAAACCGCACCAGCGGCAGTCCGGCAAAATGCACCCTGCCGTTCGAGCGGATCACCTCGAGATGCTGCAACACCTCCTCACCGAAGATCCGCCGGATCTCCGCCACCTTCTCCATGTGATCCGGCGCGCCGTAGCGCACCTGCAGGTAGGTGATTGCCGGATCGACCCGAAGCGCGCGCAGGGTCGTATGGTTCCAGCCGTATTCAAAAACCGCCCCCGGTCCGCGCTCCCAGTCACAGTCGTCCGAGCGGTAGATCACCGAAGCTCCACCACGCCGGGCGGTAAAGGTCTCAAACGCGTCCATCGACTGCGGCGCGACCATCAGCATCACGACACTCTGACGGTCGCCCACCCTGCCCGCCAGCCGCGGAAAATACTTCGCCGGCGCCGGTCCCTCGATCGGTGTCGCCAGTTTGAGGAGAATGCCGTCCTCCAGCGCCAGGTCATTGGCGTACTGCGCCGACTCCATGAAATCGTCGAACCCGACGATCAGTTCCACCCAGTCATAGGCCGCCGTCAGCGGCAGTTCCAACTCGGTAATGATGCCGTTGGTGCCGTAGGCATGACTGACCCGCGCCAGTTCCTCGCCGCGAAACTCGAGAATCCGCGGCTCCGCTTCCATCGTCACGACCCGAAGACGGATGATGTTGCCCAGATCGCGCAGGCTGCCCCAGCGCACCGACCCGACGCCGCCCGACCCGCCGGCGATGAAGCCGCCGACCGTCGCCGTCGCCCAGGTCGAGGAAAACATCCGGATTTCCTGGCCCGATTTGTTGCACGCCGCATCCAAATCCTTCAGCAGGCATCCCGGCTCGACAGTCACCCGCCCGGGCGAAATCGCCTTCACCGCCGCCATGTTTTTCATGTGCATCACGCAGCCGCCGGCCAGCGGCATCGCCTGGCCGTAATTGCCGGTCCCGGCCCCGCGTGTGGTCACCGGACAGTCGTGATCATAACAGACCTTCAGGACCTCGATCACCTCGGCCTCGGACTTTGGCGAAACCACGAAATCCGCTTCCAGATGATCGAGCTTTCCCTTCAGCACCGGTGAGTACCAGAAAAAATCCCGGCTCTTGGCTTTGACCGAACGCGGGTTTTCGTCAATCTCGAGGTGCGACAGGGCCGCCTTTGCGGCAGCAACATTCGGCGTCATTTATTTCCCCAAAGGTGGTCAAGTTCAGAATAATCCGGCAACGTGACATCAATCGCCACTCCGTCGCGCATCACGATCCGGTCCGACTGAGGCCGGGCAAAGAACTCGGTCCAGCTGCGCGCCCGGCAAAACACCAGATCGGCGGGCGCGCCGGGACGCAGCGACGCGGGCGCAAAACCGCAGGCCACCGCCGGCCCGCCGGCAAAACTCCAGACCCAGTCATCGCGGCCGTGGTCCAGATGACCGATCCGGGTCGCCTCCCGCATCACCTCGATCATGTCGAGATCGCCGTAGGCATAAAACGGGTCGCGGGTGTTGTCGGAGGCAAAACAGACATTGATCCCCCGCGCCTTCATCTCCTGCACCAGCGTCACCCCCCGCGACCGCGGCGTGCGCCCGGCATGCCGATCCTGCAAATAGAGGTTGCACATCGGCAGGCTGACCACATGCACCCCCGCCTCCGCCACCATATCCATGGTCCGATCCGCCGCGTCCTCCGCCTGGCGGGCCAGCGAACAGCAGTGACCGACCGTCACCCTGCCCTCAAACCCGTGCCGCAAAACCGCCTCGGCAATTGCCCGCAGACAGGCCGAGTCCGGATCCTGGGTTTCATCGGCATGAAAATCCACGTCCAGCCCGTGTTTTGCCGCCAGAGAAAATACCGCATCCAGCCGCTCAACCAGGTCCGGCACCGGATAGGCCACCGCCCCGAGAATTCCGTCGCTGTCGGCAACAATCTGCGCCATATCCGCGAACCAGCCGCCCGCCTCAACCCGGTCGATCCCGGCCAGGCAGGCGCCCTGAAGCTCGATCCGTCCCCGCCAGTCCTCCCGCAGCTCCCGGAGCACCGGCCAGGAAATCTGCTCCTGGGGTGGCAGGGAGTCGAGATGGGTCCGGACCGCCCGCGTCCCGTGGGCGAAGGCGCATTTCAGCCCGAATTCCATCCGCGCCCGCACGTCCTCTGCGGACCAGTTGGCCTCCCGGTCCGCCGCCACCGTGCTCAACGCCCCCATGAAGGTCCCGTCCGGATTGGGAGCCCGGTCCCAGATATGTCCCTTGTCCAGATGCGTGTGCATGTCGACGAACGCCGGCAGAACCATGGCACCGCCCATGTCCACCGCCTGGGCCACTTCGCCTTCCACAATCGCACCGTCGCGAACGGTCAGCGACACCGGAACCAGATCGCCGGCACCGCCTGCGTAACAGGCCGGCGCGCGCAGGTTGGTCAGGGTAAACGCCCCGGTCCGTGGAAACTGCGTAAAAGCCATCAGCTCTCCCTCCTGATCGCGCTCTCATGCCATTTGTGCAGCAGCAGATGCGAAATCAGGCTCAGACAGGCATAGATGACAACCCCGGTCAACGCGATCAGGATCAGGGCGGCGAACATCCGCGGAATGTTCAGCCGGTAACTCGCTTCCAAAATCCGGAATGCCAGTCCCGACCCCATGCCGCCGGACCCGGCCACATATTCCGCGACCACTGCACCGATCAGGCTCAAACCGCCGGCAATCCGCAAACCGCCAAGGAAATACGGCAGCGCCGACGGCAACTGCAGATACCGCAGCTTCTGCCACCGCGTCGCCCCGTAAATGCGAAACAGGTCGCGCAGGTTATGATCCGATGAATTCAGCCCGAGCGTCGTGTTCGACAGTACCGGAAAAAACGCCACCAGCCATGCACAGAGCAGCAGCCCGACCAGCTTCGATTCCACATAGATGAAAATGAGCGGCGCAATCGACACGATCGGCGTCACCTGCAGGATCACTGCATAGGGATAGAACGACATCTCCACCAGCCGCGACTGGGTAAACAGCACCGCCAGCCCGACCCCGCCCAGCACCGCCATGCAGAGCGCCAGCAGCGTGATCTGCAGCGTCACCATCAGCGACGGAAACAGGATCGACCAGTCGGTAACCAGCGTCTCCGCCACCAGACCAGGCCCCGGAAGAATGTAATGCGGGATCGCGTTCCACGCCACGAACCGGTCCCAGACCAGAATGCTCAGCACGATCACCGTCACCGGAAAGAACCAGCGCCCGTATTTCTCGAACGCCGCCGCATTGCGCCGCCTGCGCTCGTCGGCATCCAGCCGCACCTCACCCGCGAGGGTCGCATCACTCATGTCCATGGTCTCCCATTGCCCGGTGCAGCGCATCCGAGGCCTTGCGGCACAGCCCCGCGTATTCCGCCGAAGTGCGAAACTCCTCCGTGCGCGGATAGGGCGCCTCCACCGTCAACTCGTCAATCACCCGCCCGGGCCTCGCCGCCATCACCATGATCCGGTCGGAGAGAAACACACTCTCGAACACGGAATGGGTGACAAAAATCACCGTGCAGTCAATCGCCGCCTTCATCGCCAGCAGATCATCGTTGAGCTTGAACCGGGTAATCTCGTCCAGCGCCGCGAACGGCTCGTCCATCAGGATCAGCTTCGGTTTCGTCACCATCGCCCGCGCAATCGAAACCCGCATCTTCATCCCGCCCGACAGTTCGCGCGGATAGGCATCGGCGAACCGGTCCAACCCCACCAGCGCCAGCGCCTGCAGGATGTCGTCGCGGCACGTCTCGAACGGCACGCCCTTCAGCCGCATCGGCAGCCAGACGTTTTTGGCCACCGTCGTCCACGGCATCAGTGTCGGTTCCTGGAAAACCACCGACAGCGTATTGTCGCCCTCGACCCAGTTGATCGTGCCCGAGGTCGGCCCGATCAGCCCGGCCATCAGCCGCAGCGCCGTCGATTTGCCACAGCCGGACGGGCCGAGCAGGGAGATGAAATCCCCCCGCCGCACCGTCATCGACAGATCCTGCAGCGCCAGGACATCGCCGCCAAACACCTTGTCGATACCGCGCATGGTCAGAAGCTCGGGCCGCGACGCCATGTGACTGCCCGCGTCCAACAACGCCCCTCCCGGCACGTCCATCCGGCTCATCCGCCCATCAGGGCCTTCTTCACCGGAATGGAAACGCCGGAGTTGGAAAACTCGAGCGTATAGGCGCGGGTGTAGTCGAGATCGGCCGGAACCACCCCGGCGTCCACCATGGTGTCAAAGAACAGTTTGAAGTGCTCGTCGGTCATCGCGCCGATGCCCATCGTCTCGCTGTCGCCGGAATCGACGATACCGTAATCCTTCATCGCCATGATCGAGAACGCCAGCTGTTCATCGGTCATGTCGGGGTTGTCCTCCTTGATCTTGGCCAGCGCGGCGCTGTTGTCGCCATAGAGGAAATTCGCCCAGCCGATCGACGACCCTTCGACAAAACATTTCACCAGCTCCGGCTTTTCGTCGATCATCGGCTGCATCACCGTAATCATCGTCGAATAGGCCGGATAGCCGCTGTCGGCCAGCAGCCAGACATCGGGGGCGAACCCGCCCTCGCGCTCGACCGCAAACGGCTCGGAGGTCACATAGCCCTGCTGCGCCGAATTCTCATCGGCAATGAACGGTGCGGCGTTGAACGTATAGGGCACACGCTTCGCCGGATCGAAGCCGAACGCCTGTTCCGCCCATTTGAAATAGGTCACAAAGCCCTGATCGCCGATGATCAGCTTGTCGAGATCACCGATTTCCGCAAAACTGGAAACCTTCCCCGGATGGGTCATCAGCATCTGGGGGTCCTTCTGGAAATCCGCCGACACCAGCACCATCGGAATGCCCTCCTGCACCGCCGAAAACGCCGTCAGCATCCCGCCCATGTAGAAATCGACCTTGCCGGCCATAAGCAGCGCCTGGTTGTTCACCTGGGGACCGCCCGGCACGATGGTCACGTCCAGCCCGCAGGCCGCATAGGTTCCGTCCACCACCGACTGGTAATAGCCGCCATGTTCGGCCTGGGCGACCCAGTTGGTGCCGAACGTCACCGCTTCCTGGGCCTGAACAGCCGCCGCCGTCAGGGCAAGCGTCGCTGTAGAAAGAAACAGGGCTGTCGTCTTCATCTGGTTGCTCCCAAAAAACAGTTTCAGCGCGAACCCTAAACGTGTCACAACCGGCGGCAAGGGGGCAGATGCAAAAATGTGCATCGGAGTTGAAACTGAACCAAAAACGGCCCGCGCCCGCACCCACTGACCATTTTTTCGCCAGAAAATCGAGGAAGCTACCGCCAGATGGCCAATTCCCACACACCGGATACGATCCATCCACCGTTCGCCCGCTACTCCCACGCGATCAGCGTCCCGCCAGGCCAACGGCTGCTCTGCGCCTCGGGCCAACTGGGTATCGACGTCTCCGGCCACGTTCCGGACACGGTCGAGGACCAGGCGGCTGTCTGCTTTGACAATATCGACGCGATCCTCGCCGATGCCGGCATGACCCGCTCCGACGTGGTGCGGATCAGCGCATTCGTGGTCGAGCGCGCCGACCTGCCCGGCTACATGCGCGCCCGCGACCTCTGGATGGCCGGGATCACCCCGCCGCCCGCCTCGACGCTGATTCTCGTCTCCGGATTTGCCCGGCCGGAATTCCGCGTCGAAATTGAAATCCTTGCCGCCGCCCCCTGAGGTTCAGGCGGCACGCTTGGACTTCAGCCGCTCAATCGCGGCACGGGCATGGTCGTGGGCCGTTCCATGGCTGAAGACCTCCAGAACCGCGCCATAGGCAACCAGTGCCTCATCGTAATGCTCCGCCGCCCGGCCCGCCTCCTCACTGTCGCCAAGCCGCTCAAGGGCCGTGGCCAGGTTGAGCTGCGTCGCGGCCCAGGGCCCCGGCTGCGCGGTCCGGCTTCGCAGCGCCAGCGCCGAGCGGAACGCGGAAACCGCCGCCGTCAGCCGCTCACGGGCCTCTTCGCCCTCCGCCGTCTCTGCAAGGCTCTGCAGCGCCCGCCCAAGATTCCCCTGCACCGTTGCATGCCCCACCGGATGCTCCGGCGCGTTCAGAACGTCGAGCGCACCGCGGTAGGCGGCGATGGATTCCTCAAGATACCCGGCGCCCGCCGGTCCGGACCGCGCCGCCTGCTCCATCAGCGCGAGGCCGAGGTTGCTCTGGGTCATCGCCCAGTCCACCGGCGCCGCAACCCGCCGCGCATCGCCCGCAGCCGCCCGGTAGGCCGCCACGGATTCCGCCAGAAGCTCGGCGCTCCGGGCATCGTCCACCCGCTCCGCCTGCTGCCACAGCGTCAGCCCGAGGTTGCGGTTGGTGACTGCCAGATCCTCGCCCGTCGCCGTCTCAAGGGCGGCGCGGTAGGCCTGCGCCGCCTCCGCCAGCAGCGTCACACCCGCCTCCCCCTCACGGGCGGCCCCGAGCGAGCGCAGCGCATGGCCAAGCCCGGTCTGGGTCAGCGCATGGGCACCCGGCTGCCGGCTGACGTCGAACATTGCCGCGTTCAGCCGATAAAACTCCACCGCTTCCGGCGTGCCTGCCCCGCCGTGCTGCAGGCCGTGGTTATAGAGCCGCGCCGCCGCCAAATGCCGCACCCGCGCCTGATCCGCCATCTCCTCGTCGCCGAAAACCTCGACCGCCCCCCGGAACAGCCCGACGGCCTCCGGCACGTCCCCGCGCAACAGCGCCAGATCCGCCCGCGCCAGCCGCAGCCGCGAAACCTGCGCCGGCGTCCGTCCCTCCTCTTCCGCCTTGAGCGTCATCTCGGCCCCTTCGACGTTACCCTCACGCACCCAGGCCGCTATTCCCCGCGCCAGATCGGCATCCACCTCAGTCAGTTCCTCGAACCGGCCGGAAACCTCGTCCCAGGTTTTGGCCCAGGCCTCCGCTGCATCCCCCGTTCCCCGTTCTTCCAGCCATGCCTGTACGCCAGCCGGCATTGCCGATCCCGTTCCCTGACCCTCAACCCGTGAAACCATCGTGCCACCCCGGAAAAACTGCCGCTCCGGAAAATCCGGAGCGTTTCCCGGACAGAATATCAGACGGCAGCGGCAAAACAAACCTGCAAGAACGGACAGTTCCACTGCCCGTCCCAGGCCCCAGGCCCTGCCGTCATGCCCCGTGCAGCACCCGTGGGGGAAAACCCTTGCACCGCCGCCGTGGAACCGGTTGCCGCCCGCTGCGTTAACGGAATGGACACCGCAACTGAAACACCTGGAACAGGAGGCAAACATCGCACCCCATGACACCAACACGGAACGGGAAGCCCGGCGCCACCGTCCCGCCCTGCTCGGCATCGCTGCCGCGCTTGTCTTCGTGCTGTTGCTGTTTCTCGGTTACCTGTTTTATGAAACCGACGGAGAAACCGACCGGCCCGTAGACAGTTCCACCATGGAAACCCAGACCGCGCCGCAATAGCACCCTGTCCTCCCGGGTGACGCCTGAAAACAACCGGCGGCGCCAGCCGGATCATCGCACCTTCCGCCCCGATCCTGTCGGCAGGGCGCGACCTCTTCTGCCTGAGGGCCGGAACAGGGCCCGCGCCGGATTTGTCCTCGGATGCGGTCGACGTGCCTGACCTTACCGGCATTGGCGCGCGCGCGACGCTACCACCCACCCCGGCCCTTCCCGCTGGATACGGCGCAGCGGGACGCGGTTGCGCCCCTCGCCCGCGGTCAGGAACCGGTCGCCACCCCGCAGGTCAGCATCGACGCCGAAGGAAAAGCCACCTGCCAGCCATTTGTACCCGACATCACCGGAAACACGACCCTGGCCCGCATACCCACCGCCCCCGCCCCGAACTGCACCGCCGCCCGGCCCCCGCAGTAACGGCCCCCCGCGAGGCATTTTTCCATGTCTGCAATGATACGGGTCAACGACGGAGCGGACGATTGGCACGATAATTCCTCCCCGTCACCCGATCCCTGCGGGATGCCGCCCGCCGGGTTCCTGTGGAAAACCAACGGGGAGGCCAAAACCATGACAGACCCTACCGGCGACCGCCCAGGCGTCAACGCCAGACCCCTTTCGATGCAGCCTGAAACAGCGGACCATCCGGCCAATACGCTTCCCGACCAGATCCAGGGCATCCGGCCGGCCCTCACGGAGGCCAACCGGACACTCCATGGCGGACCCGGGAACGACGTTTTTCATGGCGACGCCGACGACGGTCACGACACGGTTTACGGCTATGGCGGCGACGACACGCTGTTTTACCATGGGGGTACCGGGATCTTCTACGGCGGTTCCGGATACGACCGTCTCACATTCGAAGAACACGGCGCCATCAACAAGTTCTCCTTTGTCGGAACGTACCGCCCGCCGGAAGCCGTGATCTTCGATCTCGCGGACAACAGCGTCACGGTCCGTTCAAGCGGAAGACTTCTTCTTGAAATCCATGACATCGAACGGATCAGGGGAACGAGCCATGATGACATCTACATCGGTGACGACAGGTCCAACTGGTTTGCGGGTTACGGCGGCAACGACTGGTTCGACGGCGGCCCCGGCCGCGACGGCTTCTATGGCGGCGAAGGCATTGATACCCTGAGCTATGCCTGGCTTGACGACGACCTGACTGCCAATCTGGAAACCGGAAAGGTCGAAATCGGCGGCTCCCACCCATACGTCGAGCGGATCAGAAGCATAGAGAACATTGTCGCGGGTTCCGGCGATGATACCCTGATTGGCAATGCCAGGGACAACCTGTTCATCGGTGGTGCGGGCAGCGACAGCTTTTACGGCGGCGAAGGATCCGACACGGTCGACTACAGCGACGCGCCGGCAGGCATCACCTCGCGGATCTGGAGCGGTTCCGGATACATCCACTTCGCAAACGGAGACCGGGAAACCGTCGACAGCATCGAAAACCTGATCGGATCCGGCTACGACGACATGCTGCTCGGCAACAACGCTCCCAACATGCTGGTTGGTGGTGGCGGTTCCGACCACATCAACGGCTTCGCCGGCAATGACGTTATCTCCCCCGGAGCCGGCGGCGGCAATACGCTCCATGGAGGTGAAGGATACGACGTCCTGTCCTATGCGGACAGTTCGGTGTCCCTCGCGATCAGCTTCGAAACCAGGACGACTCGCCATCTTGGCAGCTCCCTCGCGGACGACCGCATCTACGGCTTTGAACACGTTGCCGGCGGCCGGGGAAACGACATCATCACCGGCAGCGCCCACAACAACCTGTTCTACGCGAGCGAAGGCGACGACCGTGTCTCCGGCCGGAGTGGCAATGACACCTACATTCTCTCGGCGATCGGCGATGACATGTTTTTCGGTGAGGCCGGTCTCGACACGCTGCTGTTGCCGGATCTCGCGCAACGAACCCCAACCCCCGGTCCCGAACCGGACCGAAGCTGGGCCAGCCGGATATCATACGACGTCAACCTGACCACGGGAGCGGTCTCATTCGACGGCAACACGGGCACCCTGAAGACCCGCTCGGTTGAGCGGATCGTCGCAGGAAACGGCGACGACATCATCACCGGAACGGCGGACGGAGAAACCATCTACGGCGGCAGAGGCGCCAACATCATCGACGGCGGAGCTGGCGATGACTTCATCCGCGGTGGCGACAGAACCGAGGACTACCGGACCTTTCGCTGGAGCTCAGGCACAATTGACGGCGAAACCCTCCATGGCGGCGCCGGCGACGATGTGATCCACGGCGAAGGAAACTCCATGACCTACTCGGAGTGGGTCAGCGGGCACGGGTCCTCGGTACGCCGGTTTGGCAGGGAAAACCTCTACGGTGATGACGGCGACGACACCCTTCGCGCCTCATGGGCGGACAGCTACCTCAATGGCGGTGCAGGTGCCGACCGGTTCGAGATTGCCGACACGACGGAGACCGTCCGAAGCTACTCGGGAGCCGTGTCGGAGTATCACGTCTACCGCGCCAAATCGGCGACAGTCGAAGACTTTACCCCGAGCGAAGACAAGCTCGTCTTCTTTATCGAGAACCGGAACTTCGACCGCAGCCGTCTCGAATGGATCGGCAGGGAAGACCCCGACGATCTCTACGAATATGGCTTCAATGAACTCGAAGACGGCACGGTGGAAGTCCGGATGCTGACCGCAAGATCCTGGTCCCGCTACGAGGGCGACGTAAGCTACAGCAACGTTTACACGAAATTCATCCTCGACGACTTCACCGGAACCGTAACCGCCAACGACATCGACTTCCTTTTCGTCTGAGACTCGCCCACACCCGCCCGATGCACATACGCTACAGGCGGCGGGAAAACCGCCGCCGTGTTAACCTGCGCATTTCCCGAAAACGTAGGTATCGATCGGGTATCGAATGGGTACCGATAGGGTATCCGATCGCCGCGCTCAAACCGACAGGTTAACGACTCAGGTTACGCCTGTCCCAGCTTCGCCAGACGCGCTGCCCTCAGCCGCGAGAAATCATCCCCCGCATGGTAGGACGACCGCGTAAGCGGCGTGGCAGAAACCATCAGGAACCCCTTGCCGTAGGCCGATTTTTCGTAGGACGCGAATTCTTCCGGCGTCACGAAACGGTTGACGGCATGGTGCTTCGGCGTCGGCTGAAGATACTGCCCGATGGTCAGGAAATCGACATCCGCCGCGCGCATGTCGTCCATAACCTGTTGAACTTCCATACGGTTTTCACCAAGGCCAACCATGATCCCCGACTTGGTGAACATCGCCGGATCAATCTCCTTCACCCGCTGCAGCAACCGCAACGAATGAAAATACCGCGCGCCCGGCCGCACCTCCGGATAAAGCCCCGGCACCGTCTCGAGATTGTGGTTGAAGACATCGGGCCGCGCCTGAACAACGACCTCCAAGGCATTGTTCCCGCACTTTAAAAAGTCCGGCACAAGAACCTCGATTGTCGTGGCCGGCGTCTTGCGCCGAACCGCCCGGATGGTCTGCGCAATATGCTCCGCCCCGCCATCCTCCAGATCGTCACGATCCACGGAGGTGATAACCACATGATTCAGCCCGAGTTTTTCCACCGCGACGGCAACCCGGCCCGGCTCGAACACGTCCAGCGCATCCGGCCGCCCGGTCGCCACGTTGCAGAAGGTACAGCCCCGGGTACAAATCTCGCCCATGATCATCATCGTCGCATGACCCTGCGGCCAGCATTCTCCCACATTCGGGCAGCCAGCTTCCTCACAAACCGTTACCAGCTTGTTTTCTCTCATGATTTCACGGGTTTTCCGGTAGCCCTCGCCAGTAGGAGCCTTGACCCGGATCCAGTCCGGCTTGCGCAAAACCGGCGTATCCTCCCGATGCGCCTTCTCGGGATGACGTTCATTGCGGTTCTTGAGATTGCGTTCGGTCATGCGGCCCTCCTCGTCCCGTCCCTCCTAACGCAGTCCCCCGGTTTTGTCCTGCGGATTCTTCGCAACGCGATACAGCCATGTGCAGACTGCATGTATCCCTGTGGAACCACTCCGCCCCCCGCACCGAACAGGTATGTCAGCGGCGGAAAAACCTCGTGCCTTGCGTATTTTCTCTCCCCCAGGACAAGAATCATTCTAATGTAACTGGGATAGAGGGATTCACATCGATGCAATTGACCCCAACAACACGATCAGGAAGGCCCAACCAAAGTCCGGCACCGACAAATGCAGGCAGTTTCGGCCATGTGTGCCTAATCGGTCAGCCGGCAGTGTTCCATGCACCTGCATCAGCGCCAACCACCTCTTGCCATGAAAACAGGATCACCTTTTCCTTGCCCCGTCCGAACTGAGAGAACCAGTTGTCCGGTATCCACGCTTCTGAACTGGAAAGGCACAGGAGTGCCGAACACCGCATCGGTCGGCTTGAAGAGTTCCTCAAGCAGATCGTCTACGGCGGCAACGACGGTATCGTTACCACGTTCGCGGTCGTCGCAGGATTTGCCGGCGCAGGCGCTGAAGGAGCCGCCAAAGTCGGCGGACTTGCGGTCCTTCTGTTTGGCCTTGCAAATCTGCTGGCCGACGCTACCGCGATGGGACTCGGAGAGTTTCTTTCCAGCCGTTCGGAACAGGACGTCTACAGATCGATGCGGTCGAAGGAGATGCGGGAGATCAGAGACAATCTGGAATTCGAAAAAGCCGAGGTTTTGGAAATACTTGCGCAACGTTCCGTCGACGCCGACGACGCCCGCGCCATGGCAGAAATCATGGGGCGAAACCCGGAGTTCATGGCGGATTTCATGATGCAGTATGAAATCGGAATGGCCGATCCGACCGACGGTGGACCCGCGGCCCGCGGGCTGGTGACCTTCCTGTCGTTCATCGTGTTTGGAACGTCGCCCCTGCTGCCCTACTTCATACTGGATCCGGTTCCAGGTACGTTCCACATTTCAATCGCCGCGTCATTTGCGGCACTTACCGCGCTCGGCGCACTGCGCTGGAAGGTTACAACTGAGTCCCTCCGACGCTGTGTCGGAGAAACGGTGCTTGTAGGCGGCCTCTGCGGTCTGGTGGCCTACTCGGTCGGTATCGCCGTAACTCTCTAGAGCAACTCGCATGAACCTGGATTGGTCTGAAGTCAGGTCTTTCCGGAAACTTCCGCCAATGCGGCCTTGTACCCGCCGGCCTCAAGAAATGCCACTTCGGCTGGTGTGCTGGTCCGACCCAGCGCGGCATTCCGATAGGGAAACCGCCCAAACCTTCGGATCACCCACCTGTGCGCTCTTGCGTGCAGAATGCTCTGCTGGTCCGCATCCCCAGCCATGAGGAATTTCCGCACACCACGTTCCTGCATTGACAGGATTTCGGAATGCATGAAAGGCAGATAAAAAAACTGACGCGCGGGAAAAGACCACTTCTTGTCGAGCGAGTGGTCGAGCGACAGCCTTGCAAGTTCTAGCGCCTTCAGATCGGTTGAAAACGCATCTGCATGGTTCCGAAACATGTTGCGGGGAAACTGATCAAGAAGAACAAGTACTGCCAGACTGTCAGTCTTTCGTCGCGCGAACGTCCCCATTGGCTGCCGCCTGACAGAGTCCCAGAGATTCATGTATCTGTCTCGGATCAGGTCGTCCAGGCCCGGCGGCGGCATGTACCATCCTGACGGGCCCACCTCGTCCAACCAAAAGTCAATAACATCCTGAAACTCATCGCTCATGCTGCACACCGACCCGAAATTCAACACTCACCGCCCTTATTTTGACGGGTCGAATACCAAGCTTCAAGTACCAGTTGCGACGACACCAGAAAGCCGCCGTGTTTTCGCAGGAACCAACCGCGTCTTCGTGAGCAATGAGCACCGCATCGGCTGATGCAACGTGCAAAAACAAGGCGGCCGAGTGAGTGAGATGGCTCACATGCAGCAATCCGGAAGAAACCTCTGAAGCGACCCCGATGACTCAAACCATCGTCGCTGCGATTGCTCTATTCGGAGCGCCGCAAACGCCCGACATGATCGCCGTTGCATTGTTCCTGCGGGCGGCAAAGGTTTTCGCGGCGTCAACGCAGTGCCCCCCCGGAGACGTCCATCGTCGCGAGATTCGCGCGTCCGGTTAAGTCTTTAACATTCATTCAAGGACTTCTGCGGGCTGACGGCAGCAATGGCGCGTGCCGGCCCATGTGGATCAGAATTTTGGACTTCCGCATCAAGCCTGCCTGCCGCGTGGCAGCAACAGCGAGGAGTCTCCATACGAATAGAACCGGTAGCGCTGATCGATTGCATGGGCGTAAATTTCCTGGACGCAAGCGGTGCCCATCAGTGCGGAAACCAGCATCAGCAGCGTTGATTTCGGCAAATGAAAATTGGTGATCAATCCATCGACAACCCGAAAATCATACCCAGGACGGATGAAAATGTCGGTTTCACCCTCCCATTCATCAATAACGCCGCCCGCCGCCGCGGCTGTTTCAAGAGCCCGCAGCGCGGTCGTTCCGACAGCAACAACCCGCCCCCCTTCGGAGCGGGTACGTTTGACGGAGTCAACGGTTTCACGCCCCACCCTCGTCCATTCCGAATGCATTTTGTGGTCGTCAATGCTGTCAGCCTTCACCGGGAGAAAGGTCCCTGCTCCAACATGCAACGTCACCCATGCAGTCTTGACCCCCTCAAGCACAAGCGCGTCGAGCAGTTCCGTGGTAAAGTGTAGCGAGGCGGTTGGCGCCGCCACAGCTCCCCGTTCCTGCGCAAACACCGTCTGATAATCTTCTGAATCCTGTGAATCCACGGCACGCTTTCGCGCAATATAGGGTGGAAGGGGCATTTCGCCCCCATCTTCAATCTGATCCAGAAGAGCGTCACCAACATTTGGAAACTGCAAACCAACCTCCGGACCATTCCGTTCCGTGACCTCCGCCGAAAAGTTCGGAGAGAAAACAATTGTATCTCCCTTTTTCAGTCGCCTGGCGGGCCGTGCCAGCGCGCGCCAACCGCCGTCTGGTTGAGGTGCAACAAGCGTGACTTCAATCGAAGCCGTTGCGCCGTCGGTTCGAATGCGTTGGCCTGTCAGTCGTCCAGGAATCACTTTGGTATTGTTTAGAACCAGAAGATCACCAGGTTTGAGAAACTCTCCAAGCCGGTGAAATACGGAATCAACGATTTTTCCGCCGTCCGCTACGAGAAGCCGGGAAGACGGCCGAGGCCGCGCAGGTCGAAGTGCAATCAACTCTTCCGGCAAATGAAAGTCAAACTCGTCGGTTTTCATGTACGAACCGTCTTGTTGGAGGTCGGCGCGGTATAGGCAGGAGCAAAGGCTGCGGCAACCTGGATTTCCCTCGGGCACGAAGGCAGGGACTTGACGTTGCTGAACCGACCCTGTCAGTGGTTTGTAGCTTTTTTGCTTCAGCTACGGGGAACCAGCAATGTCAGAAGTTGAGATAGGCCAACCAGCACCACCAGTTGCACTACCACGCGACGGCGGAACAACTCTGGATCTGTCCAGTTTGCGCGGACGGAAGATTGTACTTTTCTTCTACCCTAAGGATGACACTTCCGGCTGCACGAGGGAATCAATCGAGTTCTCCGAGAGAATCGAAGAGTTCAAAGCAGCAAATACGGTTGTGATCGGTATTTCCAAGGACAGCGTTAAGAGTCACGATAAGTTTTTGAAAAAGCATGATCTTCTTGTGCCTCTTCTCTCTGATGAAAGTTCAACCATATGCGAAGATTTCGGCGTCTGGGTAAAGAAATCAATGTATGGCAAGGAATACATGGGCATCGAGCGCTCGACATTTCTCATCGATGAGACCGGCGTTGTACGGAAGATCTGGAGAAAGGTCAGCGTTCCTGGCCATGTGAGTGAAGTTCTCTCGGTCGTGACGGGATCTGACGGCTGACTCTGTGGAACGCAGCACCGCTTCACGCCCGGACACGGGGGCTCCTGAGACGCCTGTATGCCAGCAGCAGGCCGCGTTTAGCGCCCTGCTTCGACCACAGCGCGCCCTTCGCCGAGGGCGTCACTGGCTTCCAGCAGGCGTTTTGTGTACGGGTGCTGCACGTCTGCCTGAACCAGACGGTCACGGCTCATCTCTTCGACAATTCGGCCCCGCTCCATCACCGCCAGGCGTTCACACATGTGCGCGACTACTCCGAGATCGTGACTCACCAGAAGGTAAGTCAGGCCGCGGGCCTCGCGCAGATCGGCCAGAAGGTTCAAAACCTCAGCCTGAACCGAAACATCCAATGCGGATGTCGGTTCGTCGAGCAGCAGGACTTCCGGTTCCAAGACCAACACGCGGGCGATGGCAATACGCTGACGCTGTCCGCCGGAAAGTTCATGCGGATAGCGGAAGCGAAAGTCCTGGCTAAGGCCAACCGATTCCAATGCACCGGTAATGCGCGTGTGCGCGTTATCCAACTGATGTATCAGAATAGGTTCCATCAACTGGGTATTGACCGACTGGCGCGGGTGAAGAGAACCATACGGATCCTGAAATACCATCTGGACCTGCTTGTGGAACGTCTTGTCGCGCTTTTGCGGCAGCGCCTGTCCTCCCAGTCGCACTTCACCGCGATAGGAAGCGTTCAGCCCTGCCAGAACGCGAAGAACCGTCGACTTTCCACAACCGGACTCACCAACCAGACCGTACACCTCGCCGGACGCGACTTCGAGTGACACTCCGTCTACAGCCCGAACCGCTCCGGCGCCGGCACCGAATTCCACCACCAGGTTGTTCAAACTGATCATGGGGCCCTTACTCCCGGTGCTTCCATCCATAGCGGATCACGCGTCAGGACCTGAAGCCGTCGACGGGGCGCGTGAATGCGCGGCACCGCTGCAAGCAGGCCACGGGTGTATGGGTGTTCCGCGTCTTCAAGCCGGTCGGCAGCGAGAGCTTCGACTATCCGGCCCGCATACATGATTATCACCCGGTCACAGAAACGTCGCACAAGGTTCAGGTCGTGACTGATGAAAACAACTCCCAGGTTGCTTCGTGAGACAAGTCCGTCCAACAGTTGCAGGATCTCATAGCGCACGGTTACGTCCAGTGCCGAGGTCGGTTCATCCGCGATCAGGATGGACGGTTCGGTGACCAGCATCATGGCGATCATGACCCGCTGCCCCATTCCACCTGAAATTTCATGTGGATACAGATCAAACACGCGCTTTGGCTCACGTATCTGAACTGCAGCAAGCATTTCAACGGCTCTTTCAGCCGCCTCCTGACCTGACACATGCTGGTGAAGCCTGCAGGCCTCCGCAATTTGCTCGCCCACACGCACCACCGGATTGAGTGAGTATTTTGGGTCCTGCAGGATCATTGAAATGCGTCGCCCCCGTATGTCACGCATCTGTCGTTCGTCGGCCGTCAGCAGATCCACTTCCTGGTGTTGAAGACGTTTGGCTTCGAGCGTGGCACCTCCAGGCAAAAGGCGAAGGACGGCCTTGCCCGTCATTGACTTGCCGGATCCTGATTCACCAACAATTCCGAGCTTTTCGCGTCCGAGTGTAAAGCTGACCCCATCGACAACACGGAACTTTCCGCGGCCGAAACTGACAGTGAGATCTTCGACTTCGAGCAGTTTTTCCTGCATGGCGGTTACCTCGGGCATCAGGACGCGCGGGGATCGAGCGTATCGCGCAATCCATCTCCGATAAGATTGAATGCAAGACTGACAAGCAGGATTGCTCCGCCAGGAATACCGGCAAGCCACCAGGCGTCAATGAGATAGTTTCGGCCGGTTGACGTCATGGCGCCCCATTCCGGCACGGGTGGCTGTGCCCCCAAACCAAGAAACCCGAGCCCGGCCGCGGTAAGAATGATCGCCGCCATGTTGAGCGTTACCCGGATGATCACCGAGGGCAGGCACATGGGGACGACGTGGCGAACCACAATCCTCAGCGGAGAGGCTCCCAACAGGCGGACTGCCGCAATGTAGTCGCTCGATCGGATGGTCAGCGTTTCCGCCCGGGCCAAACGGGCGATTGGCGGCCAAGCCGTCAGCGAAATTGCGAGGATGGCGTTTTCCAGCCCCGCCCCAAGCGCAGCCACAAACGCGAGCGCGAGTGCGAGCCCCGGAAAGGACAGGAAAATATCGGTCAGGCGCATCAGCACCGTATCGACCCAGCCGCCTGCGTAACCTGAAACGCAGCCGACGAGCAGCCCAATCGGTGCCACGGTAACCGACACCATGAAAACTATCAGAAGCGTATAGCGGGAGCCGTAGACGATCCGACTGTAAATGTCGCGGCCGTATTCATCGGACCCGAACCAGTGCGCCGCCCCAGGCGGTTGCAGGGTGTTGGCAAGATCCTGGGCGAAGGGGCTGTGGGTCGCGAGCAGTGGCGCAAATATTGCGGTGAAGATCAGCACGCCGACGATTATCAGCCCGAGCACCGTCAATGGTTTGCTGACGAAACGGGAAACGAACCCGCGCAGAGCGCGCATGCGGGCCTGCCCGGCGGTCTCGGGTGGAGCGCCCGGACCCTCGATGATGATCGCTTCGGTCATTTGGTCCTCGGATCGAACACACGGTAGAGCGCGTCACTGAGCAGGTTGAGACCGACGAAAATGATGCCAATCAGCAGCACGCAGCCAAGGACGGCATTCATGTCTCCGAAGGTGAGCGCGCCAACCATATATTGGCCGAAGCCAGGCCAGGCGAATACCGTTTCGATCAGAACCGCACCATCGACGAGCCCCCCATATGTCAGGGCAACGATGGTGAGAAGCTGCACACGGATGTTCTTGAAGGCGTGTTTCCAGATCACGGCGTTCGGTGAGCATCCCTTGATCCGGGCGGTCAGGATGTATTCCTGGTTCATCTGCGCCAGCATGAAACTGCGGGTCATGCGGGCGATGTAGGCCATTGATGCATAGCCAAGGATTGATGCGGGCAGAACGAGATGGTTTAGCGCGTCCCAGAAAACGTCCATTTCGCCTGCCAGCAGGGAATCCAGCAGAATCAGCCCGGTCCGATACGGGACCAGATCCAGATAGAAGAGACTGAGCCGCCCTGATCCGGCGACCCAGCCCAAATGGGCATAGAAGACCACCAGGCCCATTAATCCCAACCAGAACACCGGTGCAGAAAATCCGAGGAGCGTGACGACGCGGATGATGTGATCCGGCAGCCGGTCGCGATTGACTGCGGCGATCACCCCCAGCGGAACACCAACCAGGACGGCAATCAGAAGTGAGATGGTGGCCAGTTCCATTGTCGCCGGAAAGACCCGGAGAATGTCCTGAATCACTGGCCTGCCGGTGATCACCGCATTCCCCAAATCACCGGTGAGAATATTCTTAATGTAGATGCCGAACTGGACATAGAGCGGCTGATCGAGGCCCAGTTCGAGGAAGACGCGCTGATAGGCCGCCGGGTCGTAATCGTCACCGAGAATGGCGATCACCGGATCTGCGGGAAGAACCCTGCCAATGACAAAGGTCAGAACAAGCAGACCAAACAGGGTGGCGAGGACCGAGCCGAGAAGCCGGGCCCCGTTGTTGGCCCGACGTCCGTATGCTGCGTATCTGCCCGCCGTTTCTGTGCCGGAGGGGAAAGTCACACGTGCTCCCCTTTTGACATGGCCGAGGTCATCAGCGCGTCAGGCATCTTATTCCTTCACCGCCAGATCCCACCGGGTCGTCCAGCTGGGATGACGGATCACACCCTTGACGTTGGTGCGGACGGCGAAGGGGTCGATGCGCTGGCCGATCATGACGAACGGCGGTCCTAGTTCCTCGTAGTGGTTCTGGATCTCATGATACATCTCGGCACGTTTGCTCTCGTCCTGTTCGGCCGCTGCAGCCTCGATCATTGCGTTCAGTTCCTCGTCATAGAAGCTGCACCGCCACGCGTAGTTCTGAAGGGAGGACGCTTCGGTATTGTCGGGGTTGTACATCGAACTGGCGACATTGCTGTGAGGATCGCCGTACTTTCCGCCGAGGTTTCGTCCAACGATCAGGTCGAATTCCCGCTGGCGCATCTGTCCGTAGACGACGGAACCGGCCCCCTGGGTCACCTTCACGTCTATACCTGCCGCAGAGGCAGATTCCTGGAAAGCCGTCGCGATATCGATAAAGGGCGGCTGCGACAGGGTGAGGATCTCAAGTTCCATACCGTCTGCGTAACCCGCTTCGGCGAGCAATTCCTTTGCCTTGTCGACGTCATAGGACACCGGAAGGTCCTCATCGAATGCCCCCACTTTTCCTCGGGAAATCGGCTGGTGCCAAGGTTCGCTGAAATAAGTCATCACCGATTCCTGCAGACCGTCGTAGGGCACAAGGTAGCGAAGCGCGAGCCGTACCTTCGGATCACCGAGGATCTCATGGTCCGTGCTCATCGCAATGTGGTAGTAGCCATCACCGATCACCTTTTGCACATCGATGTCCGGATTGGCGTCCAGCGACGCGTAGTCGCTTGGGCTCAGCGTATATGCCATGTCGATATCGCCACGTTCAAGCTGCAGACGCTGCGCCTGGGCCTCCGGTATGTGCATGATGAAAATGCGGCTCATCTCCGATCCACCGAGCCAATGGTCGTCAAACCTGTCGAGAACGATGAGTTCGTTTGGATTCCAGCGGTTAAGGCTGAAGGGGCCGGATCCGCCATCGTTGTTCTTCAGGAACGCGTTGCCGAAATCGCCGTCAACTTCGTTTTCGAGCACCAGCTGCTTGTCGACGATGGAACCAGCTGTCTGAGCCAGTGCGGAATACATGAAGATCACAAGATTCATGTCGCTTGGCCGCCGTATGCGAACCGTATAGTCCCCTTCCGCCGTGATCAGTTCCTCTACGTTTTCGGGCGTAAAGCCCACATCCCGGAAAGTACTGCTCGCATTCATTGCACCGAGCAGCGGCCGGTGCAACGAGTAGACCACATCTTCGGCGGTCACCTTGTTGCCCGAGTGGAATACAGCATCCTGGCGAAGCTGCATCACCAGATCGCCGTTTTCTTCGAACTCCCAGCTTTCCGCCAACAGCGGTCGCAGAATGGATTCGTTCTCCGGATCCATTTCCACCAGACGGTCGTACATCTGAGTGGAAATATGCGATTTTTCATACGACCCCGTGTCGTGCGGATCCATTTGGAGCACGTTGGCCAGAGTCATGCCGATGACAAGCTGGTCCGAAGGCGTTTCGGCGAGTGCCCGATCCGGCGCGGCGCCAACGGCAAACACCAGCAGACACGCTGCTATTGTGTTGCTCTTGAACATGTGGATTCCCCCCTGTGAGCATCTTTTGTAATCTGGTATGATATGTGACATCATACAGGCAACGGAAACGTGAAATCAAGCGACATGCAAGAACCGCGCGCAGCATCCGCTTCAGCAAGCACCCGGCTTCGGCAACCGCTGAGCCTGACGGCCATACTGGTTCAGCGCCTGTTGGCGGAGATCCGGAACGGTATCCTTGAACCTGGCCAAAAACTTCCAAGCGAAAGCGAACTTGCTGTGGAATACGGCATCAGCAGAACGGTCGTCCGTGAAGCAGTCACCGCACTGAAGGCCACCGGGCATCTTGTAAGCAGGCGCGGCCTGGGAACCTTTGTCGAAAAGGATATCCAGCCGACGTTTCGAATCACCACCGAGGAGTTGCAGTCGCTATCCAACATCCTGCATATCCTTGAGTTACGATACGCGGTCGAAGGAGAAGCCGCGGCGCTGGCAGCCCAAAACCGCAGCGAACCGGCGCTTGCAGGCATTCAAGCTGCGGTAGATGCCGTGGATGAGGCCATGGCAAACGACCGGATGGCCGTGGAAGCAGATTTCCGGTTTCACCTTGCGATCGCAAGCGCTTCGGGCAACCCGTATTTTCAACGGCTTCTCGAAAGTCTGGGCACTTTGGCGATACCGCGTCAAAGGGTCAATACGGACCTCGGCGAGCCGTCACGGCGGGAACACTATCTGGCAAAGATCCAGTCGGAGCACCGTGCAATCTACGATGCAATCGCTGCGGGGAACAGCGACCGCGCACGACAGGCAGTGCGCAGACACCTCGCCGGCAGCCGCTACAGAAACCTCGAAGTCACAGCAAAACTGCCCGACCAATCATGACCCGCCGCCCAGCCCGCGAACAATCAGACGGTGACGCAAACTGCGGAATGCCCCTTAGTCAACATGGTCACCCTGAAGCATGAGCCGCGGTCAACCGGGAGAGATCCGGGCGATGAAGATGCCATCCGGCGGCCTGCTCATACGCCCAGCCCAAACGGAGGATCCTGTCTTCGCCAAAGGCCGGCCCGACGATCTGCAGCGACACGGGCAGGCCAGACCTGTCAAAGCCACACGGCAAGGCCAAACTACAAAGGCCCAGATAATTCGCCATCCGCGCAAAGTCACACAGCGGCATTACATCCTCTTCTATCGAGGCGAATGGCGGCGCAGTGATCGGAGTAGTCGGCAGCAACAAGGCGTCGAAACCCTCAGCGGCCTGATCGAACAGCGCGATCTGACGACGCCGTTCCGCCAGCAGTTCCGCATAATCAGATGCGCTTCCCCAGTCCCCAAGCAGAATCCGTTTCCTTACACCCTCTCCGGAAGGCACCCCTTCGACGCCCATGTACTGACGCAGATTTGCGTAAGCCTCGGTGCTTGTAATGCGCGATGACGCTGGACCGTACTCGATTGGTGCCTTCGGCAACGGGAATTCCACCACCTCAGCTCCCAGCGCCCGCAGAACTTCAACCGCCTGATGCACAGCCGCGCGAACGTCCGGTTGAACCCCACCGAGTTGACGGTCCGGAACAAGGCCGACGCGAAGGCCGGTCACCGGCTGCCGCAAACCGGCAAGCGGCGCCGCCGGCGGAACCCCTCGCGTATCACGCGCACGGATGCTTGGACCCTGCAGCACCTCAAACATGATCGCGGCATCCTCAACCGTACGGGTCATTGGACCAACAGAATCAAGTGTTTGGCTCAGGGGGAAAACCCCGTATGTACTTACCCGACCGACAGTCGGCTTCAGCCCAACAATTCCAGTCATCGATGCGGGCCCGCGGATCGACCCACCGGTGTCTGATCCGATTGCCGCCGGCACCATACCCGCAGCGACCGCCACTGCGGACCCGCTCGACGAACCGCCTGGCATCCGGTGCGTGTCCAGATCCCACGGGTTCCAAGGCATGCCGAAGGCGGGATTGGTACCCCAACCACCGAATGCGAACTCAACCAGGTGAAGTTTGCCCATCAGTATGGCCCCGGCTTCCACCAGGCGCTCAACGACGTCGGCCGTAATCTCGGAACGGCGGCTGCGAAATGAAGGTGTCCCGGCGGTTGTAATACGGCCCCGCACCTCCACGAGGTCCTTCAGCCCAACGGGAATTCCGTGCAGCGGACCACGCAGTCTTCCCTGCCTGATCTCAGTTTCGGCGCGTTTTGCATCGGCGCGTGCATCGTCTGCCCAGAGGTCGAGGAAAGCGTGCAGATGGCCGTCGGTCTGTTCGATGCGCCTGAGGCAGGACTCGACTATTTCCACCGGGGACAGACGGCCCGCTGCGATGTCGCCCGCGAGGTCACCGATTGAACGGTCCGCAATTTCCGTAGTGCCTGACGTCATGATTTTACCTGCTCCGTTTTGTCCGAACCAAAAAATCCGCGGTTCCTCTCGTCCCTGCTGGAGATGGTGTCGGGGTCAGGTCGAAAATCGCCTGACGATTTCAACAGGATAGGAGAAGTTCCCACGCGGGTCTACCGGGAGCGGTGAGAAAGGATCGGGTGGTTAAAGTCTGACGCGCGGGAGGGGAACCGCGAGTAGAAATCTACGCATCAGGCGCGCGGGAAAACACCTGGCGCCGCGGAGTCACATTTTGATCGTATCGACAAAACCGTCTTTTATCAGGTACTTGGGTGACACACCTCACGGTGGACTCAAAGATCTTGCGTCAGATCGCGCAGGTCAGTCCGGTTCCGCCGAGACCACAGTATCCGTTTGGAACTTTGGCGAGATACTGCTGGTGATCTGCTTCCGCGAAGTAAAACGGGCCGGCTCCGGTAATTTCAGTGGTGACTTTACCGTATCCGGATGCAGTCAGTTGCTTTTGAAAGACATCTCTTGATCTTTGGGCAGCTTCGAACTGTTCGGGACCGGTCGTGTAGATAGCGGATCTGTACTGGGTTCCGGCGTCATTTCCCTGGCGCATTCCCTGCGTAGAGTCATGGCCTTCCCAGAATTTCGCCAGAAGTGACGTAACGGGAATTTTCGCCGGATCGAAGGTGACGCGAACGACCTCGGCGTGGCCGGTCTGACCGGAACAGACTTCGCCGTAAGTCGGATTTGGCGTGGCGCCTCCGGAGTATCCGACAGCGGTCAGCCAAATATCGGGAAGTTTCCAGAACATTCTTTCCGCCCCCCAGAAGCAACCCATACCGAACAGGATGTGTTCCGTCCCTTCGGGATATGGACCCTTTAGGGGCCGATCCAGGACGAAGTGTCTGTCGGCCGTCTCTATTTCTTCGGAACGACCGGGAAGTGCCTGCCCCGGCGCTGGAAGTTCATTCTTTTTAAACAAGCCAAACATCGTTTTCATCCTTCCGCTCGATGGCGATTGCGGTTGAGAATATAACACTGAAAGGAACGTTTCCAAGCGCCAGACGGGAAATGGCGGGCACTGAAAGTGGCGACACTGGGGTGGACTGCGGTGCCAAAACGGGGGCATTAACCAGTGGCGATTGGATACCCAATCGATACCCTTTCGATACCCTACCGATACCTAAAGTTTCCGCCGAAGTGAAAAAGGTTAACGCGGCGGGGAAATGCCGCAGGACAATTGCCCGACGGCGTTGACTGCACCTCCGGCCATTGATGCCGGACACGCTGATCAGGGGCGACCGCCGGAAACAGTACCCAAAAAAGCAGAAGGCCCGCGCCGATGCGCAGGCCCCCCCACTTCCGGTTCGCAGTGTTCGGGATCAGTTCTTGGCGTAGAACTCGACCACCAGGTTCGGTTCCATCATCACCGGATACGGCACATCGCCGAGCGCCGGAGTACGGAGGAATTCGGTGGTCATTTTGGAATGATCGACGGTCAGGTAATCGGGCGTGTCACGCTCGGAGCTGCCGACGGCTTCGAGAACAATCGCCAGCTGACGCGACTTCTCACGCACCTGGACCACGTCGCCTTCCTGAACCCGGTAGGATGGGATGTTGACGCGCTTGCCGTTGACCAGCACATGGCCGTGGTTGACGAACTGGCGGGCGGCAAAGATGGTCGGCACGAATTTCGAGCGGTAGATCACTGCATCGAGCCGGCGCTCCAGCAGACCGATCAGGAGTTCGGAGGTATCGCCGCGGAGGCGTTCGGCGTCAGCATAGATGCGACGGAACTGTTTCTCGGTCAGATCGCCGTAGTAACCTTTCAGCTTCTGCTTGGCGCGCAGCTGAATGCCGAAATCGCTCAGCTTCTGCTTGCGGCGCTGGCCGTGCTGGCCCGGGCCGTATTCGCGGCGGTTGACGGGGCTCTTCGGTCGGCCCCAGATGTTTTCGCCCATGCGGCGGTCGAGCTTGTGTTTGGATGACGTGCGTTTGGTCACGATCCGGTCCTTCTGACATATACACGGTCCCCTCCTTTGCCGGACTCATTTCCGACTGACAGGCTCCCCCTTTCGGAGGCCACAGGAACCAACAGAGCCGCCGCTCAAATGGAACGGCGGAAGCGGGCCGTATATACGGTATCGGCGGCGTGTCAACACGCGAATGCGCAATTCACGGCTGCACCTTGCCAGCGCGGGGACCTGCGAATATAGCGTGTCCGATCTTACCCATCCTCAGTCCGGAAGTCCCGATGCCCAAAATCAACGGTAACGAAATTCGCCCAGGCAACATCCTCGAACACGATGGCGGCCTGTGGATCGCCGTCAAAGTCGCCCATGTCAAGCCAGGCAAGGGCGGTGCGTTTGCCCAGGTCGAAATGAAGAACCTGCGCAATGGAAGCAAGCTCAACGAACGGTTCCGGTCGGCTGACAAGGTGGAGCGCGTACGGCTCGACCAGAAGGACCAGCAGTTCCTCTACGAGACGGACGGGAAGCTGGTGTTCATGGACAGCGAGACGTACGAGCAGATCGAGATCGACGCCGAAATCCTCGGAGACCGGCGGCCCTTCCTGCAGGACGGGATGACGGTCACGGTCGAATTCTACGAGGAGGAGGCGCTCTCCTGCGCCCTTCCCGAGAAGGTGACCTGCGAGATCGTGGAGACGGAGCCGGTGGTGAAGGGCCAGACCGCCGCCAACAGCTTCAAGCCCGCCGTGCTCGACAACGGCGTGCGCGTGATGGTGCCGCCCTTTGTGGGCTCCGGCGAGAAGATCGTCGTGAATACGGAGACCTTCGAGTATGTCGAGCGCGCGTGAACCGGCGACGCCGGAGATGATGGTGGACAACGAGCGCGTGCGCGTCACGAAGTGGAGCTTCGCACCCGGCGCGGCCACAGGCTGGCATGTGCACGAATTCGACTACGTCATCACGCCGGTCGTCGGCTCCAACGTCACGATCGTGGACGAGATGGGTAAGGAAAGCGCCGTGCGCATGGAGCCCGGCCTCTCCTATTTCCGCAAGGCGGGCGTGGCGCATGACGTCATCAACGCCGGGCCGGGGCATCTCGTCTTCGTCGAGACGGAACTGAAAGAGCCCGCCGCGTGACCACCGGCTCCGCCAACCTCAACGTGATGATCAAGGCCGCGCGGAAGGCCGCGCGCAGCCTTGTGCGCGATTTCGGCGAGGTCGAGAACCTCCAGGTCTCGATGAAGGGCGCGGGCGATTTCGTCTCGAAGGCCGACCTCAAGGCGGAGCAGATCATCCGCGA
>JAUIHM010000043.1 GCA_030432315.1 Alphaproteobacteria bacterium | reverse complement strand
CCTGAAATGCTGGTACAGCCCGCGCTGGTTCGGCTTGTTGTAGTAGGGCGTCACCACCAGCGCCGCATCCGCCCCGACCCGGTGGGCGAACTTCATCAGCCGGATTGCCTCGTCAGTGCTGTTCGAGCCCGCGCCGGCGATCACCGGAATGCGCTTCGCCGCCGTTTCCACCACCACTTCGATGCACCGCTCATGCTCCGCATGGCTGAGTGTCGGCGACTCACCGGTCGTGCCCACCGGCACCAGGCCGTTGCTGCCCTCTTCCACATGCCAGTTCACGAGATCTGCCACGCATTTCTCGTCAAGCTTGCCATTCAGAAATGGGGTGACGAGTGCGGGTATGGAGCCCTTGAACATGGCAGCCTCCGAATGTGGGGGTTAATCTGAAGTTAGAACCGCGAGAACCTAATCGTGAACGCGTTCCCCCGCAAGACCGCCTTTGCCGCGCCAAAGTTGACTCTATGCTAACACTTCAGAGTCCATCATTATGCGATTGTTAATTTCGGGTCGAACATGCCAGCAAGAGTCTCCACCGCCCTTCTGACCGCCGCCTTCCTGTGTGCCGGACAAACGGACATGGCCTCGGCACAGCCAAAATACCGCGACGCATACCGGCTGAACACCGCCCTCGCCGCCGGTGAATCGGGCAACTGGGACACGGCCCGCACCATTGCCGCAACCATCGACGACGGCCTCAGCCTCGACATCATCGACTGGACCCGCCTGCGCGACGGCCAGGGCAACTGGGACGAATACCTCGACTTTCTCAACCGCAATGCCGACTGGCCGGGCCTTGCCACCCTGCGCCGCGCCAGCGAATCGCGGATTCCGCAGAACCTGCCGCCGGCCGAAGTGATCGCCTATTTCGCCGATCTGCCGCCCCAGACCGGAACCGGCGCCCTGCGCCTGTCCGAAGCCCTGGCGGCGACCGGCGATGAAACCGCCGCCGAAGAAACGATCCTCCAGGCATGGCGCGAATTTCCGATGGCCTCCTCCGAGCGCGAAGCGATCCGTACCCGTTGGCCGGAACTCACCCTGCGCCACGCGGTCGACCGGCTCGACATGCTGCTCTGGGAAGGGAATCTTGCCGAGGCCGAAGCGGTGATGCCTATGGTCAGCCCCGACTGGCAGGCCCTCGCCAGGGCCCGCATCGCCATCCGCCGCGACGAGGCCGGAATGCAGCAGCTGATCTGGAACGTACCAAAGTCGCTGCGCGGCGACCCTGGCCTCGCCTATGAGCGCTATCTCTACCGCACCGGCAAGGGTCGCTGGGATGATGCAGAAGACTTCATCCTCGAAAAGTCCACCTCCGCCGACACGCTCGGCCGTCCCGACATGTGGATGCCCCGCCGGGCCAACCTCTCCCGTCAGGCTCTGCGCGACGGCCATGTGGAAAAGGCCTATACGATTGCCGCACAGAACTACGGCACCTCCGGCTGGCCCTATGCCGACAGCGAGTGGATGGCGGGTTACATCGCCCTGATCTACCAGAACGATGCCGCCAAAGCCGTGCCGCACTTCCGGCGCTTCGCCGAGGTGGTCGCATCGCCGATCAGCGTCGGCCGCGCCGGGTACTGGCTCGGTCTCGCCGAGGAAAAGGCCGGCAATGCCGAAGCCGCCCAGGCAGCTTTCGAGCTTGCCGCCGACAACCAGACCAGCTTCTACGGCCAGCTTGCCGCCGAACATGCGGGCCTGCCCGTCGATCTGGGCCTCGCCGGCAGCCGCACGCCGATCGACTGGACCGTGGCCGACTTCGCCACCTCGGACGTAACCCGCGCCGCGCGCAAGCTTTTCCGGGCCGGCTACGAAACCCGCGCCCTGCAGTTCCTGCGCCACATGGCCGAAGGTCAGCCGGCGGAAACCCGGGCCGGCATCGCCCAGATGGCAAGTGACGGCTTCGCGCCACATTTCGGCGTCCGCATCGCCAAGGACGCGGCCTCTGACGGCATCATCATCATCAACCAGTATTACCCGCTGCACCCGATCGCCGACGAGGACTGGAGCGTGCCCACGGAATATGCCCTCGCCATCGCCCGTCAGGAATCGGAAATGAACCCGGCCGCGGAAAGCCCGGTCGGCGCACGCGGCCTGATGCAGCTGATGCCCGCGACAGCCGCCCAGGTCGCCTCCAGTGTCGATCTGCCGTATTCCGCCGACCTCCTCACCACCGACTATCTGTATAACGCCCGGCTCGGCACGGCATATCTGCGACGGATGCTGGACCGCTATGACGGATCATGGATCCTCGCCACCGCCGCCTACAACGCCGGACCCGGCCGTGCCGATGCCTGGATCGAGGAATTCGGCGACCCGCGCAACCCGTCCGTCGATCCGGTCGTCTGGATCGAATCGATTCCCTTCACCGAGACCCGCAACTACGTGCAGCGGGTGCTGGAAAGCATTCAGGTCTACCACCTGCGGCTCGAAGGCAGCAAAACCCCGATGCGCCTGACCGCCGATCTGCTGAAAACCGGCTAGGGCACCGGCACCGCGTGGCAGACGCCGGAATGCCCTAGCGGATCACCAGATCGCTCAGGCGCGCATCGCCAAGACTGCCGGTGTTGTCGGTATCCGCGGACACCCCGATCCCCATCAGCGGCCCCGGCTCGCGACCGAAGGCACGGCGAAAATCCGCCCGCAGGTCCACATGTTCCGCCTGCCAGGTGCCCGATGGCGAACCGGAAGGCCGCTGCACCACCAGTTGCCCGCGCCCGAGCATCGACGGACTGCGAATGACGCTGCCCTGCCCGGCATCGCCGCCCCAGACATAGACCAGCGCCCGGCCCTTCATCATCGCCGAACGCAACGACTTCGGCGGGTTCTCGACCGCATCTGGGTCATCGGCAAACAGGAAATAGAGCGCCAGATCCCGGTCATCCGCGCCCCGGTCTGTCAGGTCGGTCGGCGGCACCGCCGCATCGACCCGCCAGCGCCATTCGGCGGTGCTGCCCTCGGCGAAGTCCTTCGGCAGGCTGCGCCAGATCAGCGATATGCCGCTGTCGGACCGGATCCGCAGGGTGGCGGAATCCGGTGCGGAAAACTCCACCGGATTGCGGCCGCGAAATGTCATGTCCTGCCATCCCGCTCCCGAAAGGTCCGGCCCGAACGCGACGGGACCAAGTGCGGAGACCGGCGCCGCCATCATCATGGCAGCGAGGACAATCGGGACGAAAAGACGCATGACGTGCTCCTGTCGGCACAAAAAGAGGAGGTAACCGTCATAAATCCCCCGGCACCGCGCCGAGTCAACCCACGGTCGGGTTACCGCATCCGCGCCTGACGGATCAGTGTATAGAGCCCGGCCGTCAAAATGATCGCCGCACCGATCACCGTCGCCTTGTCGGGCCGTTCCCCGAACAGCAGCAGCGCGATCAGCGTCACGAATACCAGCTGAAAATAGGCGAACGGCTGGATCGTTCCCGCCTCCGCAGCCTCGTAGGCCTTGATCAGCAGATAATGCCCCAGCGCGCCCATGACGCACAGAAACCCCATCCAGCCCCAGTCCGCCCAACCGACCATCGGGGTCCAGAAAAACGGTCCCACAAGCGTAATCGCCACTGCACCGACCACGCCGGTATAGAAAAAGCTGGTCGAGGCCGAATCCACCCGCGCCACCCGCCGTGTCAGCAGCCCGTACAGCGCGAACAGCAGCGCCGCCAGCAGCGGCACCAGCGCCTCGATGCTGAACACCTTCACACCGGGCTGCAAAATAACCAGCACCCCGACCAGACCGGCAACAATCGCCAGACCGCGCCGCCAACCGACATATTCCCCGAGGACCGGCCCTGCCAGCGCCGCGACCAGCAGCGGATATACGGCAAACACCGCATGGGTCTCGATCAGTCCCAACACGACGAACGCCACCACCGTCAGACCGATTTCCACCACCAGGATCAGCCCGCGCAGCACCTGCAGCACCGGCGCACGGCTCCGGACCACCCGCCGCAGCCCGCCCTTCTGCTGCGCCGACAGCGCAATCACGAACAGCGCAAAAAACCAGTAGCGCAACATGACGACGGTTATGACGTTGTAATGTGCCGCAAGATGCCGCGAAACCCCGTCCTGAATGGCAAAAACCATGGTTGCGAGGATCATCAGCATGATCCGGAGCCGCGGATTGTTGTTCATGCCCCGCTCCGCATCCCGCGCGTCATGTGCCGCTTGCGCCCGTAACCCGGCAGCCGCTCCACTGCGAATCCTGCATCAGCCAGACGCTGACGCACCGCGCCCGCAGCCGAATACGTGGCACAGGTGCCACCCGGCACCGTATGCCGCCCAACCTCACGCATCAGCTGCGCCTCCCAAAGTTCAGGATTCTGCGCCGGACTGAACCCGTCCAGAAACCACGCATCCGCCGCACCGTCCCACGCCGGCAGGGTGTCGCGTGCGTCGCCCTCAATGACATCTAGCCGCACCCCCGGCAAGCGGATATCCCGCCGCCCGCCACGCTGCCAGACCGCCACCAGTTCCGCCGCGAAAGCGTCCAGGTCCGGCCAGGCGGCAAGCGCCCGCGCCATCTCAGCCGCGGCCATGGGAAACGCCTCGAAGCTGGTGATCCGCAACGCCCCCGCGCAGCCCGACGCCTGCCACGCCTTCGCCGCCGCCAGCACGTTCAACCCGGTGCCAAAGCCCAGCTCCGCCACATGAAACCCGGGACGGAACCGCTCCGGCAGGCCGTTGCCGGCCAGATAGACGTACTCCGTCTCCGCCAGGCCGTCGGCGGCGGAATAATATGGATCGTTGAATCGCCGCGAGACCGGCACCCCGTCGTCCCGCCACGCCACATCCGCCTTTTGCGTTGGCTGCGCTTTCATGCTCTATCCCCGCCGGAAGAGTGGCGAGCATAGGGGGGCGGCCGGACATGCGAAAGCAGAATGGATACGACGTCGCCATCGCCGGAGCCGGCATTTTCGGCCTCTGCTGCGCCTGGTTCTGCCACCGCGCCGGACTGAAGACCCTCGTTCTCGATGCAGCCGCCCCTGGGGCCGGAGCCAGCGGTGGCATTGTTGGTGCCTTGTCACCACACATGCCCCATGCCTGGGACGCGAAAAAGCAGTTTCAGCTCACCGCGCTCACCACCGCCCCTGCCTTCTGGGCCGCGGTCACCGAGGTCGGCGGCCTCAACCCCGGATATGCCCGCACCGGCCGCTGGCTGCCCCTGACCACGGAAAAGGCCCGCGCCGCCACCGACGGTCTCAGCCGCGCCGCGTCGCAACACTGGCCCGAAGGCTGCGCCTGGACCTTCACCCCACCGGATGCCCTGCCGTCATGGCTTTCCCGCGACGCCGCCCCGCTCGGGGCGGTCCTCGACGGTCTCACCGCCCGCATCCACCCCCGCCAGGCCGTGGCCGCCCTCACCGCGGCGCTGAAAACCCTCGGCGTCACCTTCCGCGACGGGGTCTGTGTCAGCGCCGCCGCGCCAGGCGTTCTCGATACCGGCGAGGGGGAAATACACACCCCCCGGATCATTCTCGCCACCGGCACCGGCTCCGGACGTCTTCTGGCCCCCCATGTCACCGGCCCGTTCGGCAGCGGCGTCAAGGGCCAGGCCGCCCTGCTGCGCCGCCCGGCAAACGGCCCCGACCGGGTATTTTTCACCGACGGCCTCTACATCGTTCCCCATGCCGACGGCACCATTGCCATCGGATCGACCAGCGAACGAATTTTCACGTCTGCCACCGAAACCGATCTTCTGCTCGACGACCTGCTCGCCAAGGCCCGAACCCTCTGCCCGGTGCTGGCCGACGCCGCCGTCCTCGAACGCTGGGCCGGCGTCCGCCCCCGCGCACCGCACCCCGACCCGTTGATCGGCGCGGTTCCCGGCCAGACCGGCCTCTGGATCGCCGGCGGCGGCTTCAAGATCGGCTTCGGCATCGCCCACCACGTCGGCCGGCTGGTTGCCGAAATGGTCACCGGCCACGACCCGGATGTTCCGCAGCGGTTTCGGCCCGAGGGCCACGAACTCAGGCCGAAAACTGCCTGATACGGGGTCGCAGGCTCACCGTCCCCGCCGCAACCCTTCACGCCGCGCCAGTTCCGCCTGCGTCGGCGGGTCCATCGCGTAATCCCCCGGCATCACCTCACCCGCGCGCCGATACGTGGAAATCACCACACCGGCCGGCGTCACGACACTCTTCTCCAGAGCAAACGCTCCCGGTCTTGCCCCGCTGCCGAACAGCTTCTTGCCCTGCCCAAGGACTACCGGGAACATGAAAGTGATGATCTCATCGATCAGATCATGGGCCAGCAGCGTCTGAATGAGGTCACTGCTGCCCTGGGTCAGCAACACCGGACCCTCACCCTGCTTCAGCTGCGCCACATCCCGCGCCGCATCGGGCATCGCCACCGATCCCCGCCAGGTCAAATTCAGACCTGACCGCGTCGCCACGTACTTGGTCACGCGGTTGAACATTTCCGCGACCTCCGCGTCCGGCCCGCCTTCCGCATGGGGCCAGTGGGCCGCGAAAATATCGTATGTTCTTCGCCCCAGCAGCAGGTCAAACGGCGGACCGGTCATCTCGCCGACCGCCTCGCCAAATTCCTCGTCGATATACGGCACCACCCAGCCGCCAAGCGCGAATCCTCCCGCCGGATCCTCTTCCGGCCCTCCCGGCGCCTGCATCACGCCGTCCATCGATATGAAAGCGCCGGTTACAACCTTCCGCATGGCCCGTCCCTTCCCGCAAAGAAACAGCGACTCACCCGCCGCCCGGTTCGAGCCTACGCCCGGCCGACAACGGCGCAAACCTCAGTGAGGTCACCCCGCAGCGGCCCCGCCGCCGCAGCAACGCCAAATAAACTTCACCCGGCCAATATACGCGTTATGCGATCATTCTTGGGATTTCCGCACAGCTGCAACGGGATACCGGTCACCCCTGTTACGCTACACGAACCCTGGTCATTGTATGTTCCCCCCCGGAATCAGCAAGATCATGAGTCTGCGCCATTGACATGCAGCCCCCGAGACAGGAATCTGTCACCCGCACGTCAACCAGGGTCCGATCCTTGCAATTCACCCGCCTGCGCCTTCTTGGGTTCAAGAGCTTCGTCGATCCCACCGAACTGGTGATCGCACCGGGGCTGACGGGCGTGGTCGGCCCCAACGGCTGCGGCAAATCCAACCTCTTGGAGGCCCTGCGCTGGGTGATGGGCGAGAACCGCGCCAAATCCATGCGCGGCGACGGCATGGACGACGTGATCTTCGCCGGGACCGGCAGCCGCCCGCAGCGCAACCGCGCCGAGGTCACCCTGACCCTCGACAACCGCGCCCGCCTCGCCCCCGCCGCCTTCAACGACAGCGACACGCTGGAAATCGTCCGCCGCATCACCCGCGAGGCCGGATCGGCCTATCGCACCAACGGAAAGGAGGCCCGCGCCCGCGACGTGCAGATGCTGTTCGCAGACGCCTCCACCGGCGCCCATTCCCCGGCCCTCGTCGGCCAGGGACGGATCTCCGAACTCATCAACGCCAAACCGCGCGCCCGCCGCCGGGTGCTCGAAGAGGCCGCCGGCATTTCCGGCCTCTACCAGCGCCGGCACGAGGCCGAACTGAAACTGCGCGCCACCGAAGCCAACCTCGCCCGCGTCGCCGACGTGATCGAAGCGCTTGAGTCGCAGATCACCGCCCTCGCCCGCCAGGCCCGCCAGGCCGCGCGCTACCGCGAGATTGCCGACGCACTGCGCCGGGCGGAACACATGCTGATCTGGCGGCTCTGGTCCGATGCCGAAGCCGAACGCCACACCGCCGCCGCCGCGCTTCTGGCCGCCACCCGCACCTCCGGCAGCGCCCAGACCGAAGCCGCCGCCGCCATCCGCGCCCGGGACGCCGCCGAAGCCGCGCTGCCGGCCGTGCGCGAGGAAGACGCGATCGCCGGCGCGGTTCTGCAGCACCTTTCGATCGAACGCGACCGGATCGAAAACGAATCCCGCGAGGTCGCCCGCCTGATCGCCGACCTCACCGCCAAGGTCGCGCAGATCGAAACCGACCGCACCCGCGAAACCTCCCTCGACGGCGACGCCGTCGGCATGACCGAGAAACTCGAAGCCGAACGAACCGCTTTGCTGGCCGAAGGCGAGGGCCACGCCGAAGCGCTCGACGCCGCCCGCCTCAGCGCCGACCGCGCCGCCGAGGATCTGCGCCGGGCCGAACGCGCCTTCGATGCCCAGGCGGAAACCGCTGCCAAACTCGCCGCAGAACACGAGGCCGCCAAACGCGCCCTGGCCGACGCCGAGCGCAAACATGGCGAAACCGTCAACGCGCTCGCCCTGGCCGAACAGGCCCTGTCCTCCGCCGGAGGGGAACGCGACCAGGCCGAAGCCGCCCATGCCGCCGCCGAAGCCGCGGCCGAAGCAACCGCCGCCGCTGCCGCCGAGGCCGAAGAAACCCTCGACGCCGCCGAAGAGGCAACGGCGGCGGCCCGCGCCGACCATGCCGACCTCCGCGATGCCGTCTCGGAAGCCGAAGGCCAGGTCCGCGCCCTCACCTCCGAAGCCGCCGGCCTTGAGAAACTGCTGGAACGCCGCCCCGGCGAGGCCGCGCAGATCCTCGACAGCATCACCGCCGAACCGGGCTTTGAGGCCGCGCTCGGCGCCGCGCTTGGCGAAGACCTTTCCCTGCCGCTCGCGGGCGAAACCCCTGACGCCGACGGCTGGCACGCGCTGCCCCCCCTCGACTCGACCCGCCCGCTTCCCGACGGCGCCGAGCCGCTCGCCGACCGTGTTACCGGCCCGGACGCGCTTGCCCGCCGCCTGGCACAGACCGGCGTGGTCACCCGGGCCGACGGCGAACGCCTGCACCCGGCCCTTGGTCCCGGCCAACGCCTCGTCAGCCGCGAAGGTGACCTCTGGCGCTGGGACGGTCTGCGCGTCTCTGCCGGGTCCGCGCCCACCGCCGCCGCCCTGCGCCTGCAGCAGCGCAACCGCCTCGCCGCGCTGGTTGAGCAGCGCGACGCTGCCGCCGAAACCCTTGCCGAAGTCCGGACCGAAGCCGAAACCTCCGCCGCCCGTCTGAACGCCGCCACCATGGCCGAACAGACCGCCCGGTCCCGCCGCAAATCCACCGACCAGGCCGCCTCCGAAGCCGGCCGCGCCCTGACCCGGGCCGAAGCCGCCCGCGAAGCCGCCGCCGGACGGGTTCGGGCCCTCGAATCCGCCTGCGACCGCCGCCGCCGTGAAGTCGCCGCCGCCAAGGCGGAACTGGCCACCGCCACCGCCGCCGGCGCGTCCCTCGACGACCCGGAGGCCGCCCGCGCCGTCGTTGCCCAGGAACGGCTGAAGGTCGAAGCCGCCCGCATCACCATGCTCACCCACCGTGCCGCCGCCGACGAACTCGACCGCGCCGGCACGGCCCGCGAGCGCCGCCTCGGCGAAATCACCCGCGAGGCCGAAACCTGGGCCCGCCGCCAGGCCGAAGCCGCCGTGCGCCTCGCTGACCTCGACCGCCGCGAGGCCGAAACCGCCGCCGCACTTGAGGCCGCCCGCGAACGCCCCGATGCCCTCGAACATCGCCTGGCGGAACTCGCCGAGGCCCATACCGAGGCCGAAACACGGCGCAGGAATGCCGCCGATGCCCTGGCCGAAGCGGAATCCGGCCTGCGCGACCTCACCGCACGCTCACGCGCTGCCGAGAAGGCCGCCGGCGATGCCCGCGAGGCCCGCGCCCGGTTCGAAGCCCTCGCCGAAGCGGCGAACACCGCGGCCGAGCACCAGACCGAGCGCCTCACGGGCGAAACCGGCAAGACGCCGGAAACCCTGCTGGCCGCCCTCGGGACCGACGCGGATGGCATTCCGGCCCAGAGCACGCTCGAGGACCAGGTCAACACCCTGAAACGGCAGCGCGACAGCCTCGGCGCGGTCAACCTGCGCGCCGAAGAAGACGCCCGCGAGGTCGAGGCCGAACATGCTGAACTGTCCTCCGAAAAAACCGATCTCGAAGATGCGATCGCCAAACTGCGCCAGGGCATTTCCAGCCTCAACCGCGAGGGCCGCGAGCGCCTGCTCGACGCCTTCGCCGAGGTGAACCGCAACTTCACTGCCCTGTTCAAACACCTGTTCAACGGTGGCGAGGCCAACCTGGTGCTGGTCGAAAGCGACGACCCGCTCGAAGCCGGGCTCGAAATCATGTGCCAGCCGCCAGGCAAGAAGCTTTCCACCCTGTCGCTGCTCTCGGGCGGCGAACAGACCCTGACCGCCCTTTCGCTGATCTTCGCCGTATTCCTCGCCAACCCCTCGCCGATCTGCGTGCTCGACGAGGTCGACGCACCGCTCGATGACGCCAACGTCACCCGGTTCTGTGACCTGCTCGACGAGATGACCAAGCGCACCAACACCCGCTTCCTGATCATCACCCACCACGCCGTCACCATGACCCGCATGGACCGGCTGTTTGGCGTCACCATGGCCGAACAGGGCGTCAGCCAACTGGTTTCCGTCGACCTCGCAGCCGCCGAACGCATTCTCGAAGACGCCTGATCCGGGTCAGTTCAGCGCCGCAAGACTCCGCCGCCGCTGTGGCGAGAGTTCCAGTGACCGCCGCCATGCCTTTTCCGCCTGCTCCCGGTCCCCCAGTTCCGCATACATGTCCCCGAGAAGCTCGCGCGCCGGCAGAACATGCCCCGGCGTGACCGGCGACTTGCCCAGCCTGTCCTCGAGGTCCGCGGCTTCGGTCTGCAGCGCCAACGCCGTCTCGGCATCGCCCTCCGCCAGCGCGATCCATGCTGCGACCGTGCCGGTCTGCGCCTCGGCAAGCTGCTGCCAATACCCCTCCATGCCCGCGCCGAGCGCCGACAGTTCGTCGACCGCCCGTCGCGCCGCCGCCATATCGCCGCTGCGCGCCGCGCCGAGACCACGGGCAAACCAGCTCATCGCCACGCATTGCGGAAACCGGTCCCAGGTGATCGCCGGATGCAGAGCCTCGGGATGCGCCGCCGCGCCTTCCCAGTCGTCCCGTTCCAGCAGGACCCGCACCGGTGAAGCCGCCAGCGCATAGGCCGACCCAAAATCGTCCTGCTGGTTCTCTATCGCAACAAATGTCGCCAGCAGGTTCAGCGCCTCTTCGAACTCGCCCTTCTGCAACCGGCTGTAGATCAGATAATCCATCGCATGGGCATAATGGCTGCTCACCAGATCCCCGACCGGCTGTGCCAGCGCGGCGGCGGCCGAACGCTCATTCCAGGCAATCGCCTGATCCCAGTCCCCCCGCCGCACGAAGATATGCGACGGCATGTGCAGCGCATGGGGCACATCCGGAGTGATCGCTCCGTAGGCCGCCGCAACCTGCAATCCCCGTTCGGCCAGCACCGGACTGTCATAGGCGTGAATGATGTAGTGATGCAGACCCGGATGCTGCGGCGCCTCTGCCAGCAGCCCCTCCAGCATCGCACCAACCTCGCGCTGCCGGGTCATCTCCGGATCGCCGCCCGGCGCGGTGGCAAGCTGCGCCAGAGCATGAAACGCCGCCACATCCACATTGTCGCCCGCCACCTCCCAAGCCTCCGCCTGGGCCTTTGCCCAGGCCTCCAGACGCTCGCGATAGGGCATGTCCCCGGCGGCATAGAACGCCTGAACCGCCCCGATCAGCGCCCGCTCCGCCTCGGAGACCTCCCCGGCCTCCGCAAGGCGCGCCGCCGCCGCCCGTCCGGCGGCAATGTCCCCGGGCGTCGGCTGGCCTGGCCAAAGCGGATGAAACCGGGACATGGCGACGCCCCAGTTCAGCATGGCACAGTCCGGCGCCGCCGCAACGGCCCCGGCAAACACTTCCTCCGCCTGTTCGTACATCATGTGATGCAACAGCGTCAGACCGGCATTGAACCCCTCCGCGGCTTCCGCGTCACAGGTCACCGCGAAATCCACCTCCCCGAGCCCCTCCTCATGCCCGTCATGCGCGCGCACCGGACCGCCTGCGACCGGCAGAGCCAGAACCGCCGCGACACCTGCCCGCCGCATCTGCCGCAAGACCTCTCTCAAAACCGTCAAATCTGCACCGGACATTGTGAATTCCTCCCCGCTTTCAGGACCGGATCCCGCACCCCGCTTCCCCGCGGGCCGCGTTGTGAAAAGTCTGGCTTCGTGCTACGGTTTTGTCCTGAAAGTCCCGGTGAATTCCGATGAAATTTGCTGAAATCCGCTTGGGTGAAGCGACTCTCGATCCCGAAACCACCCGCCTGACCGGGCCGGACGGACAGGAACTCTCCCTGCGCCACAAATCCAGGCAGGTCCTGTGCGCCCTCGCCCGCCACCCGCACCAAACCGTCAGCAAGGACGCGCTCTGCGCCGAGGTCTGGCCGGCAACCGCCGTCTCCGACGAAAGCCTTGTGCAATGCATCGCCGACATCCGCCGCGCCCTCGGCGATGGCGGAAAAACCCTCGTCGAGACAGTCCCCCGCGAAGGCTACCGCCTCAATCCCGCGCCACCGCCCGGCGCAGCGCGCCGCGCCCGCCTGCTGCTCCCCGCCGGTCTCGCCGCCGCGGCGCTCGCAGGCCTGATCGCCTGGACCGCAGCCCCGCCCCCCGCCGGGGCCAGGCTTCCCGTCCTTGCCGTCCTTCCACTGGACGACCTGAGCCACGGGGATCACGCCGACTACCTCAATGACGCGCTGAGCGAGGGCATGATCACCGAACTGGCCCGGTTTCCGCAGTTTCAGGTGATCGCCCGGCATTCGAGCTTCCAGTTCCGCGACACGGCTTCGGACATCCGCGACATCGCCGAAACCCTCGGCGCCGACTACATCGTCGAAGGCAGCCAGCAGTTCGACGGCGCCCGCCTGCGCGTCACCGTACAGTTGATCGACGCACGAACCGGCACCCATGTCTTCGCCGACCGCATCGACGGCAGCCTCGACGACGTTTTCGAGGTCCAGGACCGGATCGTCCGGCACGTCGCCTCGACCGTCGGCGGCGAAATCCTCAACCACATGCCCGAAAGCCGCTCCGGCAGCGAGCTTGACTCGCTGCTGCGCGGCCTGAAGGCGCGCCGCCTGATGAGCCATTATTCGCGCGAGAACTGGGAGCAGGCCCTCGCGCTCGAACAAACCTCGCTGCGCCTCGATCCCGACTCGCCCTGGGGCTGGATCGGCACAGCGCTGATGCTGCGCAACGGCGCCAGCGCCGGCTGGACCGACACCCCCGCCGCCGAGGCGCTGGCGCAGGCCTCCGACCTCGCCGACCAGGCGCTGATGCTCGATCCGGACAATTACATGTCCCACTACGCCAAGGCCCGCGTGCTGGCGACGCAAAACCGCTACACCGACTCGCTGCGCCATTTCGAACGCGCGGCCGAACTCAACCCGTCCGATTCCCTGGTGCTGATCGGCATGTCCGACCCGCTGATCTATCTCGGCCAAACCGGCCGTGCCATCGAAGTCCTCACCCGGGCCCGCAGCGTCGATCCGCTGCACGGCGACTGGCTGCTCTGGCAACTCGGCCAGGCCCTCTGGCTGGAGGACGACTGCGACCGGGGCATCGCCGAGATGCGCGCCATGACCCGACCGCCGCCCGCCTCCTTCAAGATGCTCTCCGGCCTCTACGCCTGCGCCGGCGACACCGAAAACGCCCGCGCGGCGATGCAGACCTTTCTCGCCGGCACGCCGGGCTTCACCCTCGCCGACGAGACCCGCGTGTTCCAGCCCTGGACCGACGACACCGACACCGCCCGCTGGCTGACGCAGATGCGGCTGGCCGGCATGCCCGAAGCCCCCGATGCCCCGGCGGCGGTCCGGCCCTGACCCGGGTCCGACGCCGCCTCAACCCGAAATCGGCGCCAAAGCGGTCGCAGGCGGTTGTCCAACCCGACCGGATCGGCATTATGGTGCACGAAGCCCACGACCGGCCCGACGCGGCGGAGAAGAATGGACACCCCAAAGGAAAAACCCGCCTCTTCCCTCGCACCGTTCCAGAGCCGGACCTTCCGGGAAATCTGGTTCGCCAGCATGTCCTCGAACTTCGGCGGCCTGATCCAGGGGGTCGGCGCCGCCTGGATGATGACCTCGATCAGCGATTCCGAAGGCATGGTCGCGCTTGTTCAGGCCTCCAACACCCTGCCGATCATGGTGCTGTCGCTGTTCGCCGGGGCCGTCGCCGACAGTTTCAACCGCCGCAGCGTCATGCTCACGGCCCAGACCTTCATGCTCTGCATCTCCGCCGCCCTCGCCCTCACCGCCTTTTCCGGCCTGATGACGCCGTGGCTGCTCCTGACCTTCACCTTCCTCGTCGGCTGCGGCGGAGCGCTCAACAACCCCTCGTGGCAGGCCTCGGTCGGTGACATCGTCCCGCGCCAGCACATCGGTTCGGCGGTGGCGCTCAACAGCGTCGGCTTCAACATCACCCGCTCCGTCGGTCCGGCGATCGGCGGCGCCATCGTCGCCTCCGCCGGGGCGGCGGGCGCGTTCATGGTCAATGCCCTGAGCTACACGCCGCTGATCTTCGTGCTGCTACGCTGGAAACCGGAAACCACCACCAGCGCCCTGCCCCGTGAATCGCTCGGCGCCGCGATCTCCACCGGACTTCGCTACGTCGCCATGTCGCCCAACATCGGCAAGGTGCTGCTGCGGGCCTTCGTCTTTGGCCTCTCCGCCGTTGCGATCCTCGCGCTGCTGCCGCTGGTGGCACGCGATCAGGTCGAAGGCGGTCCGCTCACCTTCGGCTTTCTGCTCGGCGCGTTCGGTGTCGGCGCGGTCTGCGGCGCGTTCCTGCTGCCGCGGATGCGCGCCCGGCTCAACAACGAGGGCATGGTGCGCGCCGGCTTCGCCTCCTTCGCCTTCTGCGCCACCGTCACCGCCCTCAGCCACTCAGTCTGGCTCACCGCCTTCGCGCTGCTGTTCGGCGGCGCCGCCTGGGTCAACTGCATGTCGCTCTTCAACACCACGGTCCAGCTGTCCACCCCGCGCTGGGTGGTCGGCCGTGCCCTGTCGCTGTTTCAGATGTCGGCCTTCGGCGGCATGTCGCTGGGAAGCTGGCTGTGGGGCAGCGTCACCGAAAATTTCAGTCTCACCCTCGCCCTGCTGTGCGCCGCCATGATGATGCTGTCTGGCGCGCTGCTCGGCATGTTCGTCCCGCTGCCCAACCGGATGGAACTCGACCTCGACCCGCTGGGCCGCTGGCGCGAACCGCGCATCGCCGGGGACATCGCCCCGCGCAGCGGCCCGGTGTCGATCAGCGTCGAATACACCGTCGCCGAGGCGGATCGCGATGCCTTCATGGAAGCGATGTACGACCGCCGCCGGATCCGCATCCGCGACGGGGCCCGCTACTGGACGCTGATGCGCGACATGGAGAACCCGGTCCGCTGGGTGGAAACCTTCAAGGTGCCGACCTGGATCGACTATGTCCGCCACAGCCAGCGCGCCACCAAATCCGACGCCTCCATCGGTGAACGCATCCGCGCCCTCAACGACCCGAACCACCCGCCAAAGGTCAGCCGGATGCTGGTCCGCCAGCCCCGCGCCGTCCATGCCGACCGCCCGGCACACGGCCCGCTGGAAGTGCACCACTGATCCTTGACAGAAAACCCCGGTCGCCTAGGCTTCCGGACGGCCCGAAACGTCACGGCCGCAGCCGCGGAAACGTCAAGTGTGCCTGAAACGGATCTGTTCCTGGAACGCCCAGGCAATCGCCAACGTGATTGCGGTGATCGCCCTCGTGCTCAGCTTCTGGGCCTTTCGCGCGACCCTCAGCCAAAGCGAAAAATCGGTCAACATCGCCACCGTCAACAGCCTGCTGACCGAATGGCACACCGAACCGCTCTACGCCGAAACTGAAGCCGCGATCCTGGGGGGAAATGCTCAGGTAGATGTCGCACGCGACGAATACATCACCGACTTTCCGGCTTCACAGCTCAACAGATACCTCAGCTGGTTCGAGACCGTCGGCCTCTACCGGGCCGAAGGCGTCATCGACTTCGATACCGTCGAGGCCCTGCTCGGCTCCCGCATTCTGACCGCCTACGACAGTTCCGCCATCCGGTTTTTCGTCTGTCTCCTGCGCACAAACGAAGGAAACCCGACCGCCTACGAACATTTTCAGCGCCTTGCCGAAGAGGTTCTGAAGCAGCGCAACGAGGCCAAAAGCCTCCGGAGCACCGCAGCCTACTGGGCAACCTGTTAGGAGGAAGACACCGTGTTACGCCTGCCCCTGCTCGCCATCCTGACTTTACTGCCGGGTAAAACCTTCGCCCAGGACATGATGACACTGACCGTCCTTTGCACCCCACCGGTATCGGAGCCGGAACTGCGCCTCTCCAATGATGTTTCGGCGTTCCATGAAGTCCCTTTCTTCGGCTGGATCGGTCCCATTGAGGAATTTGCCAGCACCGAAATCACCAGTCCGACAATGATCCCGCCACCCGATCCGGGCAAGGCAAAGGTAAAACTGCTTCAGTTCCACTTCCCATCCAATTCCACGGAAGTCAGCGAAGATGACACGGCCCGCATCGCCGCCGCCCTCGTCGGCGTCGACGCGGTCCGATACCTCTGGCTGCGCGGCTATGCCGATCCGTCCGGCGGCGAAGCCCGCAACATCGAACTGTCCCAGGAACGCGCCGATGCCGTCTATGCGGCGATCCGCGCAGCCAATGTTCCGCTCGTCGGCGCGACCTGCACCGATGCCCTTGGCGAGACCTGGAGCAGTTCCGATCCCGATGTCTACGCCGAGCGCGTTTTCCCGGACCGGGACAGGACGTTTCCCCGACGGGTAGATGCCTATGTCTATTTCGACTAGGGTGTGGCGGCCGGTTGCGGTCACGAAAGATTATAAACCCGCGTCCGGCCATCCAGCCCGGCAGTGAGAGGAGACGAACCAATTCCAGCAGCTCCCCGAACCGACAAACGCGTCGTCATCGTCGGCGGCGGCATCCAGGGCTGCTGCGCGGCCCTCGCCCTGTCCGACGCCGGCATTCCCTGCACCCTGATCGAGCAGGACCACCGCCTGTTCAACCGCGCCTCGACCCGCAACGAAGGCCGCGTGCATCTCGGACTGATCTACGGCGCCGACCGCACCGGCCGGACCGGCGAACAGATCCTCGAAGCCGGCCTGCGGTTCTCTCCGCTGATCCGGCGCTGGATCGGTGACCGGCTCGACCGTCTGCGCCCCTCCAACCCGCTGATCTTCCTCGTCCGCCACGACAGCATCCTGTCGCCCGACGAAATCGAGGCCCATTTCGAACGCCTGGCCGAACTCGCGCGCGGGCACATGGACGCCGACCCGACCCTGGACTATCTCGGCCGCAAACCACGGACCCTGGCGGAGCGCCTGTCCATGGATGAGGTGGCGAAACACTTCCGCGCCGACCGTTTTGGCGCCGGTTTCGCCGTCAGCGAACTGACGATCCGCACCGAAGTCCTCTGCGGCCACATCGAAGACGCCCTGCGCGCCCGCCCCGACATCACCGTCCTCACCGGCCACCGGCTGCGCGACGCGTCCCGCCACCCGGACGGCTTCCACCTCGACGGCGAAGGCCTGGACGGCAACTTCTCCTGGTGCGCCGAACAGGTCGTCAACGCCACCTGGGACCGGCTCTACCAGTTTGACGCCCAGGTCGACGTCGGCATCGTCCCGAACTGGGTCCACCGGCTGAAGTTCCGCACCCTCGTCACCATGCCGGAACACCTGCGCCACACGCCGTCCTCCTCGATTGTCCAGGGCCCGTTCGGCGACTGCATCATCCGCACCGACGCACCGAGCTACTGCACCTGGTACCCCCATTCGATCCGCGGCTGGAGCCACGACCTGGTGCCGCCCGGCGACTGGGAGACCATCATGTTCGGCAACCCCGACCCCGCGCTCTTTGCCGAAGTCGCCCGCGCCACCATGGCCGTGGTCGATGACTGGCTGCCCGGCGCGGCCGATGCCGAAGTTGTCCGGGTCGATGCCGGCATCATCCTCGCCCACGGCACCAGCGACGTCGACGACCCCGCCAGCGACCTGCACAAACGCACCATTGGCGGTGTCACGTCAAAAGACGGCTGGCACTCGGTCAATCCCTGCAAACTGACCCGCGCCCCCTTCATGGCGATCGAAACCGCCCGCCGCATCCGCGACACCCTGAACACCGCCGCGGCCTGAACCATGACCCCCACACCCGACACCCCGCTGGTCTCGATCTGCGTCGCCACGTACAACGCCGCCGCCTTCGTGCAGGAAACCCTCGACAGCATCGCCGCCCAAACCTGGGGTCGGCTGGAAATCATCCTCGCCGACGACGCCTCCAGCGACGAAACCCCCGAGATTCTCCGCGCCTTCGCCGCCTCGCGGTACGACGTGCGCCTGATTCTGCGCGACACCAACCTCGGCTGGACCGCCAACGTCAACGCCATGCTCGATGAGGCCACCGGCGACTTCATCTGCATCGCCCCCCATGACGACACCATCGACCCGCCCTACATCGAGACGCTGGTGAACGCCCTGCGCGCCGATCCCCGTGCGATCCTCGCCTACAGCGACGTCGAGCAGGTCGAACTCGACGGCTCCTCCCGGCTCATCGCCTGGCCGCCCCCCGCCCCCGAGGCCGGGCGCTACACCCGCCTGCACCACGGCGTCCGCCGCGCCGGCGCCTGGCACCTGCCCTACCGCGGCGTCTGGCGCGCCGGCGCCCACGCCCGCGTCGGCGGCCTGCGCAAACACGCCGCCGGCGAATACGCCGCCGACTGGCCCTGGATCGTCCGGATGCTGGCCGAAGGCCCGTTCGTGCGCGTGCCCGAGGTGATGGTCCGCAAGCGCTACCGTCCCGGCTCGCTGTCGAAGATCTGGAAACCCGATCCCGCCCGCCGCCGCGCCGTCGAAGACGCCATCGCCGAAGCGGTCCGCGACGCCGGCCTCGGTCCGCTGCAAACCGCGGCGCTGGTGGCGAAACTGCGGATATTCCACCAGCCGCGCGGCTTTTCCGCCGGACTGCGCCAGGGTCAGCTGCGCATTCCCGGTCGCATTCACGCCCGCCTCGTCAGCCTGCTCGCCCCCCGCGACACCCGCTCCCACCGCGCCGATTGACCTTGCATCCGGGCGCCCGGGCTGATTTGTTTGTTGCCATCACTTTCCCTGCCGTCCCATTTTTCCGCGGAACAGCCCATGACCCTGCATGACACCAAGCCCCCGATGACCGAAGCCGAGCACCGCGCACGGCTGGAGTTTCTCCCCTGGCTCAGAACCGCAGGCGACATCAACAGCCCGGATCAGCAGGCCCTGAAAGCCCGTCTCGCCGAAATCGCCGGCGCCAGCTTCGCCCCCGGGTCCTTCATTGCCGACGGTGCTGCGATTCACACCGAACATCTGGTTCTGGGCGAAAACACCTGGATTGCCGGACACGCGCTGGTGCGCGGCGACGTCGAATTCGGCGCCAATTCCACCGTCAATCCCTATGCCTGCATCTCGGGCCGGGTCCGCATCGGCGACGGGGTGCGCATCGCCTCCCACGCCTCGATCGTCGGCTTCAACCACGGCATCGCGCCCGACGCGCCGATCCACAAACAGCCCTCCACCACCCGCGGCATCACCATCGGCAATGACGTCTGGGTCGGCGCCAACGCGGTGATCGTCGATGGCGTCACCATCGGTGACGGGGCGATCATCGCCGGCGGCGCGGTGGTCAGCCGCGACATCCCGCCGATGGCGATTGTCGGCGGGGTTCCGGCGAAGGTGATCCGCTACCGCAACGCGCCCGCCAGCGCCCCGAACCGCTCGGACGAAGTCGAAGCCGCCCTCGCCAGCATCGGCACCGCCGCACTGAACCAGTGGCCCGATATTCTCGACGCCTACAAAATCAACGGCCGCTACCTGACTCTGGACGCCAAGGGCAACCAGGTCAAACGCATCCGCCACCTCAACGACGCCATTGAAATCGCCACCTCCCTCGGCGGCATCCCGGACGGCCTCGACGTTGCGGAGACCATCGAACAGCTGCAGTCGGTCCAGGACCCGGAAACCGGCCTGTTCCCCGATCCCTATCTGCCCCGCGACCCGGGCAACCTGCGCGCCGACGGCAACGCCCTCTACAACGTGCTCTCGGTCGGCTACGCCCTGGAAACCCTCGGGTCCCATCCGAAACACAGGATCGCCGCGGTCGAAGACCTCAGCGCCGCCGAGCTTTGCGACTGGCTCGACGGTCTGACCTGGCGCACCCGAGCCTGGGGCGCCGGCGCCACAATCGACACCATCGGCACCGCGCTCTATTTCAACGCCCGCTATTTCGACACCGGGCGCACCCGCGAAACCCTGTTCGGCTGGCTGCACATGCACCAGGACCGCGCCACCGGCCTCTGGGGCTCTCCGACTGCAGACGAGGGCCTGCTGCAACCGGTCAACGGCTATTACCGCCTGACCCGCGGCACCTACGCCCAGTTCGGCCTGCCGGTGCCCAACCCGGAAACCTCCATCGATTCGGTGCTGATGAACCACCGCAACTACGGCGGCTCCTCCGGCCCGACCTACACCGCCTGCAACCTGCTCGACACGATCCACCCGCTCTGGCTCTGCCTCAAGCAGACCGACTACCGCCGGGCGGAAACCGAGGCCATTGCCCGCGATATCATCACCCGCGCCCCGTCACGCTGGACCGACGGCAGGGGCCTGCCCTTCGCCGACGGCCAGGACCCGAGCCTCCAGGGCACGGAAATGTGGCTCTCGGTGATCCACCTCGCCGCCGACGTGCTCGGCCTCGCGAAAGACTTCGCCTTCCAGCCGAAAGGCGTGCACCGCCTCTCGGCCCCCGGCCTCGGCTACTGAACGAAAACCCCGCGCCGCCGGATGCGACCGGCGGCGTTCACAGCACCGCCGACATGCCGCCGTCGAGATTGACCGCCGTGCCGGTGATGAAGGCCGCCCGGTCCGAAACGAGAAACGCCGCCAGATCGGCGTATTCCTCGGCCTCTCCAACCCGTCCAAGCGGTACCCGCCCGGCCGCTTCGCGGTACAGCTCCTCCAGCGGCCGGTCTTTCGCCCGCCGCTCCCACTGGGCGCTCTTCAACAGGCCGATGCAGATCGCATTCACCCTGATCCGGTCGGCGGCATATTCACCCGCCAGCGATTTGGTCAGATTGAGCCCCGCCGCCCGGGTCACCGAGGTCGGCAGCGCCCGCGCCGCCGGGGCCTTGCCGCCGACTGTGGTGGCGTTCACGATCGCCCCGCCGCCGCGCGCGCGCATCACCGGTATCGCCGCCCGGCACAGCCGCACCGCCGCCATCAGCTTGAGGTCGATATCCGCATACCAGGCTGCATCGTCGACCGCCTCCAGACCGGCCGCCGCCGACGTACCCGCATTGTTGATGACGATGTCAATGCCGCCAAACGCCTCCCGCGTCGCATCCACCAGGGCCGCGATATCCTCCGGCTGCGTCACATCACCCCGAAACCAGGCCGAGCCGCCGCCGATCTCCGCCGCCGCCTCGCGCAGCCGTTCCTCGCGCCGGGCGCAGATCATCACCTTCGCGCCTTCCGCCGCCAGCCGCCGCGCCGTCGCCAGCCCCAGACCGTCGCTGCCGCCGGTGACAATCGCGACCCTGTCCGTCAACCCAAGATCCAGCATCCCCGTTCCTCCCGATTGATCTCGTCCGGTGCACCGCCGACTGCCGGACGCCAACAGGACGGCAAAGCCGGGAACGCGCAGGCTTCACGGACCGGAACCACTACGTCGAGAGTGTTCCGAAGCGCCGCACGAATGTCAACGAAGCCCATGACAATCCCGGTTGGCACATTCCGATTGGCGATCGGCCCCGCCGCTCCGTCACGCGCCGGAAGACCGCGGTCCGCGCAGCAGCAGCCAAAGCGCAAAGCCGATCTCGGCAAGGGTAACGACCGCCAGCAGGCCGATCATCACCACCAGCGGCGCACCGCTTTCAATCCCCAGCGCCCCGAGCACGCTGTCCAGCAGATAACCCGCCGCGCCCAGCATCATCGCCCGCCCCGGCAGCACCGGATAGCGGCCGGAGCGGACGATCAGCCAGCCGAGCAGAACGAGGTGCAGGGCAAAAAAGATCTGCCAGATCCAGACACCCGCATCATGCACCCGAAGCATCACCCCGGCCAGGTCGACCCGCTGCGCCGTGGTGAAGCCGGTCAGACCCGCCTCCGGATCCACCAGCGCCAGCGCCGCCGCATGGAAAAACAGCATCCCCGCCATCACCACCGCCATCGACAGACGCGCGAACGCTGCCGCCAGCGCCAGGGTTTCATTGACCGGCCGGAACATGAAATAGAGCATCGCCGTCAGAACCACCTCTGCGGTCATCATCACCACGTCGCCGGTCAGACCCGCGGCAAACAGGCCAGGCCGTCCGGAGATGTTCGAGAATGTCGCCGCTGCATCTCCCGCGACGAACAGCTGCGACGGTACAAATCCGATGGCGAATGCCCCGGCAACGGCGATGACGAGATAGAGAACCCCGGCCAACCGGGCATAGGACCTGGACTGTGGATCACTGAAGATGGACATGGCAAACCTCCCTGCCTGACGGATGTGCGGACGCCCCCGCGGCGCAGGACGATCTCTACCGGCTGCGCGGAGTGAATGAAATTCCCGCCATTTGCCGAACCCGTATGCACATTTGCATGGATCGGGTCGCTTCCGCTGGCCAGCGGCACGGCGCCCTGCGGCGAAATCCGGCGCCACGGCGTCCGGGTTCGAGCCGCCCCTGCCCGGAGGCCGGCGCGTTAACCTTTTGCGCTCCCTCGGAAAACGTCGGTATCATCCGGGTATCGAAAGGGTATTGGTAGGGTATCCGGCCGCCGCATGGTTAACGCGGCTCCTCACCGGCTTCATCCTCCGCCAGTGTCGCTTCGATGTAGCGTTCCAGCGCGTCGTAATCCTCCATCGCAAACGCGCCAAATCCCTGCATCCAGACAAACGCCGCCGCCAGCCCGTCCGGCTCCAGCCGGCAGGTCCGCACCCGCCCGTCCCTGAGCTGCGACACCAGACCTGCGCGGGCAAGTATCTGTAAATGCTTCGAAACTGCGGCGAGAGACATCGGCAGTGGTTCCGCCAGATCCCCCACCTTCCGTTCCCCGTCCAACAGCGACGCAAGGATCGCCCGCCGCGTCGGATCGGCCAGCGCGGCAAATATCAGGTCAAGATCCGGAGCGTCCTGCGTGTCCACGACACCAGAGCAATCCCGCCCCGCCCACAAAGTCAACCTCCCACCCACCCCGCCCGGCGGGCTCCGGACAAAACTCAACCGTTTGGTTGAATAATTCGGCCGGCGGCCGACCGTCTTCCGCGGCGCACAAAAAGATTCCCGTCAATCCGAAGTGTCAAATTTTTTCCTTTTATTTCAAACGCCTGACCCGGACCGAACCATGACCGGTTTCCTTGACACAGCTCGGCAAGTTGATTTAAACCGGCCCCCAGGACGAACCCGTGGGAATTGCCGCGCGGTCAGGGGGAAGCAGGTCGGGACGATGGAAGAGGAAGACTTTTCCAGGCGCCTCAAAGACCTCGAATCCCGGATTGCAGCGGCAAAACCCGCGAAAGCCGCGTCCCGCAGCGCGGCACAGGAGAAGTATACGCAGAGCTCGCTCGCCTGGCGCATGGTGACCGAACTTGTGGCGGGGATGCTTCTGGGTTTGGCAATTGGGTACGGGCTCGACAGCCTGTTTGGAACGCTGCCGGTGTTCCTGATGGTTTTCGCGCTCTTTGGCTTCGCCGCTGGGGTGCGCACGATGATGCGCACGGCGGACGAGGTCAGGAACAGACGGGCCGAAGGCGCTCTGATGCGCGACGACGAAACGGGGTCGGACACCGAACGACCGGGAAAGGACTGAGAGAAGACCATGGCAGGCGATGGAGATCACGGCGGCAGCGCTTTCAACATCCACCCGATGGACCAGTTCCGGGTCGAGCCGCTGTTCGGAACCGGCGAGGTGCACTGGTATACGATTACCAACGCGACCCTGTGGATGTTTCTGACCGTCGCCGCGATCACGCTGCTGATGGTCGTCGGGACCCGGGGCCGGGCCCTGATCCCGTCCCGCGCCCAGTCGGCGGCCGAGGTGGTCTATGGATTTGTCCACAAGATGGTCGAAGACGTGGCGGGCCGTGAGGGGGCGAAATACTTCCCCTACATCATGACGCTGTTCCTGTTCATTCTCTTTTCCAACGTCCTCGCACTCCTGCCCACAAGCTTCTCGACGACCTCGCACATCGCCGTAACCGGCGTTCTCGCGGTCGCGGTTTTTGTCACGGTGACCGCCATCGGTTTCATCAAACACGGACCGTCCTTCCTCAAACTGTTCTGGGTTTCATCGGCGCCGACCGTCGCCCTGCGCATCATCCTCGCGGTGATCGAGGTGATTTCCTACTTCGTGCGTCCGGTCAGCCACTCCATTCGACTTGCGGGCAACCTGATGGCCGGGCATGCGGTGCTTAAGGTTTTCGCCGGTTTCGCCGGCGCCCTCGGCCTGTTCTCGATCATCCCCATTCTTGCGATCGCCGGCATGTACGGCCTCGAGGTCCTGGTGGCCTGCATCCAGGCCTATGTCTTCGCGATCCTCACCTGTGTTTACCTCAACGACGCACTGCATCCGGGCCACTAACGGTCCTGGTGCGGCGCACTGAAATTCAGCCATCCAATCCAAAGGAGCACTACAATGGAAGGCAATATCGCTGAAATGGGTCAGTTCATCGGCGCGGGTCTTGCCTGCATTGGCATGGGCGGCGCCGGTATCGGTGTGGGCCATGTTGCGGGCAACTTCCTGTCCGGCGCCCTGCGCAACCCGTCGGCAGCAGGCGACCAGACCGCCACGCTCTTCATCGGCATCGCGTTCGCCGAAGCACTGGGGATCTTCTCGTTCCTCGTTGCTCTGTTGCTGATGTTCGCAGTCTGATCGCTGTCTGAGGATCACGCCGCACGGAATATGCCGTGCGGTCCCATAGCGACGGAGTAGACCATGGCGGACCCAACACCAGTCGTCGAGGCAGGCGCCCACGGGGCAGAATCCCTCGGCATGGAACATATTGCCGATGCCGAAGTCGGCATGCCGCAACTCGACATCACGATGTTCCCCAACCTGATCTTCTGGTTGGTGATTTCGATCGTGATTCTGTTCCTGATCCTGAAACGGATCGCCCTGCCGCGCCTCAACGACGTTCTTTCCGAACGCAGCGACGCAATTTCCAACGATCTGGAGATGGCGCAGCTCTACAAGCGCAAGGCCGAGGAGGCCGAGCAGGCCTACAATGCCGCGCTGACCAAGGCGCGCGAGGAGGCGCACAGGATCGGCGCCGCCGCCAAGGACGAAGTCAACCGGGAACTTGCTACCCTCAAGGCGAAGGCGGATGCAGAAATCGCCGCAAAATCCGCCGAGTCCGAGGCGCGCATTGCAACCATCCGCGACAATGCGGCCACGAGCGTCGAGGAAGTCGCAAAGGAAGTCGCTGCGGAAATCGTCTCGGCGCTCCTGCCCGGCACGTCCGACCAGGCAGCCGTCGACGCCGCAGTTTCAAGCCGGCTGAAGGGGTGAGACAATGGATTTCCTGAACAACACCAACATCGTGGTCGCCCTCGGTTTCCTGATCTTTGTCGGCGTATTGCTGTATTACGGCGTTCCCGGTCTGCTGTTCCGGCAACTGGATTCCCGTGCCACCAAAATCAGGGCGGATCTCGACGAGGCGCGGGCCTTGCGCGAAGAGGCACAGACCCTGCTTGCCAGCTACGAGCGCAAGCACAAGGAAGTCACCGAACTCGCAGCCGACATCGTCAAATCGGCGAAGCGCGAAGCCGAACAGGCCGCGGAAGCCGCCAAGGTCGATATCCGCGAGTCGATGGACCGTCGCATGGTCAATGCCGGCGCGCAGATCGAAGCGGCGGAACAGGGTGCGGTTCGGCAGATCCGGGACCATGCGGTCACCGTCGCCATCGCCGCGGCTCGTGACGTTCTGAGCCAGAAACTCAGCGAGGAGCAGGCTGCATCGATGGTCGACGCCTCCATCAACGAGGTCAGCGCCAAACTGCACTGAACTGCGGTTGCGTCTGAACGGTTCCGGCCCCTGCCAGTCCTCCGACCGGCAGGGGCTTTTTTTGTGCCGGATCGGGCGGGAGGAACCCGTCCGCCAGGCCTACTCCGCCAGGTCGCGCATCACCCGGTAGAGCGCGGATTTGGCCTCGAAGCCCACCCCCGGTATCTGCGGCAGCCCCACATGGCCGTCCTCGACTGCAATTCCGTCCGCGAAGCCGCCAAACGGCTGAAACACATCCGGATAGCTCTCGTTTCCTCCCAAATGCAGTCCGGCGGCGAGATTGAGCGACATCTGATGGCCCCCATGCGGCACGACCCGCCGCGGCGACCAGCCCATCTCAGCCATCACGTCCAGCGTACGCAGGTACTCGACGAGCCCGTAGGACAGCGCGCAGTCAAACTGAAGCCAGTCACGGTCCGGCCGCATCCCCCCGTAGCGCAGCAGGTTGCGGGCATCCTGATGTGAAAACAGGTTCTCGCCCGTCGCCATCGGCCGCACATAGTGGCGGGCGATTTCCGCCTGCAATGCGTAGTCGAGCGGGTCCCCGGCCTCCTCATACCAGAACAGGCCGTAGGGCTGCAGCGCCTCTGCATAGGCCACTGCCGTATCAACGTCGAACCGTCCGTTCGCATCCACCGCCAGCCGGGACCCGTCACCAACCACGTCGATCACCGCCTCGATCCGGGCCAGGTCTTCGGCCAGCGACGCGCCGCCGATCTTCATCTTGACGACCGAGTAACCCCGGTCGAGGTAGCCGCGCATCTCGTCCTGCAGCTTCTCGTGGTCCTTGCCCGGATAGTAATACCCGCCGGCCGCATAAACCCAGACCTTTGCATCCGCCACACCGTCCCGGTAGCGGTCGGCCAGCAGGCGCCAGAGCGGCACACCGGCAATCTTGGCGACCGCATCCCAGACCGCCATGTCAATTGTTCCCACGGCCACCGACCGTTCCCCGTGTCCGCCGGGTTTTTCGTTCGACATCAGGGTATTCCAGATCGCGAACGGATCGAGATTGTCATTGACCTCGTCCACCAGCGACGCCGGATCGGCCTCGGCAATCCGGTCCAGAAACCGGTCCCGCATCAGCGCGCCCTGACCGTATCTGCCATTGGAGTTGAAGCCGTACCCCACCACCTGTTTGCCGTCACGGATCACATCGGTCACCACCGCAACCACCGAGCAGGTCATTTTCGAGAAATCGATATAGGCGTTGGCGATCGGAGAGGCGATCGAAACGGTCTTTTCGCGTATTTCAACAATCTTCATGGCAGTATTCCTCAATTCAGAGCGTCGGCAATCGCCTTGCCGCAGGTGACAGTGTCGGCGGTGCCGCCAAGGTCGCGCGTCCGCAGATCGGGCCGGGCCAGAACCTCCTCGATTGCCCGGACGATACCGGCCGCCGCCTCCGGATGACCCAGATGATCCAGCATCATTGCCCCGGCCCAGATCTGCCCGACAGGATTGGCCACACCGAGACCGGCAATATCCGGTGCGGTCCCGTGCACCGGCTCAAACAGCGACGGAAACTCCCGCTCCGGATTGATGTTCCCCGACGGCGCGATACCGATGGTCCCGGTGCAGGCAGGTCCCAGATCCGACAGAATATCCCCGAACAGATTCGACGCCACGACCACGTCAAACCGGTCGGGATGCAGCACGAACAGTGCGGTCAGAACGTCGATATGGTATTTGTCGACCTGCACGCCGGGATAGGCCAACGCCATTTCCGCAACCCGCTCATCCCAATAGGGCATGGTGATCGAAATGCCGTTCGATTTGGTGGCCGAAGTCAGCCGGCCGCCGCGCCGTTCCGCCAGATCGAAGGCGTAGCGCAGGATCCGGTCAACCCCGGTCCGGGTCATCACCGTTTCCTGCAGCACGAATTCCCGGCCGGTTCCGGCGAACATCCGTCCGCCAATCGAAGAATACTCGCCTTCCGTGTTTTCCCGCACAATCATCATGTCTATGTCGCCCGGTCCGCGTCCGGCCAGAGGCGAAGGCACGCCCCGCATCAGCCGCGCAGGCCGCAGATTGACATACTGGTCGAACTCACGGCGAAACCGGATCAGCGACCCCCAGAGCGAAATATGGTCCGGCACTTTTTCCGGCCAGCCGACCGCGCCGAAAAACAGCGCGTCATGCCCCCCGATCTGCGCCTTCCAGTCGTCCGGCAGCATTTTCCCGTGCTTTTCGTAATAGTCGCAGGAAGCGAAATCGAAACTGTTGAACCGGAAGTCGAGCCCGTAGCGCCGCGCGCTGGCCTCCAGCACCCGCAGCCCCTCCGGCACCACCTCCCTGCCGATGCCATCGCCCGGAATGACGGCGATTCTCATCTGATTGCCACGCATTGCCTTCTCCACCTTCCAAAGCCGTCGATCCGTGGACTCTTCAAAATCCCTGCGGGCCAACTGTCGCCACGCAACCTAAATGATGATTTTTGAGATGGGAATTTCCTGATCTTCACTTCATTATTGCATTCGAGGAACAGACGGGATGCAGATGAGTGGTGAAAGCGACATGCAGTTTTTCGCCGTGGTGGCGCAGCGGAGCAGCCTCACCGACGCGGCGCTGGAACTCGGCCTCACCGCCTCTGCCGTCAGTCGCCGGCTCGCACGGATCGAAAACCGTCTCGGGGTGCGGCTGCTCGACCGCACCACCCGCAGGCTCGGTCTGACCAGCGAGGGCGAAGCCTATCTCGCCGCCGCCCACGACATTCTCACCCGCATCGCCTCGGTCGAAAACGCCATCTCCGCCGCCCGCGGCGATCCTCAGGGTCTGCTGCGGATCAACGCGTCGGTCCAGGCAGGACGGGAAATCGCGCCACTCGTGCTGGCCTTCCTGCGCCGCTTTCCCCAGATGCAGGTCGATCTGGTGACCGAGGGACGGCTGGTTGACATCGTGGCCGGGGGATTCGACCTGGGTATTCGCCCCGCCGACCTGGTCGAGCGCGACATGATCGCCCTGTCGGTGGGCCGACCGCAGCGATACGCCGTC
>JAUIHM010000042.1 GCA_030432315.1 Alphaproteobacteria bacterium | reverse complement strand
CCCGGCGGAACGCCACTTCATCGAACCGCGGCGCCTGCAGCGCGTCCCGGAACAGCTTCAGGCTCTCTTCCCGGTTCTCGGTCAGCATCTGCGCCGATACGGAAACCGAATCGCGGGAGGCATCGAAGCCGAACCGTGTCGCGAGGCTTTCGGTCGCCTCCGCGAACTGCGTCGCGTCCAGATCACCCGCCCCCTCTTCAAGCAGCCCGGTCATCAGATTGACCGCACCTTCCTGGCCAACCGGGTCGAGCGAGGTGCCGCCACGGAAATCGGCTTCGATGTTCAGCATCGGGATCGAGTGCTCCTCATAGAGCCATGCCGTGATCCCGCCGGGCGAGGTCACCTCCTGAATCTCGATCTCCGCCCGCGCCGGCAGCGACAGCGCGGCCAGAATCAGCACGCCTGCGGCAATCCGTCCAATCATGCCGCTCATTGCATCAACTCCACTGGATCTTCCTCACCCATCAACAGCGCCGTCACCGACGATTCCGGCCGGAGCACCGCCTTTGCCGCCGCCAGAACGTCCTCCGCCGTCACAGCTTCGAGCACGTCGGGCCAGGCCAGCGCGTCCTCAATGGTCAGTCCGGCAGTCAATGCCTGACCAAACCGGCGTGCCTGACGCTGCTGATCGTCGAGGGCATAGATGCGCGCCGCCCGGATCTGCGCCTTGATACGCTCCAGCTCGACCGGATCCGGGCCGGTTTCGATGAAATCCGCGATCACCGCGTCAAGCGCGGCCTCCGCCTCGTCAAGGCTGACACCGGGTTTCGGCGTGACGTAGAAGTTGAAGCTTTTCGGGTCCAGACCCTCGTCGGAGTAATAGGCCCCCGAACTGACCGCCACCGCATCCGGCCCGAACTGCAGCGTGCGGGCCATCAGTGACGTGGCGCCGGAGCCGCCGAGCAGTTCCGCCAGCACCGTCAGCGCCGCCGCTTCGCCCTGATCCCCCGTCCTGCGCGTCGGTGCGAGATACGCCCGCGACAGGTTCTCCTGCCGGACCCGCGGATCGCGGTATTCGAGCCTGCGCGCCGCCAGCTGCGCCGGTTCCTGTGGCCGCATGCGGGGCTTGACCGCATCCGACGCCGGAATCGCGCCAAAATTCTTCTCGGCCAGTTCCCTGACCTCTTCCAGGGTTACATCCCCCGCCACGATCAGGATCGCATTGTTCGGCGCATAATGCTGCCGGTAAAAATCCAGCGCGGTCTCTTCGGTAAAGGCCGCGATTTCCTGCGGCCAGCCGATCACCGGTTTGCCATAGGGATGGTTCAGATAAAGCGCCGCCTGACGCTGTTCGTTGAATGGACCGTATGGCGAATTGCCAATCCGCTGCCGCCGCTCTTCCAACACCACATCGCGTTCCGAAAGCACCGCAGCTTCGCCTGGATCGAGATTGACCATCCGGTCCGCCTCCATCCCCATCACCAGATCCAGCCTGTCCGCCGCAATCCGCTGGAAATACGCCGTATGATCCATGGTGGTGAAGGCATTGTCGTCACCGCCGTTGGCGGAAACGATCCGGCTGAACTCCCCGTCATCGAGCCTGTCGGTCGCCTTGAACATCAGATGTTCGAGAAAATGCGCAATCCCCGACTCTCCTGGAGGCTCATCCGCCGAACCGACGCGGTACCATACCATGTTGGTCACCACCGGCGCCCGATGGTCCTCGATCACCACGGCTTCAAGACCGTTGTCGAGCGTGAACGTATGTATGTCCTCTCCAAGGGTCTGACCCCAGGCACCCAGGGGCAGAACTGCCACAATCAGGGCAGTAACGGGTAATCGCATTCCGAATAACCTCCGATGATCGAGCCCGGACCATACCGCGTGTACCAATTCGTACAAGCGGGTCAACGAGACCGTGAAGGTCACGCGACAAGACGTGAACTCTACTCGATCGGCGCGCGATAAACCGGGCGGTAGCCGCTGATCGTCGGATCCGGAACCTGGATCAGCACCCGCTGTTCCTCCAGCACCGACGGCGTCGCCGGATAGGTACGCACGCCGGCCGCCTGAAGGTTGTTGTATTCCGTCTTCGGGTTCAGAAGTTCGGCGCTGTAAATCAGCGCCTCCTTGTCCTTGGTAAACATCCTCTGGAAAAACAGACCCTTGTTGTTTTCCCGATAGGTCACGTCCTCATTCGCGAGAACTGTCCGGATCCCGGCACTCGCCGGCGGCACCGCCGCAACCAGCGCCGCCCCGCTCGCGGTACCCACCGCAGTCGGTCCCCCGGTCAGCGCCGCCACGGCGGATTCCTTCGGACGGTAATCGACCAGACTGACGCTGCCCGGTTTCGGAACCGGCAGGGTGTTGAGATCCTGGGGAATTTCCAGTGGCCGCGTCGGCAGCACCATGAACTCGTCAGGTGAGCCTCCCACACCGGCTTCGCGCAGCACCGACGCAAGGTTGGTATTCTGACACCCGGATGCAAACACCGCTCCGATCAGCAGTGCGGCTGAAACTTTCCAGGTGGGCGTCATGATCGGCATGGCTCTTTCACGTCTCGCGAAATTCGTCTGTAACGCAGTCTGCACCGAAGGTCACGCCCTGTTGCGCCCTCAACCGGAAACCGCCGGCCGTTCCCGCACGAACAGGATCAGCACGGCGACGCCGGCAAAGATCGCCGCATCGGCGACGTTGAAGGCGAAGGGATTGGCGATCCCGCAGCAACTCATGTTGATGAAATCCGCCACCGCACCATACTGCACCCGGTCCCAGACATTGCCGAGCGCCCCGCCGGTGACCAGCCCGACGCCCAGGGGTGCGGCCCATCCGTCGGCCCTGCGCACCCAGACCAGAAGCCCCAGAACGATCGCCAGCGCCACCGCCACCAGCACCCAGCGCCCGGACATGCCCATGTTCATCAACCCGAAATTGATCCCCCGGTTCCACGCCATTGACAGGTTGAAATACGGGTCGATCACTTCGATCCGCCCCAGATTCCGCAGGTCCATCGCCTCCACGACCCAGATTTTCGTGATCCGGTCGAGCAGCAATACCGGCACTGCACTCAGCAGGATCCGCAGCAGTACGGTGCCGGACATGACGGAGCGCTTCCCGGACGCCACGTCAGTGCCGAAAATGCCGCATGCCGGTAAAGACCATGGCGATGCCGGCCTCGTCGGCGGCAGCAATCACTTCGTCGTCGCGAACCGAACCGCCTGGCTGGATCACCGCCGTCACTCCAGCCGCGGCCGCCGTCAGCAGACCGTCGGCAAAGGGAAAAAACGCATCCGACGCCACTACCGATCCGATTGTCGGCACCTCGGCCAGACCGCAGGCCTCGGCCATGTCCTGTGCCTTGCGCGCCGCGATTCGCGTCGAATCCACCCGGCTCATCTGCCCGGCCCCGATGCCGACGGTACGGCCGTCCTTCGCATAGACGATGGCGTTGGACTTGACGTGTTTGGCAACCTTCCAGGCAAACAGCAGATCGGCGATCTGCACCGCATCCGGGGCACGCCTGGTCACAACCTTCAGGTCCGGCGCGGCGATCCGCCCCCGGTCGCGGTCCTGGACCAGGAAACCGCCCGCCACCTGGCGCAGTACCCTGCCCCCCATCTCCGGATTCGGCAGGCCGCCCGTCACCAGCAGCCGCAGGTTCTTCTTCGCCGAAAACACCGCCGCGGCTTCCGGCGTTACATCCGGCGCCACCACGACCTCGGTGAAGATCGCGCTGATCGCTTCCGCGGTTTCGACATCGAGCGTGCCGTTCAGCGCCACGATGCCGCCAAACGCCGATGTCCGGTCACAGTCGAACGCCGCCCGGTAGGCTTCGAGCAGATTTCCGCCCCGCGCCACGCCGCAGGGATTGGCGTGCTTGATGATCGCACAGGCCGGACCGTCTTCGGGCGCGAATTCCGCCACCAGTTCCACCGCTGCGTCCGTGTCGTTGATGTTGTTGTAGGACAGCGCCTTTCCCTGCAGCTGCCGCGCCGTTGCAACCCCGGGCCGCGCCGAACCGTCGCGGTAGAACGCCGCCGACTGGTGCGGATTCTCGCCGTACCTCAGGTCCTGCACCAGCGTCCCGCTGAACGAATGCCGCCCAGGAAAGCCGACCTCCAGAGCCTCGGCCATCCAGCCCGACACCGCCGCATCATAGGCCGCCGTGCGCCCGTAGGCCTTCAGCGCCTGTCCCTGGCGAAAGGCAAGGGTGGTTGCGCCGTCATTGGCATCCATCTCCGCCAGCACCGCCGCATAGTCCTCCACATCCGTCACCACGGTGACAAACCCGTGATTCTTTGCCGCCGCCCGCAGCATCGCCGGACCGCCAATGTCGATATTCTCCACACACGCGGCATAGTCGCCGCCACCGGCTACCGTCGCCTCGAACGGGTAGAGGTTCACCACCAGCAGGTCGATCGGCTCGATGCCGTATTCCTCCATGGACGCCCGGTGCCCCGCATCGTCACGCAGCGCCAGCAGACCGCCATGCACCTTCGGATGCAGCGTCTTGACCCGCCCGTCGAGCATCTCCGGAAAATCCGTCACCGCCGAGACATCGCGCACCGCCAACCCCGCATCCCGGATCGCCGCCGCCGTTCCGCCGGTTGAAATCAGCTCGACCCCGCGGCTGCCGAGAGCGGTCGCCAGCTCGATCAGACCTGACTTGTCGGAAACGGAAAGCAGCGCGCGGCGCACGGGCACGGCATCTTGGGACATGAAAAAAAGGCTCCAGCGTGGGTTGGTCCGGGTCAGGGCTCCAGGTCGGATGCGCGCTCCCGGCCGGATACCCGACCGAAGGACCAGATGATTTGCCCCAGATACTCGACCAGTTCCGATCGGACAACCACCTGCATCGACACAATCGGCCCGTTGGCCTCCGGGTCGAAAACAATCGTCTCTTCGAGGTCGATCACGCCGCCGGTGGCCCGGAAAACCCAGGTTTCCCCGTCGGCCAGGGTCAGTATGACGTGCCCGACCACCTCGTCGAACTCAACCTCGACCCCCGGATCGAGGTGGAACCGCGCCGCGAACTGCACCGCGCCGTTGCGCGCCGCCCGGTCGTGCAGCGCCTTGGCGCGGGCATCCGGCACCGAGAGAATGTCCTCGCCGCGCATCTCCGATCCCCGCGCGTCAATGAACAGCCGCCGCTCGTGCAGCACTCCGTAGCTCGATACGTAACCGTCATGGGTCGCGAGCAGCCACTGTCCGGTTGCGTCCTGCGCCTGACGGATCGACACCAGCGACGGTCCCGCAACCAGCCGCGGCCCGAATGTCGAGGCCGCCAGCCCATGGGCGATGATCCGTGCCGAGGACCGGCCGCCGACCTCCACCGTCGAATGGGAGATCGTCTGCCGCGACAGCAGCCCCCACTTGCGCCCATAGACCTGCCCCGGACCGGCATTTATCACCATCCGCTGCCGATGCGCGCTCATCTCGATCGCCAGCGTTCCCGCGCCGGAGGTCATTGCGTGACGCCCCCGCGCCGGCACGTCCGCATCCATGACCACGGCAATGCGCCCACCCGCCAGACGGGCAAATCCCATCGCCAGTTTCGGTTTCTCCTGCACGCCAATCCGCAGTTCCGCCAGCGCCTGATCCAGCCCGTCCGGATCGCCGCGCCCGCCGCCGTTGAACGCCGCGAGGCTTCCGTCCCCGAGCCGAAGCTGCCGCAGCACCGGCACCGCCCGGACGATCGCCGACAGCAGGGAGACCGGCGCGTGCTGCCCCGCATTCTCCAGTACCCGCGCGGTCCAGATCAGCAGCATGACATATTCCGCCAGTTCTTCGGGCCGACGGCTCGGCGTCTCTCCCTTGGCGTCGATCAGCTCGCCCGCCCGGCGCCCGAGTTCCTCCGCTGCCGCAGCATGGCCCGAATGCGGCAGCACGACGCCGCTCCAGACCAGCCCGGCCAGTGCCCTGAGTTGCGCCAACCCCTCCTCGGCCCGGTGCCACCTGCGCGCCAGATACCGCTGATGCGCCGCCAGGGCGCGCCAGAACCTGTCCCGCGATTTGTCATCCAGATCCCTGGTCAGCAGCTCCGAATGGGTGACCCAGCGCTTCAGGCGCAACCCGGCCAGTTCCGGCCGCCACCCGGGTCCGCTGCCCCGCCCGTAGCGCCGGATCCAGTCGAGGGTCCAGGACTGCGCCCGCTCGCGCGCCACCCGGTTGCCCAGCGCGGCAAGGTCGTCCAGCCACAGGAAGGCATGACGCTCGCTGTCCAGCCGCCGCTCGGGTACCGAAACGTCCCACATCGAACCGCGCCCGAGGTCCACCTCACGGCCAAGCGTTCGCCAGACCCCGGAAACCAGCGCCCCCCCGAGATCCGCATCACCGATCAGAACCGCTTCCGGCAACTGATCCGCCACTTTCGGCCTGGTCCCGATGCCGATCCCGGAGCGGCGCGCGGATATGCGGTTGCGCAATCGCCGCGGCAGGCGGGCAAATCTTTCACCCAGGGCTTGGAACGTGAGTGCCAGTCGGGACATGGGGCGCTATAATCACAATCAGGACATATGTTTGAGCAGTGATCTTATAGCGCCTGTCAATGCCGTGTCACTGACCCAGGGGCGACTTCCGCACAAGTGCGGCATAGAAACCATCCATTCCGCCCCGCTCCGGCCAGAAATCCGGCCGCAGGCGCAGATTTCCAGCCCCGTCCAGCCAGGCCTCCGCCCCGCCCAGCGCCGCAATATCCGGCCGGACCTGGATCGCATCCGCATTCCTGCCCAGAAAAGACACCATTTGCGTCTCCCCCTCCTCCGGAAGCAGCGAGCAGGTGGCATAAACCATCCTCCCGCCGGGCTTCAGCCACGCCCATGCCCGCGCCAGCAGCTTCGCCTGCAGCGAAACCAGCGACGACACGTCCTCCGCCAGACGCACGAACGGCAGGTCCGGATGCCTGCGGATGGTCCCGGTCGCCGAACATGGCGCATCGAGCAAAATCGCATCGAACGGCGCTTCCGGTTCCCAGCGCAGCGCATCCGCCGTCACCAACGCCGCTTCGAGCCCGGTACGCGCCAAATTCTCCCGTACCCGCTTCATCCGTCCGCGCGACGAATCCAGCGCCGTCACCGCCGCCCCTGCCGCCGCAAGCTGCATCGTCTTGCCACCCGGCGCCGCACAGAGGTCCAGCACCCGCAATCCGGTCACATCGCCGAGCAGCCGCGCCGGCATCGCCGCCGCCGCATCCTGCACCCACCACGCCCCGTCGGCATACCCCGGCAGGGCCGAGACCTGTCCGCCCCGCGCCAGCCGGAGCGACCCGGTCGGCAGGACCTCCGCGTCGAGCCGCCCCGCCCAAGTCACTGCGTCACCTGGTACGCGCAGGGTCAGATCCAGCGGCGGCACCCCGACCACATGCGCCGCGTTCAGCGCCACCGCCCCTTCGGCACCCCAAACCTTTTCCAGCCGCCCGCGCAGCCACCCCGGCATCGCATCATCCGGCAGCGCGGCCCAGGCGGCCCGATCCATGTTCGACACCTTGCGCGCCACTGCATTCACCAGGCCCGACAGGTGCTGACTCTTCGGATTCGCACGCACCAGCCGCACGGCGGCATCCACCGCCGCATGCGCCGGCACCCCCTCAACCCGCATCTCGGTCGTGGCGATCCGGAGCGCCTGCTTCGCCTGAACATGCGGTGGCCGCTTCAGAAACATCGCCAGTGCCGCATCCACCCGCCCCAGATGGCGCAGAACGGAGGTCGCCAGCGTCTGCGCCCGCGCCCGCTCCGCCGGTGGCAGACCGGCCAGCGGTCCGTTCCGGTCGTCAACCAGGTCCGAAAGGCTCCTGCCCTGTTCCAGAACGCCGGAGAGCAGCGCCATCGCCGCCCTGCGCGGTGCCAGACCCGGCGTCACCGCCAGGGGCTTTCACGCCGTGTATTGGGAATCGGACTGACCCTGCGGCTCACCCCCCGCCCCATCGCCGTGCTCAGCTTCTCAAGCTCGCGAATGCGGTTCTCAACGTTCGGATGAGTCGAAAACAGATTGTCCATACGTGCCCCTGACAATGGATTTATGATGAACATCGGCGCCGAGGCGGGATTGCGTTCGGCACTCGGCATCTCGATCCGGTGCGCCGCGCCGGAAATCTTGCGCAGCGCACTTGCCAGATCCAGCGGCCGACCGCAAATCTGCGCGCCAAGACGGTCCGCCGAATATTCGCGCGTCCGGCTGATGGTCATCTGAATCAGCATCGCCGCCATCGGCGCGAAAATCACCGCCACCAGGACCCCGAGCGGCCCCATGCCGCCCCGGTCATTGCCCCGGTTCCCGAACAGAAACCCGAACTGTGCCAGCATGGAAATTGCACCCGCCACCGTCGCCGCCACCGTCATGGTCAGGGTATCGCGGTTCCTGATATGCGCAAGTTCGTGAGCGATCACCCCGGCCAGTTCGTCCCGGTTCAGCATCCGCATCAGCCCTTCGGTCACCGCCACGGCGGCATTGTCCGGCGAACGCCCGGTGGCAAAGGCATTCGGCTGCGCGTCGCGGATCAGATAGACCTTCGGCATCGGCAACTCCGCATTGCGCGCCAGCGCCCCGACCATTTCCCACAGCTCCGGGGCACTCGCCCGCGTCACCGGTTCCGCATTGTGCATCCGCAGCACCATCCGGTCGGAATTCCAGAAGGCGAACGCATTCGTTCCCGCAGCGAACACCAGCGCGATCAGCGCGCCGCCGCTTCCACCGATCAGCCAGCCCACCCCCATGAACAGCGCCGTCATCGCCGCCAGCAGGATGGACGTCCGGATAATGTTCATCGCCCCTCCGACCCTTGCAGGACCTGCACCGGACCCCCTATGATCCGCTGCAGCCAGGAGAACATATATGTCACAGGACGTCCGCACAAAAGAGGCGAGAATTGCCGCAGCCGCCGCCCGCGCCCTGGCCGAAGCCGAGGCGCGCAGAGCCGCGTCCACGCCGCTGCGCCTCGCCCCCGAACTCGGTGGCCGCGACGGCCCCGAACCCGTCCGCTACGGCGACTGGGAACGCAAGGGCATCGTGGTCGATTTCTGATGACCGGAACAAACAGTCCGGGCGGCGTGGAAAAGCAGATCATCTGCATCCACTGGGGCAAGAAATTCGGCCCCAAATACGTCAACCGGCTTTATGGCATGATTTCCCGCAACATCACGCCGCCCTTTACCTTTACCTGCTTTTGCGACAATCCCGCCGGAATGCGCCCCGAAGTCAGGACCGAACCCCTGCCGGAACTCGACTTCGAGATGCCCAAAGGCACCAAGGGCATCTGGCCCAAGGCCCGACTCTGGAGCGCCCGTCTCGGCAGCCTCACCGGACCGGTCCTGTTTATGGACCTCGACATGGTAGTCACCGGCAACCTCGACGGTTTTTTCGAATACGGCGCCCCGGACGACGTGATCCTCGGCCGCAACCCCAACACCCCGCTGGAAAGACTCGGCCAGACCTCGCTGTTCCGCTTCCCGGTCGGCAAACTGCTGCCACTGCAGGAACGCTTTCTCGAAAACCCCCAGGCCATCGCCGACGAATACCAGTTCGAACAGCGTTATGTGACCCGCAATGCCCACGGTGGGGTAAAATTCTGGCACCGCGGCTGGCTGCGCCATTTCCGCCGCGACTGCGTGCGCCCCTTCCCGGTCAATTTCCTGCTGCCGCCAAGAAAACCCGCCGACGCCAGGGTGGTGATCTTCCCCGGCGGCCTGCTGCCCACCCACGCCATCGAGGGCTATTGGGGCAAGCACCACCGCCCGGGCACCCGCTTGGACCACATCCGCCGGCTTGCGGATCCCGAACGTCACGACGGCGCCTTGCGCCACCTGCGCCATTTCGTGCTGCCGGCCAAATGGGTCGAAGACACCTGGCGGGAATAGCCGCACGGCCGCGCCCGTCAGCCGTCGGACTCGTCCGACTTTTCAACCCGCGTTGCCCCTGCCGGACGCTCAAACGCCCGCTTCAGCTCATCCTCGGTGCCGATCTTTCGCGCGAGCCGTCCGCCGCTGCGGCCCTGACCGCCGACGGCACCAGCCTCCCCGAGCACCGCCTCGCTGTCCCGCAGCGGTTTTTCCCGGGCATGTACTTTCCTGTCAGCCTTTTCAGCCATGACGTCCTCCTTTCTCCATACCCGTTAAACGCAACCGGACCACCGGAGGTTCCAAAAGGTGTCATATGGGCATGCAAACCTGGAGAGCAGTCAGCGCAAGCGAACACGCCTGCGCCAGCAAAAAACAATGCGCGCAACGGCGCGCTCCGCTGAATCCGCCGTCGCCGGCCCTACTCAGCCAGCGGCGGCAGCTCCAGCGCCCTGACCGCCCAGCGCAATGCCGGGCGCAACTGCGCCCGCTGTACCCACCGCACCCGCGGTGCTCCCGGAACATCGGCCAGGCCGGCGCGTCCGGCGAAGTATCCGGCCATCCAGGCGGCGATTTCCGGCGCATGGCCCAATATTGCCTCCGGTTGCGGCCCGCCTTCCATTTCAAGGCTCGGCAACCACCCTCCGAGATCCACCCGCCCGTTCGACAGACAGGCACCGTTCCAGTCGACGAACTTCACCCGATTGTCGCGAAGACAGATGTTGTCGCTGCGCAGATCCCAGTGACAGACCGCATCGCCTTCGAGCACACAGGCGCTCTCCGCCGCCAGCAGATCCGGCAGCGCATGATCCAGCCAGTCCCGCGACACCAGCCCAAGCCGCAGAAAAGGCCCGCAATCCGCCGCGACCATCTGCCAGCCCAGCGGTTCGAACCGCCCGGTTTCGGCGATCGGCGGCACCTCCGCCCGCGTTGCGTGCAGCGCCTCAAGCCCCCGCAGCACGGCGTCAATCTGCGCCACGGTCCAGGGCGGCGGCCAATGCCAGTCCGAAAGATCCTCGAGGATCATCAGCGGCCGCTCCGGATCGTCCTGCGTGGCGATCAGCTGTGGCAAAAAATCTCCGCGAAGCCCGGCATAGGCATGAAACTCCCGCCGCAGCTCAGCCGATGTATAATCCGTTGCGCCGATCTTGACGAAATACCGGCGCCCGCCGGCCTCGAACCGCCACCGTTCCGCCGGAGTGTATCCGCCCGACACAGCGGAAAACCCGGTCGGCACCGCCCCGAGCAGCCCAGTCAGCCGCGCAACCGTGGCCTCTCCCGGCCGATCCATCGGTCCACCCTTCAAACCTCAGACAGGTGCGGTCAGTGCGCCTCGGCCCAGTTCGCCCCCTGACCCGCATCGACCACCAGCGGCACGTCGAGATGCACCGCCGGCATCGCCGCGCCCTCCATCACCGCCCGCACCGCCGCCACGGTCTCGTCCACCGCGCTCTTCTCAACTTCGAACACCAGTTCGTCATGCACCTGAAGCAGCATCCGGGCCGGCAGCCGCCCGATCGCCGCCGGCACCCGGATCATCGCCCGCCGGATGATGTCCGCCGCCGCCCCCTGGATCGGCGCATTGATCGCCGCCCGCTGGGCAAACGCCGCCTGCGGCCCCTTGGCCGAAATCCCGGGCATGTGGATTTTTCGACCGAACAGCGTTTCGACATAACCGGTTTCTTTGGCAAATGCCCTGGTCCGGTCCATGTAATCGCGGATCTCCGGAAACCGCTCGAAATAGGTGTCGATGAACCGCTTCGCGTCCTCCCGCGGGATCCGCAGGTTGTTCGCCAGCCCAAACGCCGAAATCCCGTAGATCACCCCGAAGTTGATCGCCTTGGCCTGCCGCCGGATCATCGGGTCCATGCCGTCGACCGGGACGCCAAACATCTCCGACGCCGTCATCGCATGAATGTCCTGACCGTCGCGGAACGCCTGTTTCAGCGCCGGAATATCCGCCACATGCGCCAGAATCCTCAACTCGATCTGCGAATAGTCCAGACTGACCAGCACATTGCCCTCGTCGGCAACGAATGCCTCGCGAATCCGCCGCCCCTCCTCGGTCCGCACCGGGATGTTCTGCAGGTTCGGATCGGTCGAGGCAATCCGCCCGGTCGCCGCCCCGGAGATTGAATAGGACGTGTGCACCCGCCCCGTGTCCCTATTTATATGCTCCTGCAGCGCATCGGTATAGGTCGACTTCAGCTTCGACAGCTGCCGCCAGTCCAGCACCCGCGCCGGCAGATCCTGCCCCTGTGCCGCCAGCGTCTCCAGCACGTCCGCCCCGGTCGCATACGCCCCGGTCTTGCCCTTCTTGCCGCCCTCCATCCCCATCTGGTCGAACAGCACCTCGCCGAGCTGTTTCGGCGAGCCCACGTTGAACTTTCCCCCCGCCAACTGGTGAATCTCTTCCTCGAGTGCCGCCATCTTCTGCGCGAAGGCCCCGGACATCCGCGACAGATGCTCGCGGTCCACCCTGATCCCGTGCATCTCCATTTCCGCCAGCACCGGGACCAGCGGCCGTTCCATCGTCTCGTAAACCCGCGTCACCTTCGCAAACGGCATACGCGGCTTCAGCACCCGCCACAGCCGCCAGGTGATGTCCGCATCCTCCGCCGCATAGGGCGCGGCCTCCTCGATCGGCACCAGGTCAAAGGTCCGCGCCGACTTGCCCGACCCGATCAGCGTCTTGATCGGGATCGGGTCGTGACCGAGATATTCCTTCGAGAGCGTATCCATCCCATGCCCGTGCAGCCCGGAATAGAGCGCGAACGACATCAGCATCGTGTCGTCGATCGGCGCCACCTTCACCCCGTTGCGGGCAAAAATCTTCGCGTCGTACTTCATGTTCTGGCCGATCTTGAGGATGCTTTCATCCTCCAGAACCGGTCGCAAAATCCCCAGCGCCTCTTCCGGGTCCATCTGTCCTGCGACCCGCTGCCCGCCGCCAAACAGATCGTCCGCCCCCTCCCGGTGGCGCAGCGGCACGTAACACGCGACCCCGGGCGCGGTGGCGAGACATATCCCGACCAGATCCGCCACCATCTCATCGAGCCCGGTGGTCTCGGTATCCACGGCCACTGCGCCCCGGTCCCGGATCCGCCGCACCCAAAGCTGCAATGCCTCCGCATCGCGGACGATCTCGTAGCTGCCGTGATCAATCGGCGGCATCACCTCCTGCGCCGGTCCCGAACCGGTCTCCGACACCACCGGCGCCGCCGGCGTCACCTCGATTTCCGGCGCCTCCACATGATACTTTTTCGCAATCCGCGCCGTCAGAGTGCGAAACTCCATCTCCGTCAGGAACGCCAGCAGCGTCTCCGGGTCCGGCTCGGTCACTTCCAGCCCGTCAAGATCCACATCGAGCGGCGTATCGGTCTTCAGCGTCACCAGGTCGCGCGAAATCCGGATCTGATCGGCAAAATCAATCAGCGTCTGCCGGCGTTTCGGCTGTTTGATCTCCTCCGCCCGCGCCAGCAGCGAGTCCAGATCGCCGTATTCGTTAATCAGCAGCGCCGCCGTCTTCACACCGATCCCCGGCGCCCCTGGCACATTGTCGACCGAATCCCCGGCCAGCGCCTGTATGTCGATCACCCGGTCGGGCCCGACACCGAACTTCTCCTCGACTTCCTCCGGACCGATGTGGCGATTCTTCATCGTGTCGAACATCTCGATCCCGCCACCGACCAGCTGCATCAGATCCTTGTCGGATGAGATGATCGTCACCCGACCACCTGCATCCCGCGCCTGGGTCGCATAGGTCGCAATCAGATCATCCGCCTCAAACCCTTCCTTCTCGATACACGGCAGGTTGAACGCCCGGGTCGCATCGCGGATCAGCGAAAACTGCGGCCGCAGATCCTCGGGCACCTCCGGCCGGTGCGCCTTGTATTCCGGGTAAATCTCATTGCGGAATGTCTGCGCAGAATGGTCGAAAATCACCGCCAGGTGGGTCGGCGCATCCGCCTCCCGCCCGTCTGCAATCAGCTTCAGGATCATGTTGCAAAACCCGGACACTGCCCCGATCGGCAGCCCGTCCGATTTGCGCGTCAGCGGCGGCAGCGCATGATAGGCGCGGAAAATATACCCCGACCCGTCGATCAGATGCAGGTGATGCCCCTTGCCGAATGCCATGCCGTTCTCCCTGATTTCGCGCGCGAGATTAAGCCAGCCAAGCCGCCGCCACAACACGCGACCGGTGCGAAAAGCGGTCCACGCACCCACCTCGTGACAAGGGCTGCGCCTGCCGGGGGCAGGCAGGCACAGCCCGGTGTAAACAACGGGCGAATCGGACCCTGCCGAACCCCACATGGAAAATGTCACCGTGAGCGACTATCGGGCTGAAACCGCCGCCCCTGGCGCGGCCTCACGGCGCGTCCAATGCCACCCGTCATTCGCTGCGCCGCATATCCGTCCAGGGAATGACTTCGGTCACGGCGCCTTGCCGGGTGAACATCGTCGCACGGTTCAGCCAAACAACGGCAATGGCGACAATGACAAAAAACCATGTGTCATAGGGCTGCGCGTCGGGCCAAAGCGGGTTGATGAGTTGATAGTGGAACAGGGCGGGCAGCAGAATGCTGCCGCGTGATGCGTTGAACAGCGGTGTGACGATCACCGCAAGGGTCACGTTTCCAACGAAAAACGGCGTGAAGCTCCAGTTGCTTTGCACGGTCCCGGCCAAATAGAACGCCGGAACATGCCAAATCCCCCACGTAGCACCAATCAACAGGCCGGCCCAGATCGGTGCCATGTGCCGCTGCAGGATCGGCTGCGCCACACCGCGCCAGCCAAACTCCTCCACCGGGCCCAGAAACAGCATGAAAGCCATTACGGCCAAAAGCGGCCCGAGGCTGTCGAACGGAAACGGCCCAGGCAAAGTTCCCTTTACAATCGCCCCACATGCAAACGTCAGCGGTATCCCGAACAGCAGAAATGCCGCCCAGCCCGGCGAACACCGCCAAAGCGTCAGCCGGGTCAGAAACAACCTCAGCCCCCGCATCCCGCCATATGCGAGCACAAGCGTGAATGCCGCCAGAGCCGGTCCCCAGGTGGCAAGGATGAAAACGGGGTGTGTCCCGCTCAACTCACCAAACCAGTCGACGGCCAGTGCAGCCCGGAAAATGTAGATGCCCGTCAGTCCCCAGGTCACCGCAAAGGTCAGGGCAACAAACATCACAAGAGCGGCGGAAGGCACCACCCAGCGGGTCCGGGAACCGCAAACTTCGGCCATTGACGAACCTCAACACCAACCGATCTGAATCCGGGAGGATATGACGCCGGTCGCGCCCCGGCCTTGACGTCGATCAAACCGCTCAGACGCCCGCGGGCATTGGCGATTTCGGCATGAACAACTGAACCAAACCCGGCCGAAACACCGTACGCCCCACCACGATTCGGAAGGTCACCCCGGCGCCGGGCCACGCCAGTGCAATACCGGCTCAGGATTTGCCACCACCGTATCAATAGCGGCTGACCAAAACAGCTGCGCCCCGCTCTCCCAAACCGTCCTCAATCGCTTCAGAAACCAACCGCGCCAGCCGGCACGACAGTTGCGCTCGAATGCAACCGGACCGGGCCGCGCCCTCGCGGAAACGACCCGCCGAAAGAGGAACGAACCCGCATCAACCGCCGAACCTGACAGGCACCCGCCCCGCCCTAACCGCCGAAGCCACTGCGCCCGGAGCCGGCGTTGCCAAACCCGCCGCGCGAACTGGCCGTAGCCTTCGTCATCGGCGCTTTGCCGATGGTCGGGGTCGGACGGACGAACTGTGACGTGCTCATCTTCGTCGCCCCGCTGTTGCCGGAAAAGGTGCTGGTCCGGGCGGCATTGGTGAATTTTCCGTCCGCGGTTTTGTAGAGCGGCTGTCCCGCCGACAGTCCCGACCGACCGGAGAGCATGCTGCCGATCAGATACCCGGTCAGAAGCGGCATGAAGATGCTGCCGGATCCGCCGTCGGTAGCCGCCGCCTCGGTCCCGCAGGACCCTTCGCCGTGCTGTTCCTCGCAAACCGCCAGGCTGTCGTAGCGGGGGGCGGATTCCACGTGCAGCGTTTCGGCCTCACTGAATGCCGTCTCGCATTCCTGGACCGAAAACATCCCGCCGCGCTCTGCCGCATCCGTGCAGGTTTTCAGATCCGGGTAGGCTGCCGCGTCGACCTCTTCCTCGCCGCATCCCGCAAGGGTGAAGGCAGCGGCACCGAGGATCGTAATGGCGACATGTCTGGAGCGTTTGGTCATGACAGTCCTGCTTTGAGTCCGGAATTATGTAGACAGGTAGTGTTTTTCAGGGCGCGATAAAGTGTGGCTTGAACCGCGACAGGTCCTGGGTGATCCGGGACCGGTCCTCGCGGATACCGATGCCGGCACAGGTCTCCCCGATGATCCAGGCCCCGATCACCGGGCGAAAGCCGTCAAACTGCGGCAGCGGCGCGTAGGCTTGGATAATGCGGGGATGTTCGGCATATTCGGTATTCTCCGCCCGCTCGACGAGGTTTCCCGCCTCGAAAATCTCGACCGAGGCCCCTTCGCGCGACAGAATCGGCTTGCGCACATGCCCCGCCGAAAGCGCCGCCTCTGCCCGGCCAAACGCCTCCGCGACATCAGCGGAAACCGAACCGCGCCCTGCCATCGCCTCGGCCACGTCCTGCTCAAAAAACGCAGGCAGCAGGTTCGGATGCCCCTCGAACATCTGCCACAGCACAGGCAGCAGCCCCTTGTTGGACAGCAGCGCCTTCCACGCCGGTTCAAGAAACAGACAGCCCGATCCGGCGACATGCCCGGCATAATCGTCGCGCAAAAGATCTTCCCACGGATAGAGCTTGAACAGCACCGCCATCCGGCGGTCCTCATCATCGAGGAAATGCCCGTCCTCACTCAGCGCAATCCTGTCAAGGTCACAGTAATGCGCCCCCAGACCCGCTTCGCGCGCGGCCCAACCCATCGCCTCGACCGTGCCGTAATCCTCGGGATTTCCGGCGACGGCGGTGAAATGCAGGTCGCTGTCCTCCTCGAACAGATCCCTGAACCGCGCAACCAGCGCCTCATGAATTCCGTTGAACTGGTCCGCGCCCTCGGGCAGCACGCCGGCCGCCAGCTGATCCTCCAGCCACTGCCACTGAAACGCCGCACTCTCATAAAGCGATGTCGGCGTATCGGCATTGTATTCCAGCAGCTTCGCCGGCCCGTTGCCGTCATGGGCAAAGTCGAACCGTCCATAGATCTCCGGATCGCCCTGCCGCCAGCTGTCGGCAACCAGATCGTAATACGCCTCGGGAATCGCCAGCCTCTGCAGCAGCCGCTCGCTGCCGATGATATGATCCACCGCCTCGCGGCACATGGCATGCAGCGCGGTTGCCGGATCCTCCAGACCGTTCTCGATCTCTTCGAGCGTGAAGGAATAGGCCGAGGTTTCGTCCCAATAGGGCTCGCCATGCATGTCGGCGAAAGTAAAGCCGACCTCTTTGGCATGATCGCGCCAGTGCGGACGTTCCGGCAAAACGATCTTCTCCATCCACGTCCTCCGTTCCTGGCTGCCGGCCTGCCTTACCCGGTTCTGCCCGGCTCGGCCAGACACGCCGGTCCGGCGACACCCGGTCGCCCGATGGCAAATGCCCCGCCCGCTTCCGTACCCCCCGCCATTAACCTTTCGGCGCACGTCAAAACCGTAGGTATCGGTAGGGTATCATCCGGGTACCGGATGGGTATCCGCGCGCCGCCGGATTTTGGCCGTTAACCTTTGGCGGCGACCGGTGTCAGTGCCCGCCGCCGGCGCCTTCTTTCCGCACGTATTTCCGGTCACAGTAGCCGCATTCCACGAACCCGGTTTTCGGATCCACTGACAGCCAGACCCGCGGATGCCCCAGTGCCCCGCCGCCGCCGTCACAGGCAATCCGGTCCTGGGTCACTTCAATCACTTCCGGGGCAGGTATCGGCATCGGACAACTCCGTCATGTCAAAAAGGGTCGATTTGACCCCTGAATAGCCTGCAAGCGCGCCTCTCGGCAATGGGCGGCACACCCGTGGCGCGACCTCAGCAGTAGCGCTCCGGCCCAATCCACTGTTCATGGGTGTAACGGTCGCCATGCGCCCATCCCACCGGCAGCACCGCATCAATCCGCGCCATCACCGCATCGGTCATCGCAAAACCGCTTCCTTCTGCACATTCCGCGAGATGCTCTGCGGTGCGCGTTCCCGGGATCGGGATCAGATGCGGCCCGCGCGCGAGACACCAGGCAATCGACAGACCGATCGGTGATATGCCCAGATCACCGGCAAGTGCCCGGAACTTCTCGACCTTTTTCAGATTGTAGCTGAAATTCGGCTCGGTGAACCGCGGGTTCCCCTGACGGAAATCCCCCTTGCCGAACTGTGCGGGATCCGGCGGCACCGAGCCGAAAATCCCCCGTCCGACCGGCGAAAACGGCACGAAGGCCACGTCCAGTTCCGCACAGGACTGGATCATCCCGAGGTCCGGATACCGGGTCCAGAGCGAATATTCACTCTGCACCGCATCGACCGGCCCCACCGCGCAGGCCCGGCGCAGCGACGCGGGCGCGATCTCGGAAAAGCCGATGCCGCCGATTTTCCCCTCCGCCTTGAACGTCAGCAGGGTCTCCATCACCGCCTCGATCTCTACCTCCGGATCGCGGCGGTGAATGTAATAGAGCGCCACATGATCGACACCGAGCCGCCTGAGCGATCCCTCCAGTTCGGTGCGCAGATGGTCCGCCCTGTTGTTGAAACTGCGCTTTCCGGTCTCCGGATCACGACAGATCGCTCCCTTGGTGGCAATGGTGAACTTCTCCGCATCGCCCCGAATGAAGCTGCCGATCATCGATTCCGACACGCCCATGCCGTAAACATTTGACGTATCTAGAAAATCCACCCCCAGCTCGAGCGCCGCCGCTAAAGTCCTATGCGCTTCTTCTTCCGACGTCGGCCCATACATGCCGGCGAAGCTCATGCAGCCGAGCCCCACCTCGGATACCATTTTCCCGTCCCTGCGAAGTTTGCGTTGTTTCACGGCTGCCTCAATCCCTGCCTGTGTTCCCCCCGCGACGCGCACCGTCGCGGCCTGCTGCACACCCTAGGTCGGATCAGCGGGCCTGTCCTCCCCCTAACAACCGGCAGCTGACAAATTCGGGGAAAATCCCGCCTCACAACGGTACGGGACACGTCGGATTACGGCGTCAACTGCCGTAGATCCGCCGCATGTCCGGCCGTTCCACGGTAAAGAAATGCACCCAGATATAGGCGTGGCTGAACGCAGCCCCGACCAGCGCCGCCCACGACTGGAACAGCAACCCCGGAATCCACAGCGCACCGATACCGAATACGTACATTCCGTTTGCAGTGTACCGGAAGATTCCTTCGCGAACCATCGGCCAGTTGCGGGCCGCCGGGTCGAAATGATCGATCCCGAACGCCCGCCGGAACCCGAACCAGGTGCGCACCGAATAGAACAGATATACCGCCGGAACCGCGATCACCGCCCCGGCAACCCATCCGAGCCAGGGAGTCATGGGGAATGTGCCCCGGTTTGCAACGGCGAGCAGCGTGACCAGCACAAAGCGCCCGACGAACAGAACGGCAAACACCGCCGCATAGCTGCGAAATGCCCGTTCCGTGTCGCCGAACCACCGGCTCAGGTGCTGCCCATGGAGTTCCAGCCGCCACGCGACGGCAACGAAAACCTGGTGCAGAACCGTGTCCGCCAGCAGCAGTGCAAACCACGCAGAGGCCGAAACGCCCCAGAGCGATCCTGCCGGCGCGCCGTCCCCGCTCACCGCCCAGACAGCAGCTACCAGCAGAACTACAAGTCCAAGCGCGTGCCGCGCCTGCCCCTCGAACATGGTCGCGAAAGCCATCGCCAAACCTCCTCCCTGTTCGGCTCCTTCGCGGGCCGCCGCCCCGATCCAACCGGAATCGCCGACCGTACGGCGAAAAAAGATCAAAATTATGTTATAATGGGACGATGAGGGGGAAAAGCCATGTCATGCACACACAGACACCGTGGCCGGAATCACAATCCCGGCGACACACCAACAGAATGTTCGACCAACTGCCGTGGCCGCGTTACCTACTGCGGACCGGAGATCGACGACCCGTTTCGCGACGATCATTTCTGCGAACATGAAGATACACCTTCCGCAGCGGGTCAGGCGCTGAACATTCCCGCCGATTCCGTAACCCGCCGGGTCGGCAATCCCGGCCCCTGGTCGAGACCCAGACGCATTCCCGGCAACCCGCCGGGCAGCTACCGGCTGCGCAAGATCAGCCGCAACTATTTCGACCTGAGCCCGTTTCACTCCCAGAACATCCCGTGCAATCCCGACCAGCCCGGCTCCGTGACCGTCAGTGAAACCGTGACCAGAACCGTCAAGCTGAGTGTGTCCGTCACCGGCAAGATCAAGGACATCGTCAGTGCAACCGCGACATTCGACATCAGCCAGACCCGCACGCTGACGGCCAATGTGGTGCTCCACGGCGAAAAATGCCGCTCGGTCGAATACAGATTCTTCGTCAGGTATGAACTGTGGGAACTGGATTACTTTCCGCCCGACACCACCAGCGTGCCGCGCACGCTGCTGCGATTTTTCATCCCGGTCGGGTGGTATGCCGACAAGTCCTACGTACAGCCGACCTGCTGCACCCAGACCTCCAGCCTCCTGCACAAGGCACTGGACGAGCGGATCGGCGAAGCGGATTACACAGTGGAACCGGCAGCCTACGCGGCCTCCGACGCGTTGCTGACCCTGCGCGGCATGATCGTCGATCCGCGCGACCACTATTCACTTGTGCCAATCTTTGGCGAAGCGCTGACCGCTCTCGGCTCACTCAAACGCAGCGAGGCCGTCGATTTCACCGACATCGCCGAGAGAACCCGCGCCCTGATGGACGATTTTGTCGCCGGAGCAGTCGCTTCCGCCGCCGATATCTGCGCCATCGCCGATGACGTTACCGTGCTGCCCGAGACGTTCCATGCCGCGTCAGCTTCGCTGGCGGCGACACTCGCCAAAGCCCGCGCGACCCCGGACGACGCTGCCGCCGCAGACCTCTACCACGCTGCCTATCACGACACCCAGGCACTGGAGAAACTCGCTGCCGGGGCGCGGCAGGGTCTCAACATCGAACACCTGCCGGGCCTCGACATCGCGCCGGATCCCTGAGCCGTTTGCGGCGGCATCCCTACGCCGCCGCACACGCGGCCCTGTCAACCGGCCGTCAGCATCCGCCCAAGCCCGCGACCGCCGAGGATGTGCACATGCATGTGCGGCACCTCCTGGACCCCGTCGCGCCCGGCATTGGTAATCAACCGATGCCCGCCGTCGCCCCTGCCGGTGGAGACCCCAAGATCGGCGCACAGCTTCCCGACGACCCGCGTGAAGTCGAGAATCTCCACATCATCCGCCTCCGCAGCGAAATGGTCGTAGGTTACATAGGCCCCCTTCGGGATCACCAGCACATGCACCGGGGCCTGCGGGTTGATGTCCCTGAATGCCAGGGTGTACTCGGTCTCAAGAACGGTCTGGTTCGGAATTTCCCCGCGCAGAATTTTGGCGAAAATGTTCTGGTCGTCGTAGTCGAAACTCATCGTCTTTCCCCTGTCCAGGTCCCGTTGCGGCAGCAACGCAACCCGCAATGACGCGCCGCGTCAAGTATTCTGATCCACACTTTCCGTTAACACTTCGGCTCAAACTTCGGTATCGGTAGGGTATCGAATGGGTACCGGTAGGGTACGCCATCGCCGCGGCCGTTTCAGCCCCGTATCGCCCGCAGCATCACGTCGACATTTGCCGGATCGGCATCCGGGGTGATGCCGTGACCGAGGTTGAACACATGCGGCCCGGCCGAAAACGCCTCGACGGTCTGTTTGGTCGCAGTCACCAGTGCCTCGCCGCCCAGCACCATATGTAGTGGATCCAAATTTCCCTGAACACAGCATTTTGACTGTATTTCCCGCGCCGCCCAGACCGGATCGACCGAGGTATCCAGCGCCACCGCATTCACACCGGTCTGTTCCGCGAATCCCGCGTAATTCCCGCCCGCGCCCCTCGGAAAGCCGATCACCGGCACCGCCGGATGCGCCTCCCTGACCGCCGCGACGATGCGCCGCACCGGCTCTACCGCATACCGCCCAAACTCCAGCCCCGGCAGCGCTCCGGCCCAGGAGTCGAACAGCTTGACGACCTCCGCGCCTGCCTCTATCTGTTTGATAAGATATACAATTGTGGCATCGGTGATCCGGTCGATCAACGCGTCAAACGTCGTCCTGTCCCCGTACATCAACCGCCGCGCCGGCCCCTGATCCGGCGTCCCTCGCCCGGCAATCATATAGGTGGCGACCGTCCAGGGCGCACCTGCAAACCCGATCAGCGCCGTCTCCTTCGGCAATGCACCCGCGACCCGCCGCACGGTCTCATAAACCGGACCCAAGGTGTCGTGCACCGCCTCTACGGGGCCAAGCCGCGCAAAATCCTCCGCGGACGTTACCGTGGAAAGCCGCGGCCCTTCGCCCTGTACAAATGTCAGATCCGCCCCCAGCGCCTGGGGCACCAGAAGGATGTCTGCAAAGATGATCGCCGCATCGAACCCGTAACGCCGGATCGGCTGCAGCGTGACTTCCGCAGCAAAATCAGGGTTGTAACAGAGATCGAGGAAACTGCCCGCATCGGCCCTGACGGCGCGGTATTCCGGAAGGTACCGCCCTGCCTGGCGCATCATCCACACGGGCGGCACCGGCAGAACCTCGCCCGCGAGGGCCCGTATCATCAGTTTGTCAGCCGCAGCCATCGGTTCGGTTCCACCTTGTTATTCCAGCCGCGCGACCTTACCGATACTGCCCGGAATGAAAAGGGATGCCGAACCGTCATGACCGCCGACCTGCCCGATCCCGACCGCCCGCTGCGCATCGGCACCCGCGGCAGCCCGCTCGCCCTCGCCCAGGCCACGGAAACCCGGGACCGGCTCGCGACAGCGCACGGCCTGCCGCAGAATGCGTTTGAGATCGTTGTGATCCGCACCACCGGCGACCGCGTTCTGGACCGACCGCTGTCGGAGATCGGCGGTAAGGGCCTTTTCACCAAGGAAATCGAGGACGCACTGCTCGACCGCACCATCGACATCGCCGTGCATTCGATGAAGGACATGCCAACTCTCCAGCCGGCAGGCCTCGCGCTGACCTGCTATCTGCCACGCGAAGACGCGCGCGACGCGTTTGTCTGCCTCTCCGGCGGCGGTCTCGACGCGCTTGCAGCGGGATCGGTCGTCGGCACCTCCAGCCTGCGCCGCCGGGCCCAGCTGCTCTTTCGCCGCCCCGACCTGCGGGTGATCGATTTCCGCGGAAACGTGCAAACCCGCCTGAGCAAGCTGGAACAGGGCTTCGCCGCCGCCACCTTTCTGGCTATGGCCGGCCTGATCCGGCTCGGCCGTGCCGACATTGCCACCGCACCAATTCCCACTGAGGCGATGCTGCCGGCCATCGCCCAGGGCGCCATCGGCATCGAGCAGCGCGTCGACGACGGCGCAGTTTCCAATCTGTTGGCGCCGATCAACCACACTGGTACGGAAACCCGCCTCGCCGCCGAACGGGCCTTGCTGCTCGGACTTGACGGTTCCTGCCGGACGCCGATCGCGGGACTCGCCGAACTCGCCGATAACGGATCGCTGCTGTTGCGCGGTGAAATCCTCCGTCCCGACGGTTCGGAATGTCTGACCCGGCAGCTCGATGGTCCTGCATCCGACGCCGCTGCCATCGGCGCGGAAATGGCCCGGGACCTGCGCGGACGGGCCGGCGCCGATTTTCTCGCCGCCCTGTCGTGAACCGTGTCTGGCCACATATCCGGAACGGGATCGACCCAAAGTCCGGGACAGGGCACCCGCAAGGCGGATTTTTTGCCGAACTTGACCGAAATCAAGGCCATGTGGGTCGAACCCCGTGCAAAGCCGGTGTATAGAAACATTCCAAAGAGTCCAGTTTGGCTCGGATTCGCCTGTCTTCCCCTCGGAATCACAGGATTGCGACACTTGACAAAGTCCCGATCGAGGGGCGACAGGACGACCCATGAATTATGACGCATTGTTCATTGATCATCTGAATGCCCTGCGTAACGAGGGCAATTACCGTGTCTTTGCCGAACTCGAACGCTGCCGGGGGGACTTTCCCCGGGCCGTGCGGCACGACGGCGGCCGAACCGGCGACGTGACGGTCTGGTGTTCCAACGACTACCTTGGCATGGGCCAGCATCCGAAGGTGCTCGCCGCGATGCACGACGCGCTCGACCGTTGCGGCGCCGGCGCCGGCGGCACCCGCAACATTTCCGGCACCACCCACGATCACGTGCTGCTGGAAGCCGAACTGGCTGACCTGCACGGCAAGGAAGCGGCGCTGCTGTTCACGTCCGGCTACGTCTCCAACTGGGCCGCCCTCGGGACACTCGGCAGCAAACTGGAAAACTGCGTCATCCTCTCCGACGCCCTCAATCATGCCAGCATGATCGAAGGCATCCGCCATGCCCGCTGCGAAAAGCGGATCTGGAAGCACAACGATCCCGAGGACCTGAACCGCAAACTCGCGACCCTCGACGCCGCACATCCGAAGATCGTTGCCTTTGAAAGCGTCTATTCCATGGACGGTGACATTGCCCCGATGGAGGAAATTCTCGACGTTGCCGAAGCCCACGGCGCGATGACCTATCTCGACGAGGTCCACGCCGTCGGCCTTTACGGCCCGCGTGGCGGCGGCATCGCCGAGGAACGCGGCCTGATGGACCGACTGACCCTGATCGAAGGCACACTCGGCAAGGCGTTCGGCGTCGTCGGCGGCTACATTGCCGGCTCCGCACCGCTGATTGATTTCGTCCGCAGTTTCTCCAGCGGCTTCATTTTTACCACCGCCCTGCCCCCCGCCGTCGCTGCCGGCGCCTGCGCCAGCATCCGCCACCTCAAGGAAAGCAGCCTTGAGCGTGAACGGCAGCGCACCAACGTCGCCGGCCTGCGCCGACGCCTCGACCGCGCCGGCATTCCGCATCTCGACAATCCAAGCCACATCGTGCCGGTGATGGTGAAAGATCCGGTTAAGTGCAAGATGCTCTCCGACATCCTGCTCGACACCTACGGCATTTATGTGCAGCCGATCAATTATCCGACCGTGGCCAAGGGAACCGAACGTCTGCGGTTCACCCCGTCGCCGTTGCACAGCGAGGCGGATCTCGACCACCTCGTCGCCGCGCTCGGCGATCTCTGGAACCGCTGCGCCCTGTCGCGCGCGGTCGCCTGACCCACGGTCACAAGGGTCAACTCGCGGATTGTCTTGCCGGGCAGGGAAGGCTAGGTTCCGTCTCAAACAGGCGGGAGTGCAGGAATGCTGCGAACATTGGGCCTCACCCTGCTGTCGGCCGCATGTCTGACGGTTGGCGGCGCGACGGCACAGGAGACCGCTCTCGTACGCATGGCGACGGGCAGCCTCACCGGCGCATATTTCCCGGTGGGTGTAGCGCTCTGCCGACTTGTCAACCAAACCCGGTCCAGCCATGGCATCCGCTGCTCTGCGATCCCCTCACAGGGTTCGGTGGAAAATATCCAGCTGTTGCGCAATGGCGGCGCTGAACTGGCCATCATCCAGTCCGACGTACAGAATGACGCAGTGACCGGCAGTCCCGGCATCGCCGCCTTGCCGGAACTGCGCGCACTGATGTCACTGCACCCTGAGCCGCTCACCATCGTCACCCGCCCCGGGACCGGCATCGAGACGCTGGAAGACCTGCAAGGCCAACGGATCGGCATCGGCACGCCCGGGTCCGGGCACAGGATCCTCTGGGACCGGGTTATGGAGGCCGCCGGCTGGACCCCCGACAGCTTTGCCGACACCGTTGAGCTGGATCCGGTCGACCAGGTGGCCGCGCTGTGCGGCGACCGGGTCGATGCCTTCGTCATATCGGTCGGCCATCCCGCCCTCACGGTTCAGGAGGCCACCCTGACCTGCGACGGGGTGCTGGTAGAGGTCAGCGGCCCCGCCGTTGATGCCCTGCTGGCCGGGCGCGACTTCTATTTCTCCGCCGAAATCCCCGGCGGGCTCTACCGCGGAAACCCCGATCCGATCCCGACCTTCGGCGTTGGCGCGACCCTTGTGACCACCGATGCGGTGCCGGAAGACACGATCCGTACCGTGGTCAGCAGCATTTTTTCCGGCCTGGAGGACCTGCGTGGCCTCGATCCGGTGCTGTCCGCCCTTGCGGCGACGGAGATGGTGGAAACCGGCCTGACCGCACCGCTCCATCCCGGCGCCGAAGAATATTACCGTAGCCAGGGCCTTCTCGACTGAATTCCACCCACCCTGGCATACGGGCAGGGTGGATCACGTCACCAACGCCGGGCGTAAGGAACGGTTCGCCCGGTGGGTCAGCCCGTCAATCGCCATCGCCGCGGCACCCCGCGCCCATATCCGGTCCCCCCACCTGTGCACCCGCACCTCCGGCGGCGTCCGGTCAACGGCGATGATGTTGCCGTGCAGGTGGTCGAGAACCTGCTGCCCGTAAAGCAGGTCATAGCGCATCTGCTCGCCGGAGAAGATGATCAGCGCCGGGTCGAAAATATTGACGAGATTTGCCAGCGCCAGGCCGAACATCCGACTTGCCCGATTGAGGATCGACTGCGCCGCGGGATGCCCCGAGGCTGCAGCCCCGAACAGAACCTCCAGCTGCGCCTGTTCCGGCGCGCCGGAGGCAATTCTGCCCTTCAACACCACGGAAGCCTCGCGCAGAAGCGCATAATCCGACACATAGGCCTCAAGGCAGCCCCTTTGACCGCACCGGCACAGCGCGCCGTCGATCTGGATCTTGGTATGCCCGAATTCCGCCCCGATTCCGCGCGTCCCGCGATAGATCTCGCCATTGAGAACGATCCCCATGCCGACACCGTGCTCAATGGTGACCACCAGAAAATCCTTCAATCCGCGCCCATAACCGAACCACTGTTCCGCCAGTGCCGCCAGGTTGGCGTCGTTGTCGAGCGACACCGGACAGGAAAAAGCCGAAACCAGCGCTTGCCTGAAATCGACGTTGCGCTCGACGAAACTCGGACTCCAGTAAACCACACCGGTCGGCGCATCGATGAAACCCGGCAGCCCGACTCCGATCGCAGACAGATCGTCATTGCTCCGCCCCAGCGCCCCGAGCGCCACGGCGGTCGCTTCGGCAAGCCGCTCCACGAGCGCCGCCGCCTCCGGAACCGGGCCGGTGTTCAGCAAGGCGACATGGTGATGCAGTTCCTCACCGCGAAAATCCACCAGGGTCACGGTGATGCGGTCATTCGCGATCTTGGCGCCGGCAACCAGAAACGCGTCGGGGCGGATACGCAGATAGACCCGCGGACGCCCGCGCGACGTTTCCCGTCCCGGATTCGGATCGACCACTTCCTCGACCAATCCCTCTGCGACCAGATCGGCGGTGATCGACGTCACGGTCGCGGCACTGATCCCGGTTTCACGTGCGATATCCACACGCGCGGTAAGCTCCAGCCTGCGAATGGCTGCCAGAATGTGCTGCCTGTTCGACTCCCGCAGGTCGCTGGCTTGGGCTGGCAGTCCTGGCACGTCACGCATCTCCCCATCGGCCGTTGATCCGTCAGCGGCCTATTCTAAAGAAACCCTCAAACTTTAGGTACTTTCTGGCAAACCAGCCGTTTCCTGGAAACCGGTCCCGATTATGGTTCCAGCGCGCAGAAAGCCAGATCTGAAACCGGGAGTCAAAATAAATTTGACATTCGAATTTAATATCGGAAGTATGCGCGCAAACTCGCGGACGGGAATCGTTTCCCGTAACTTCGACAAGGCCACAGGCTACAACCAGGAGGAATACGTATGAAATCCCTAACAATTCTGGCGGCGGCAGTCCTGACGTCGGGATGGGCGACATCCGTTCTCGCCCAGGACCTGACCGTCGGTGTCAGCTGGTCCAACTTTCAGGAAGAACGTTGGAAAACCGATGAAGCCGCGATCAAGGCTGCCCTCGACGCCGCCGGTGCCAAATACATCTCCGCCGACGCTCAGAGTTCTTCGAGCAAACAGCTGTCCGACATTGAAAGCCTCATCGCCAGCGGCGCCGACGCTTTGATCATTCTCGCCGAAGACGGCGCTGCCATGGGTCCGGCCATCGACGCCGCCGACAACGAGGGCATTCCGGTGATCGGCTATGACCGTCTGCTCGACGATCCGCGCGCCTTCTACCTGACCTTTGACAACGTCGAGGTTGGCCGGATGCAGGCCCGGGCCGTTCTCGAAGCACAGCCGACCGGCAACTATGTGATGATCAAGGGCTCGCCCACCGACCCCAACGCCGACTTCCTGCGCGGCGGCCAGCAGGAAGTGCTGCAGTCAGCTATCGATTCCGGCGCGGTGACCATCATCGACGAAGCCTACACCGACGGCTGGGTTCCCGCGAACGCCCAGCGCAACATGGAGCAGATCCTCACGGCCCACGACAACAATGTCGACGCCGTGGTCGCCTCGAACGACGGCACCGCCGGCGGCGTTGTGGCCGCCCTCACGGCCCAGGGCATGGAAGGTATTCCGGTCTCGGGCCAGGACGGCGACCACGCCGCCCTGAACCGTGTCGCACTCGGCACCCAGACCGTTTCCGTCTGGAAAGACGCCCGGGTTCTGGGAAAGGCCGCCGGTGAAATCGCCGTCGCCCTCGCCGGCGGATCCGACCACGTCACCATCGAAGGCGCTCAGGAATGGACCTCGCCGTCGGGCAAGGCGCTCGTGGCACGGTTCCTCGCGCCGGTGCCTGTGACCGCCGACAACCTCGATGTGGTCATCGACAGCGGCTGGATTTCCAAGGCGGCGGTCTGCGCGAACGTACCCGCGGCGACCGTCGCGGTCTGCGACTGACCGGAACCTGCGGAGCGGGGGTCTGCCCCGTTCCGCCTCAAGTGAATTCCAGAAAACCTGGAAGTGCGGCGTCCATGAACCGCAACGCAGGAGTCCTTGATGGGCGCGATAGGCAAATTTCTCAAATCCCTTGAAATAGATGTCCGACTTGTTGGCATGGTTGGCGCCCTTCTACTTATCTGGGTTGTTTTTCAAATTGTTACAGGCGACGGGGCCTGGTACAACGTCTTCTCCAGGCTGTTTTCGGGGCGGTTTCTGACCCCGCGAAACCTTTTCAACCTATCAGTGCAGACGGCCTCGGTTGCCGTCATGGCGACCGGCATGGTGTTCGTCATAGTTACCCGTCACATCGACCTCTCGGTCGGTTCGCTGCTCGGATTCCTCGGCATGCTGATGGGAACGCTGCAGTTGAACATCCTGTTCAACACGGGCGTCACGGACCTCTCGAACCTGACGCTTCCCGCGACGTTCACGAACATCGGCCTCGTCACGTACTCCGACAGCCTGACCAAGTTCTATGCCAGCGTGGAGCGTCGCGCGGCCGATGTGGTGACAGCCCATGGCCGGCAGGAGCTGATCTACAAGCTCTATGACAGTTTCTTCAAAGGGGCCTTCCCTGTCCTCACGCAGCGCCTTGGTATCGTCTATACGCCGGTCGAGGTGGTGGATTTTATCATCCACTCGGTCAATGACGTGCTGAAAGCACAGTTCGGCCAGACGCTTGGGTCCGAAGGCGTCCATATCCTCGATCCCTTCACCGGCACCGGCACCTTCATCACCCGCCTGCTGCAATCCGGCCTGATCGCGCGCGAAGAGCTTGC
>JAUIHM010000041.1 GCA_030432315.1 Alphaproteobacteria bacterium | reverse complement strand
AACGCTGCCCGTTCGGCGCGGGTTGAGTATCCGTAGGACCAGCACGCTTCTTCAGCCGCTTTCGCCGCCCGGTCCACCAGGTCCGGTGTCCCGACCGCGAAGGTATCCGGCTTGCCGTCGACCGGCATGTTCTCAAACGTGGTTTCGCCGCCGAGCCATTCGCCGGCAATCAGGTGTTTTCCGTTAAGCATGTTTTGTCCTGTTCGTTATATCAGGTCGCGCGCGGACAGATTTGTCATCAGCCTGCGCATTCCAAAAACCCACTCGGGGCATTCTGTCGACAGTTTCACCGTGTTCCGCAGTGCCCCGAAGCCGGGGGAACTGATCGTTACGACATCGCCAATTTTGTGGGTGAACCCTTCGCCCGGAACGTCACGGTCCTCGGTCGGGGCAAACAGCGTGCCGAGGAAGAGCATGAACCCGTCCGGGTACTGGTGATGACGGCCGAGGGTCTGCCGTACCAGATCTTCCGGATCGCGGCTGATTTCCTTCATCGAACTGTGGCCGTTGAGAACGAAACCGTCGGTTCCTTCGACAACCAGTTCCACCTCGGCGCAGCGGACGTCGTCGAGCGTGAAGGTATCGTCGAACAGCCGGATCATCGGTCCGATGGCGCAGCTTGCGTTGTTGTCCTTCGCCTTCGACAGCAACAGCGCCGAGCGTCCCTCGACATCGCGCAGGTTGACGTCGTTGCCGAGCGTCGCCCCGACAATGCGTCCGGTCGAGTTGACCGTGAGAACCACCTCCGGCTCCGGATTGTTCCAGACCGAAACCGGATGCAGCCCGACGTCGGCGCCGTAACCCATTGCCGAAAGCGTCTGCGCCTTGGAAAAGACCTCTGCGTCGGGTCCGATGCCAACCTCGAGATACTGTGACCACAGCCCTTCGGCCTTCAGGGCCGCAGCAACCGTCATGGCCTCCGGCGATCCGGGTTCGATGTTTCGCAGACTGTCGCCAATGGCGGCGCCAACCCTTTCACGGACCGACCGCGCCTTTTGCGGATTACCTGCCGCCTGCTCTTCTATGACCCGCTCCACCATCGATTTGGCGAAGGTCACGCCGCAGGCCTTGACCGCCTGAAGATCACATGGCGCCAGAAAGTGGATTTTTTCGGGGGCGGCCGCGTCGTTGGCCTCGATCTCTTCAAGGCGACCGAGCGCCTCGCCCGGCGCCTGGCGGACGTAACCAGCGGGATCGTCCATCTCACAGATGTCCCGAACCAGCGGTGCGGTCCGGGAGGTGATGTCAACGACAGCGCCGTCGCGCAGTGTCACGACGGACGGTCCCTCAACCTGCGGATTCCACACCCTGCCCAGAAACAGGCCGCGCGCTTCAGTCTCTTCGTTCAGTCGGGTCACGACGTTCCTTCCCTGTTCAGCCGGCATATTTTCCGGTGGCGATGCCCGTAAACGGCACATCGACGACAAACAGACCGCCAGCCGTAGGAGTCTGCTCCAGCTGCGCTTCGGTCATGCCCTGTCGCGCCGAAGTGATGAAGAGCCTGTTCAGATCCTTCCCACCCAGCGCACAACATGTAACGTTGGGAACCGGCACCGCAACCCTTGCATCCCGCCGTCCATCCGCCGTCCAGCGCTGTACCGCCCAACCGCCCCACTCGGCGTTCCAAAGAGCTCCCTCGGCATCGACCGTCGATCCGTCAGGTCCCCCTTCGTCCGGCCCGAGCGTCGCAAAGACACGCCGGTTCGACGGCGTCCCGGTCTCCGGGTCGTAATCGTAGGCCCGAATGTCCTTGAAGCGTGTATCGGCGAAATACATGGTCTTTCCGTCAGGAGAAAAAGCCGTAGAGTTTGCCACGCCGACGCCAGAGATGATTTCCCGTGCACCGGCGCCGTCACCGTCACCTGTTACCGACCAGACCGTGGCCTGGGGGTCGGACTGATCCGAGTCGAGACCGCCAATCACAAAGCGTCCGTGCCGGTCGACGGTACCGTCATTTAGTCGCGATCCCGGTCTGTCCGGCTGGTAAGGCAGGATAATCTCCCTCTCGCCGCTTTCGATGTCGAGCCAGCACAGTGCATCGGCAAAGCCCGCCAGCACCCGGTCGGTTTTTGTGAAGGCAAAGGCGCAGAGTCCCGCCTCCAGCGGCACATTGCGGAAGTCTCGGCCGGTTTCATCGCAGGACAGCAGCACGTTGCCGAGGATGTCGGTCCAGTAGACGCGGCCGTGCTCGGCATTCCACTGAATGCCCTCTCCGAGACCGTTTCTGCAGTCGATAAGAAGTTCGCTGGTAAACTCGTTCATGTTCTGCGGTATCCTGCGTTCAAAAGAAACATCCGGGGTTGAGCATGTTCGACGGATCGAGGGTATGTTTCATTGCCGCCGCCAGCGCAAGACTGGCCGCTGGCTTGCGGGCGTGCACCTCGGCCCGCTTGCTTCTGCCCACTCCGTGTTCCGCGCTGACGCTGCCGCCGTACCGGGCAAGATCCGCATGGATGATCCGCAGCATTTCCCGCGCGGCGGCGGGATATTCGGTTTTGCTGAGCGTCTTTGGCGGCAGGGCGTTCATATGGACATTGCCGTCACCGACATGACCGTAGGACAGGACCGTCCAGCCCGGCATTGCGTCGTTCAACGCCGCTTCGGCCGAGCTGATGAAACCGGGAACATCGGGGATCGGCACGGAAATGTCGGTGCGCACATGGCGACCCTGTGCGGCCTGTGCCTCGACCATTGCCTCGCGGATCGACCAGAGCGCCCTGGTCTGCGCCACGCTCTCCGATACCACGCCGTCCAGCACCAGTTCCTGCTCAAGTGCGTGTTCGAAGAACCGTTCGACGATGCCGCGCAGTCCAACCGCGCCGCTGCTGGTCAGTTCCATGAGCACATGTGTTCCGTATCGCCCGGAAAGCGGATCGCGGATGTCCGGCTTGTGCTGCAGCGCCAGGTCGAGACAGTTGCGCGGTATCAGTTCAAACGCCGTCAGAAGGTCGCAGCACTCGGTTCTCGCCAATTCGTAGAGCGGAACAACCGCTTGCAGCGAAGGCAGCGCCAGAAACGCGCATTCCCGTTCCCGAACCGCGGGAAAGAGCTTCAGCGAGGCGGCGGTAATGATGCCCAAAGTGCCTTCCGAGCCGACGAAAATCTGCGAAAGGCTGATCCCGGTGTTGTCCTTTCGCAGGCCCGACAGGGCATTGATGACCGTCCCGTCCGCCAGCACCACCTCAAGACCGAGAGTGAGGTCCCGCGCCATGCCGTAGCGCAGCACGTTCAGCCCTCCGGCGTTGGTGGACAGCGCTCCGCCGATCATCGCAGAGCCCTGGGCGCCAAACGACAGTGGAAAGAGGCGTCCGTGTTCGGCGGCAATGTTCTGCACTGTCTCCACGATACAGCCCGCCTCTACCGTAATCGAATAATTGGCGGCATCGACGCGGCGCACCGCATTCATGCGCCGCAGGTTCAGAACGATGGTCCGTTCCGAATCCGTGGTATAGGTCCCTCCGACCAGCCCGGTATGGCCACCCTGGGGAATGATCTTCAGCCCGTGCTCCGCGCAGCAGGCGACAGTCGCCGAAACTTCCGCCGTGCTGGCGGGCAGCACGACGGCAAGAGGTGTCGACAGGTAATCTCCCGGCCAGTCCCGGATAAAAGGTGCCATCTCCGGCCCGCCGTCGATGACGTGGTCCGCGCCTGCGACCGCCCGCAGCGCCGCGATGAACCGGTCCCGGTCCGCAGAATGCTTCGGGTTGGAAGTGGTGTGCGTCATGCCCTGTGGTGCCCCCGCTTGTCCGACAACCGTATAACATGATAGGCTTGGCAAACAACACCGATCCTGCGGTGCGAGGTTCTGCAGGCAATCGTCCCCCTGCTGGAGGGTGCCCTGACAAGGTTCAAAGAGATCGGACAGCGGGAAAGCCTCCCCGACCGGATTGCCGCCGAAATTCTGCGGCGCATCGCCTGCCGGGAAATCGAACCCGGCAGCATCCTGCCGACCGAGGGCGCACTCGCGGCCGGGTTTGGCGTCAGCCGCAACGTGGTTCGCGAAGCCATCGCCAGGCTGCGGTCCGATGGCGTGGTCGAAACGCGCCAGGGTCGAGGTGCGTTTGTCCGTCACCCGTCCCAACGCGAAACCTTCCGCATCGACCTGCAGGCGTTGGAAGACAGCGACAACCTCTTCGATCTGTTTGAACTGCGGCGCATTCTGGAAGTCCGTGCCGCCGGACTGGCCGCGGTCCGCCGCGACGCCGGGGATCTCGCCCGCATGGATGCCGCCGTGAACCTCATGCACGGCCAGCGCGCCTTTGACGAAGAGCGGCTCGAGGCTGACGCGGCATTTCACCGCGCGCTGGGCCGGGCGACCGGGAACACCTATCTGGCGACCATCGTCGACTACCTGTCCTCGCGGCTGAAGGATACCACCCGCGCGACCGGGCGGATCTACCGCGCCGAGGATCTGCTGGCCGTAACACACCAGGAACACCTCCGGATTGTCGGGGCAGTCCGCGACGGCGACGCAGCGGCGGCGGAACGCGCGATGGATGCGCACATCTCCGGGGCCGCGCGTCGGTTGGGTGTCAGGGGGAGCGCTTCGGAAACGGGCTGACACCGGCACCTGACCCGCTGTATCGTTTCCGGATTCGCGGGCATTTCACCCTGCGAAAAGGCAACGTCCGGAAACGGGACGGTCCAGAGATGACAGGGAGTACCACCATGACGGATTCACGGATCACCGGCGGCAGCAACGCGCCCTGGCCTCTACAGGGGGCCGGGTCCCGGGTCGGAAAATGATCATCACCGACATCAAAACCTTTCTTCTCAAGGAATGGCGGCCGATGCTGTTCGTGATCGTCGAAACCGACGCGGGCATCACCGGCATCGGAGAGGGCGGGATCTCCAACCGGGAGCATGCCGCAGACGGGATGGTCCAGCACCTCAAATCCCTGCTGATCGGCACCGATCCCGCCACCATCGAACACCACTGGCAGACCATGTGGCGTGGAGGCTTTCATCCTTCCGGCCAGATCCTCTCGTCGGCGATCGCCGCCATCGACATTGCCCTCTGGGACATCAAGGGCAAGGCGCTCGGCACGCCGGTCTACAACCTGCTCGGCGGCCGCACCCGGGACCGGGTGCTGACCTATTGCCACCTGCACGGCGAAACGCCTGTCGACATTCTCGCAGAGGCCCGAAAAAAGGTCGCCGAAGGCTGGAAATGCCTGCGGTTTGAACCTTCCTACGGGTCCGACCTGGTGATGGACGGCCGTCGGGCGGTCGACAGGGCGGTCGAGGAATTCCGCCTGCTGCGGGCGGAACTGGGCCCCGGGATCGAACTGGCCTTCGACGCCCACACCAGACTGACCCCGACCGAGGCGGCGCTGTTCTGCCGCGAGGTCGAGCCGTTCCGGCCGATGTTCATTGAAGACCCTTTGCGCTCTGAGTTCCCCGAAGGTTACGCCCTGCTGCGCCAGCAGACGGCGGTGCCACTTGCCGCCGGCGAACAGTTCGCGACCAAATGGATGTTCCGCGACCTGATCGAACGCAACCTGATCGACTACGCCCGCATCGATGTCTGCATTGCCGGCGGCCTGACGGAATCGAGAAAGATCACCGCCATGGCCGAAACGCACATGATCGACATTGCCGTGCACAATCCGATCGGCCCGGTTTCAACTGCCGCCTGCCTGCACCTCAATCTCGCCAGCCCGAACGTGCTCGTCCAGGAACTGCCGCGACGACCTGGCGACAGCCTCGGTGATTTGATCACCACGGATCAGCTCTGGGAGGATGGCTGGCTCACCTGCGAGGGAAGGCCGGGCATCGGCGTCGAATTCCATCCGGAATTCCTCAGGAACTATCCCTACAGTGCCGAACAGATGCCGATCCTCAAGCGAATCGACGGCTCTTTCGCAAACTGGTAAATTCCGAGGACATCATGAATCGAATTGACAACAAAACGGCGGTCGTCACCGGAGGCACGCAAGGCCTCGGCGCCGCGGTGGCCCGTTGCTTTGCCGAACAGGGGGCCGGCGGCATCGTCACGTGTGGCCGCAGTGCGGAAAAGGGCGAGGCGCTCGCCCGCGACATTACCGGTGCGACCGGTGTGCCGGTTCATTTCGTCGCCGCCGATCTTGCCAGCGTTGACGACTGCCGCAGGGTGATCGCCGAGGCCGACCGCCGGTTCGGGCGGCTGGATATTCTTGTGAATGCCGCTGGCGTCACCGATCGCGGTACAATCCTCAACACAGACGAGGCGCTGTTTGACCGGATCTTCGCCGTCAACGCCCGTGCGCCGTTCTTTCTCATCCAGGACGCGGCAAAAATCATGATCCGCGACGGAACTGCGGGCAGTATCGTCAACATTGGCTCGACCTCCGCGCTGGCGGGCCAGCCGTTCATCTCCCCCTACTGCGCCTCCAAGGGCGCTCTCGCAACCCTGACGCGCAACACCGGATTTTCCCTCCTGTGCAACCGCATTCGCGTCAACCAGCTCAATATCGGCTGGATGGCCAGCGACGGTGAGGATGCCGTTCAGAAACGGGGCGGGGCAGGGGACGACTGGTTGGAACGCGCCTGCGCAGAGCTGCCCTTCGGCCGCCTGCTCGACCCGGACGAAGTGGCAAAGGCCGTCACCTTCCTCGCCTCCGATGACAGCGGCATGATGACCGGATCGGTGATCAATTTCGACCAGTCGGTCTGGGGCGGTTACCCGTCCGCGCCGCCAACGCCACTCGGGCCGATGACACTGGACGACTGATCTGCTACCGGACGAAACCGTTTAATGCCAAGGCCCGAAGAGGACTGGTGATTTCAGGAAGGAAAACTGATGACACTGCACCACCATCCCGCCGGACGGTATGACCCGGACGCCTGCGACCCGGCCGAGTTCCGCGCGCTGATCGAACGGACGCTGGGGCCCAAAGAGGTTCCTCTCGCTGTATCCATAATTTCCGGCGTCCCGGTTTATGACGCCATGGAACTGAAACCGCTCTTGGCCACGCCGGACGGGCGCGCGTCCCTTCTCGCCGAATGGGCGCAGGTGCTGGGAAAATCGGCGGGCGTTTTCGCCATCGCCGGTGCCTATGATGACGCCTCCGCCGTCGATGCCGCGACCGGGGTCTACCAACGGATCATCGCCGAAGAAACGGCGCGTAACGGCGGCGGCGCCGATCATTTTGCCAAGGCGGGAAGCAATGCGCGGGTTTGGAACTCGCTGCAGAAACTCTGCATCGAGGATCCCGAAGTGTATCTGGGTTACTTTTCCAACCCGTTCATTGACGCCGCCGCCGAGGCCTGGCTCGGTCCGTGTTATCAGATGACAGCCCAGATCAACCTGGTCCGACCCGGTGGCAGCGCACAGCAGGCGCACCGCGACTACCACCTCGGTTTTCAGACCGCCGAGGTGGCGATGACGTTTCCCGCTCATGTCCACGACCTGTCCGCGGCGCTCACGCTGCAGGGAGCCGTTGCCCACTGCGACATGCCGCTCGAAAGCGGTCCGACAAAACTGCTTCCGTTCTCACAGCTCTACCGCCCGGGGTATGTTGCCTGGCGGCTGCCGGAGTTTCGCGCGATCTTCGAGGAACATCACGTCCAACTGCCGCTTCGCAAGGGGGATGCGCTGTTTTTCAATCCGGCGCTGTTTCATGCGGCCGGGTCCAACACAAGCGCCGATATCGAACGGATGGCCAACCTGCTTCAGGTCTCCTCCGCCTTTGGACGGGCCATGGAAACCATCGACCGCGACGCAATGTCAAAACGGGTCTACCCGGCACTGCGCGCTGCTGCCGCTGCCGGCAGACTCTCTGCGGCGCAGATTCACGCCGTTATCGCCAGCACTGCCGAGGGCTATTCCTTTCCCACCAACCTCGACCGGGATCCGCCCGTGGATGGGCTCGCTCCGGAAACCGGCCAGGCTTTCATGCTCCGCGCCCTGAATGCCGACATGCCGCCGGAGACATTCGCCGCCGAACTGGACGCAATGTCGGCGCGCCGCCTGGCCTGAAACGGAAGCAGCCGCGTCCCGTACGGGGAACGCGGCTGAGTCTTGTGCTCGCGAACTGCCGCGTCAGGCGTGAATTGCCCCGTCGCCGCAGGCCAGCGCGGCTTCCCGCACCGCCTCCGAGAACGTCGGGTGTGCATGGCAGGTCAGCGCCAGATCCTGTGCCGCCGCTCCGAATTCCATCGCCACGCAGACTTCATGGATCAGTTCTCCCGCCGCCGGTCCGATGATATGCGCGCCAAGAATCCGGTCCGTTTCCGCGTCGGCCAGAATCTTCACATACCCGTCGCCTGCGAAATGCGATTTCGCCCTGGCGTTGCCCATGAACGGAAACTTGCCGACCTTGTATTTCCGGCCCGCTTCCTTGAGCTGCTCTTCGGTTTTCCCGACCGTCGCCACCTCGGGCGAAGTGTAAATTACCCCGGGTATGATACCGTAATTCACATGACCGGCCTTGCCGGCAATCACCTCGGCCACCGCCATGCCTTCGTCCTCGGCCTTGTGGGCCAGCATCGGCCCCTTGATCGCGTCGCCGATGGCATAGATGCCCTTTACCGCAGTTTGCCAGTGGTCATCCACCTCCACCTGACCGCCCTTGTTTCTGACAATCCCAAGGTCATCGAGGCCTAGACCTCTGGTGTAGGGTTTGCGCCCCGTCGCCACCAGCACCACGTCGGCGTCCAGAACCGTTTCGCTGTCATCCTTGCGCGACTTGTAGGTGACCTTGGCCTTGCCCCGGCTGGTCTTCACCCCCTGCACCGCGGAGTTGAGCACGAACTTCAGGCCCTGTTTGGCAAGGATCCGCTGGAAGTTCCTGGCAACATCGCTGTCGATGCCCGGAGTGATGTGGTCGAGGAACTCCACCACTGTCACCTCCGAGCCGAGCCGCGCATAGACCGACCCGAGTTCGAGGCCGATCACCCCTGCGCCGATCACCACCAGCTTGCCCGGGATCTTCTCCAGCACCAGCGCCCCGGTGGAACTGACGACGGTTTTTTCATCAATTTCAACATTTGGAATGCTCGACGGCTCGGAACCGGTGGCAATGACGATGTTCTTTGCGTTGTGAGTCTCGCCGCCGACCTGAACCTTGCCCGCCTCCGGGATCGATCCCATGCCCTTGAGCCAGTCGATCTTGTTTTTCTTGAACAGAAATTCGATGCCTTTGGTGTTCTGGTCTACAGTTGACTGCTTGTAGGCCACCATCTTCGGCAGATCGACCGAGGGCGCCGCCCCGACGATGCCCATCTCCTCGAAATGCACATGCGCCTCGTGATAAAGCTCCGATGCATGCAGCAGCGCCTTCGACGGAATGCAGCCGATGTTGAGACATGTGCCTCCCAGCGTGTCCCGTGCTTCGACGCAGGCGGTCTTCAGCCCAAGCTGCGCACAGCGGATGGCACAGACATAGCCGCCCGGACCCGCGCCAATCACGATTACATCATAGTCAGCCATCACCAAGAACCTTTCAGATTAAGGCCGCGAAGATCATCGCGACCGTCGCCAGAAAACCGGCAAACCAAACCACCGAACGCCACGGCACAAGTCCGAACGCATATGCAGGTACATAGGCAATACGCGCGGCAAGATACACCCATGCGCAGAATGCCGTGAAGCCGCTGCTCCCGCCGCCCAGCGTTACAACCACCACTGCCAGCGTAAACAGCACCAGCCCTTCGAAATGGTTGGTAAGCGCCCGGTGAAGCCTTGCCGTTCGGGGGGAAACATCATCGATCAGAGGCGAACCATCCCGCGGACCGAGCGTCCGCCGCGGACCAAGCTCCAGATTCGCCGGCACCGCCATCAGACCAAACTGCACACACTGCAGCAGTCCGGCCAGGGCAAGAACGGTCAGTTCAGTCGACATCACGGTTCAGGCCGTCTCGACCAAATGATACGCAGATGCCGTAACCCCCGCACGTTCGGCATGCATCTCTGCCTTGGGGTCATCCATGAACGCCCGCGCCCGCGCGTCGTCCTTGACCTCGAACAGCAGCCAGACGGTCTGCGGCGCACCGGTCTCCCGCCAGATTTGCAGCAGGCTCAGACCGGCGGCTTCCTGGTCCTCGCGGTATTCGTCAAACACCCGTTTCCATTTGGCCCAGTCCGCAACCTCGTTGCGGCACAGCATCTGCAACATTCTTCCAATGCTCCTCCCTTCGGCGCGGTGCCCCTTCCCAGGAAGGGGGGCACCGGCCGGACGACCGGCTCAGAGATCCATCAGCAGACGCCGCGGATCCTCCAGCGCTTCCTTGACCCGCACGAGGAACGTCACAGCCCCCTTGCCGTCCACGATCCGGTGGTCGTAGCTCAGCGCCAGATACATCATCGGCCGGATCACGATCTGACCGTCCACCACAACCGGCCGCTGCTGGATCTTGTGCATTCCGAGAATGCCCGACTGCGGCGGGTTGAGGATCGGCGACGACATCAGCGAGCCGTAGACGCCACCATTGGAAATGGTAAACGTGCCCCCCTGCATCTCGGCCATGCTCAGCTTGCCGTCCCGCGCCCGCAGGCCGAGTTCCGCAATCCGTTTCTCGATGGTGGCGAAGCTCATCTGGTCAGCATCCCGCACCACAGGCACGACGAGGCCGGTCGGTGTGCCCACGGCAACGCCCATGTGGACGAAGTTCTTATAGACCACGTCGGTTCCGTCGATCTCGGCATTGACTTCCGGAACTTCCTTCAGCGCGTGACAACAAGCGTTGGTGAAGAACGACATGAAGCCGAGCTTCACGCCATGTTTCTTCTCGAACAGGTCCTTGTATTCGCTCCGCAGGTTCATCGTCGCCGACATGTCCACCTCGTTGTAGGTGGTCAGCATCGCGGCGGTGTTCTGCGCTTCCTTCAGACGCCGGGCGATGGTCTGGCGCAGGCGGGTCATCTTCACCCGTTCCTCGCGGGCCGCGTCTTCCGCCGGGACCGGTGACCGCGGGATCGATGCCGGCGCAGGCGCCGTTGCCGATGCGGCGGCCGCTGCCTTCGGCGCCCCGGCCGCCAGTACGTCTTCCTTCATGATCCGTCCGTCGCGCCCGGTTCCCGTCACCTGATCCGGCGTCAGGCCCTTCTCTTCCATAAGCTTCTTCGCCGATGGCGCATCCTCACCGGTTCGCGTGGCACCCTCCGAGGCCTCCGCGGCTTTCGCGGGGGCGGGTGTGGACTCCGAGGATCCGTCGCTTCCTGAAATCACCCCAAGTTTGCCTCCGGCCTCAACCGTCGCGCCAGCCTCGGCGAGAATTTCGGTGATCGTCCCCGTGGCCGTCGCCGGGACCTCAACCGACACCTTGTCGGTTTCCAGTTCACAGATCATCTCATCCTGGGCAACCTTATCGCCGACTTTCTTGAACCAGGTCGCCACGGTGGCCTCGGTGACGCTCTCGCCAAGTGTCGGGACCATGATGTCGACGCTGGCTTCATTGGCCGGCGCGCTCTCCTGTGACGGATCGGCTTCGCGGCCAGGTTTCGGCTCTGAAGCCGACTCCTGTTTCGACTCCGATTTCGCCTTCGGCGCGTCGCCCTTCGCCGCTTCGTCGATATGGGCCAGAAGCGCGTCCACTCCCACGGTTTCGCCTTCCTTTGCGACGATTTCCGAAAGAACTCCGGCTGCTGTCGCGGGAACCTCGACGGTAACCTTGTCGGTTTCGAGTTCACACAGCATTTCATCAACCGCAACCGTATCGCCCACCTTCTTGAACCAGGTGGCAATCGTCGCTTCGGAGACGCTTTCGCCGAGCGTGGGTACGCGAATTTCAGCCATCTTCTATCTTCCCTTCTTGACAGTCAGGGCTTCATCGATAAGCGCATCCTGCTGTGCCTTGTGTTCTCTTGCCAGTCCGGTGGCCGGTGATGCCGATGAGTGACGGCCAACATAGGTCGGACGTCCGCACTTCGCCTTGATCCGACCGAGAACCCACTCCAGATTGGGTTCAACGAACGTCCAGTACCCCTGGTTCTTCGGTTCTTCCTGACACCAGACGACATCGGCGTTTTTGAACCGGCTCAGTTCCTTGTTCAGCGACAGCGCCGGGAACGGATAGAACTGTTCAATCCGCATCAGGTAGATGTCCTGAATTCCCCGCGCATCCCGTTCCGCCAGCAGGTCGTAGTACACCTTGCCCGAGCAAAGAACGACCCGCTTGATCTTGTCGTCGGCCAGCAGCGTTGTGCTCGAACCGTTCTGGTGACCCATTTCCGCATCGTCCCACAGCACCCTGTGGAAACTGGAACCCTTGGCGAATTCGCTCAGTTTCGAAACCGCCATCTTGTGCCGCAGCAGCGATTTCGGTGTCATCAGCACCAGCGGCTTGCGGAACGAACGGTGCAGCTGCCGGCGCAGGATGTGAAAATAGTTCGCCGGCGTCGTGCAGTTGGCGACGATCCAGTTGTCGCCGGCACACTGCTGCAGGAACCGTTCGGGACGGGCAGAGGAATGCTCCGGCCCCTGTCCTTCGTAGCCGTGCGGCAGCAGCATCACCAGGCCCGACATGCGCAGCCACTTGCTCTCGCCCGAGGAGATGAACTGGTCGATCATGATCTGGGCGCCGTTGACGAAATCGCCGAACTGCGCCTCCCAGAGCGTCAGCGCATTCGGCTCTGCGAGCGAGTAGCCGTACTCATATCCGAGCACCGCATATTCCGAGAGCATCGAATCGACGACCTCATACTGGGCCTGACCGGGCTCGATGTGGTTGAGCGGGATATAGCGCTCCTCGGTCTCCTGGTCGATGATCCCGGAATGGCGCTGGCTGAAGGTGCCGCGCGTACAGTCCTGCCCGGCGAGCCGCACCGGGAAACCTTCCTGCAGGAGCGTGCCGAACGCCAGCGCCTCGCCGGTCGCCCAGTCGATGCCCTCTCCGGTTTCGATCATCTTTGCCTTGGCTTCGAGCATCCGCTCGACGGTCCGGTGCGGCTTCAGCGTCGCCGGCAGCCGGGTCAGCGCCTCACCGACGGTCTTGAGCTTCTTCAGGTCGACCGCCGTCTTGCCGCGCTGGTACTTGTCCCCTTTCTTCGAGACGCCCGACCAGCGTCCGTCCAGCCAGTCGGCCTTGTTCGGACGGTATTCCTTGCCTGCTTCGAACTCCTCGTTGAGATAGGCCTGAAAACTGGCCTTCATGTCCTCGATCTCGCCCTCGGGGATCAGCCCGTCGGCGATCAGCCGCTCGGTATAGAGCTGCAGCGTCGTCTTGTGGGCCTTGATCGCCTTGTACATCAGTGGCTGGGTGAACATCGGCTCGTCGCCCTCGTTGTGCCCGAACCGCCGGTAACAGAAGATGTCGATCACAACGTCCTTGTTGAACCGCTGGCGGAATTCGGTCGCCACGCGGGCCGCATGGACCACCGCCTCCGGATCGTCGCCGTTGACGTGAAAGATTGGCGCCTCGACCATCAGCGCAATGTCGGTCGGGTAGGGCGAGGACCGGGAATTGTGCGGCGAGGTGGTGAACCCGATCTGGTTGTTCACGACGATGTGGATCGTGCCGCCCGTGCGGTGTCCCCTGAGCCCCGAAAGACCGAAACACTCGGCGACCACGCCCTGTCCGGCAAAGGCGGCGTCCCCGTGCAGCAGCACCGGCAGCACCTTGGTCCGGTGGCTGTCGTTCTTCTGTTCCTGTTTCGCCCGTACCTTGCCAAGCACCACCGGATTGACCGCCTCGAGGTGGCTCGGGTTGGCCGTCAGCGACAGATGCACCGTGTTGCCGTCGAAAACCCGGTCGGACGACGCACCGAGGTGATATTTCACGTCACCCGATCCCTCGACCTCATCCGGTTTGTAGCTTCCGCCCTGGAATTCGTTGAATATTGCCCGGTAGGGCTTGGCCATCACATTGGCCAGCACGCTCAGCCTGCCACGGTGCGGCATGCCGATGACAATCTCCTCGACCCCCAGCGCCCCGCCGCGCTTGATGATCTGCTCCATCGCCGGGATCAGCGCCTCGCCGCCATCGAGCCCGAACCGCTTGGTGCCGGTGTACTTGACCTGCAGGAACTTCTCGAAGCCCTCGGCCTCGACCAGTTTGTCGAGGATCGCCCGCCGGCCGCGCTGGGTGAAACTGATCTCCTTGCCGTAGCCTTCGATCCGCTCCTTCAGCCAGGCCGCCTCTTCCGGGTTGGAAATATGCATGTACTGCAGTGCGAAGGTGCCACAATAGGTGCGCTTGACCAGCGCCAGGATCTCCCGCAGTGACGCGGTCTCAAGCCCCAGCACATTGTCGAGAAAAATCGGCCGGTCCATGTCCGCATCGGTGAACCCGTAGCTTTTCGGGTCCAGTTCCGGATGCGGCGTCTTTTCCTCCAGGTCCAGCGGATCGAGGTCGGCGGCCAGGTGACCGCGGATGCGGTAGGCCCGGATCACCATCAGTGCCCGCACGGAATCCAGTACCGCCTGCTGCACCTGGGCATCCGTCAGAGACACGCCCCTTTCCTGGGCCTTCGCCGCGACCTTTGCACCGATCGCCCTTTCCTGCGCCGGACTCCATTGACCGTCCAGCGCCTGGGTCAGGTCGTCCGACGGCACCGGCGGCCAGTCCGCCCGTGCCCAGGAGGGGCCCCTGGCGCTCTGGGTCACATCCGCCGGGGCATCGTCCAGACCTTCGAAGAACGCCTTCCAGCCAGCATCGACGCTTGCCGGATCTTCCGAGAACCGTGCGTAAAGCTGCTCGACGAACTCGGCATTGTGCCCCTGCAGGAAAGACGAAGATTGAAAGACCGTGTTCTGCGATTGTTCGGTCATGACCTCACGGGGGTTGCCCGCTCCCTCGATACGCCCCGCCTCCGGGGACCTGGTACTGGTTCGAACCCGCCGGATGGCGGATCCGGTTGGCTCCGCTCAGTCCGTCGATACGCCAAGGCCCAAACGGATCACGTCGATCCACGCGCTGGCCTGCGCCCATTGTGACCGGCACATCATTTCCGTCCGGCTGCGGTGTGAAGATTGTAGCTGCATCCCCGAAACCATACCCGTCAGCGCGGCCCGGGGAAGCCCCGGATTTCCGCCGCAGACGGTTTTCCGCCCATCGTGCCACCTGCCGCGTCGCAAAGACCGCAGTTCAGGACCTGCACCGCGCCGGAGAACCGGACGAAACGGAACGCCCGTGCCGGCTCCGACGCGTGGTGCAGGGCCGCGCACCAGGGATGCCCCCGGCACCGAAACCCTGTTTCCGTCCTTTACAGCAACAATCGACATCGCCGATTTGCTCCCATGGGCGGGGAGGGCGCTCCACCGGAACGGCCTCCGCCCGATTTCTCAGCCGATCGCCTTCAGCACGGCCTCACCGAGGCCGGCCGGGCTTTCAGCAACCACGATCCCGGCGGATTTCATCGCCTCGATCTTGTCTTCCGCGCCGCCCTTGCCACCGGCGACGATGGCACCGGCATGGCCCATCCGCCGGCCCGGAGGCGCCGTGCGCCCGGCAATGAACCCGGCAGTCGGCTTCCAGCGGCCCTTCTTCTTCTCGTCGGCCAGGAACTGCGCAGCATCCTCTTCCGCAGACCCGCCGATTTCACCGATCATGATGATCGAGTGGGTTTCGTCGTCGGCCAGAAACCATTCCAGCACATCGATGTGCTCCGTGCCCTTGATCGGATCGCCGCCGATGCCGACACAGGTCGACTGGCCCAAACCCGCCGCGGTCGTCTGTCCGACCGCTTCGTAGGTGAGCGTTCCCGAACGGGAAACAACCCCCACCGAACCGCGCTTGTGGATGTGCCCCGGCATGATGCCGATCTTGCACGCATCCGGCGTAATCACCCCGGGACAGTTCGGTCCGATCAGCAGCGAGTTCGATCCCTGCAGCGCCCGCTTGACCTTCATCATGTCCTGCACCGGAATGCCCTCGGTGATGCAGACGATCAACTCGATCCGCGCGTCGATCGCCTCGAGGATCGCGTCGGCGGCAAACGGCGGCGGCACGTAGATCGCGGTCGCATTCGCACCGGTCACATGCCGTGCCTCGGCGACCGTATTGAACACCGGCAGCCCGATATGCTCGGTCCCGCCCTTGCCCGGCGTCACCCCGCCGACCATCTGCGTGCCATAGGCAATCGCCTGCTCGGAATGGAACGTCCCCTGGCTGCCGGTCAGACCCTGACAGATGACTTTGGTGTTTTCGTCTACGAGAATGGCCATGCTCAGGCTTCCTTCACGGCTTTGACGATCTTTTCCGCGGCATCGGCCAGATCGTCGGCAGCAATGACGGAAACGTCGGATTCATTGAGGATTTTCTTGCCAAGCTCGACGTTGGTCCCTTCGAGCCGCACCACCAGCGGAACCTTCAGCCCCACTTCCTTCACCGCCGCGATCACGCCTTCCGCGATCACGTCACAGCGCATGATGCCGCCGAAGATGTTGACCAGGATGCCCTTTACGTTCGGATCGGAGGTGATGATCTTGAACGCCTCCGTCACCTTCTCGGTGGTGGCGCCACCGCCGACGTCGAGAAAGTTCGCGGGCTCGGAGCCGTAGAGCTTGATGATGTCCATCGTTGCCATCGCCAGCCCGGCACCGTTGACCATGCAGCCGATTTCACCGTCGAGGGCAATGTAGTTCAGATCGAATTTCGAGGCTTCCAGCTCTTTCGGATCCTCTTCGGTCTCGTCGCGCAGCGCCAGAATGTCCTTCTGCCGGTACATCGCGTTGCCGTCGAAGCCCATCTTGGCGTCGAGACACTTCAGGTCGCCATCCGCGGTGACGATCAGCGGATTGATTTCCAGCATTTCGCAGTCACGCTCGGTGAACAGCCGGTAGAGATTGTTGACGAGCGCGACGCACTGTTTGACCTGCTTGCCCTCAAGCCCGAGGGCGAAGGCAACGCGGCGGCCGTGAAACCCGGAAATGCCGCTGGCAGGATCGACGTTGAAGCTGACCACCTTCTCGGGAGTGTTCGCGGCAACTTCCTCGATGTCCATTCCGCCCTCGGTTGAGCAGACGAAGGCAATACGGCTGGTGTTCCGGTCGATCAGCAGCGCCAGGTAGAGTTCGCGGGCAATCTCGGCACCGTCCTCGATATAGATCCGGTTCACGACCTTGCCAACCGGCCCGGTCTGGTGCGTCACCAGGGTGCGCCCGAGCATCTTCTGCGCTTCTTCCGCCGCCTCGGACACCGATTTGGTTACCCGCACGCCGCCCTTTTCGCCGGCGGAAGCCTCTTTGAACTTGCCCTTCCCGCGTCCGCCCGCATGGATCTGCGCCTTGACGACCCAGACCGGGCCATCAAGTTCACCCGCGGCGGATTTCGCCTCGTCCGCCTTCAGCACGGCACGTCCCTCGGAAACCGGCGCGCCATACGCCTTCAGCAACTGCTTGGCCTGATATTCGTGAATGTTCATCGTCTGCTGTCCCACCGCTTTTTGTTCAGGAGCGTCCATAGGAGGATATTTCGCTTGGATAGGCTCCAAAACAGGCACTTGCAACAGTTTGCGACACAACCCGCCGCCAAAGCGCATTTTTGGAAGTTTTGTGATCACACGAATTTTCCATGTGATCACAACAGGGCCGCAATACCGGAAAGTATGAGTTTGCCATTAACGGTAGCGGTCGCGAATCACTCTTTTTTCGCCACTGGTCCGGGCTGGCGCGATCAGCCGTTTGACGGCGCTTCCGGATCGAGCAGATCGGTTTCCGGGTCGTTGCGCCGATCCGCCGCCACCTTGCGTTCAATCGTGTCGGTTTTCGGTGCCGCCGCCGCTGCGGTTTCCGCCGCGACCGGCGCAGAGCCGGCAGGCAGCGGCGTAGCGGCCGTAGCGCCGCGCCGTAACCGGCGTTCAATCTGCACCCGGTATCCCGGTTCCGGCAGTTCGACCCCGCCCGCCTCGAGCGCCAGCTTGGTGATCCGGATCGCTTCCCCGCGCGCAGTGGCAAAGTTCGTGTAGCGCTGGTCGATCCAGCCGGTGAACCGGATCACCACGGCGAAGTCACCGACGTGTTCGACCCAGGCTTCCGCCCGGGGATCGTTCAGTACGAATTCCAGCCTTTCAAGCGCGTCCAGCCCGGTTGCGCGGGCCGCCGCAAGATCGCTCGCGGCATCCACACCGAGATCGAATTCAAACCGCCGCTGCGGTTCGCGGCTGAAATTGATGATCTTGCTCTTGAAAACTATGCCGTTGGGAATGCGGACATGATTGCCGTCCGGCGAAATCAGCACCGTTGCACGTGAGGTGAGCCGAACGACGTGTCCCAACTCGCCGTCGATCTGCACCAGGTCATTCGGCGCAAACGGCTGCCTTACACTCAGCATCACCGAAGCGACAAAGTTCTCTATCGTATCCCGGACGCCAAATCCGACCGCGAGGCCGATAATGCCCGCGGCACCGAGCAGCGTCCCGAGCAGCGCCGTCGCTCCCAGCAGGTCGAGCGCCACGACAATGCCGCCGAACACAAAGGCGATCCTCACGACCTGCCGGAAAATGTCGGCGATGAACGGGTTCGGAGAGATACGGTCAAAAATCACCCGACCACTGGTCAGCAGCCAGCCGGTTCCGGAAATCGCCAGGAAAACCACGACCGCAATCGCCAGCAGCGGCAGCACGGCCAGCGTCTGCCGCAGCCGGTCTTCGATCCGCAGCAGGCCAGGCGTCAGCCGTTCGCTGACAACCGTGCTGGCCTCCACCGCGTTGTTGACCGTCACCACGCCTTCTATCCGGCGGACGATGCCTTCGATCCTATCCGACGCAGCCGCTTCTGCAACGCTTCCCGACAGGGTTACGACTCCGCCCGAAATTTCGAAAGCCACCCCGTCAAACCCGGGAACCGCGGCCAGAATGGCTGAAATTCGGCCGGCAATCTCCGCATCAGGGACCGCATTCCCGCCAACCGGTATTGTCGCCTGTGGCCCGGTGTCCGGTGCGGTGGGGTCCTGGGCTTCGACCGCCACGGCAGAAATCCACATGGCGCAGAGGCCGGCGAAGAGGATGGGCAGGGCGCGTCGCATCGCCTGATCTGACCCCGACCCCACGGACGAGTCAATCGGTCAGCCCTGACGCCCGGACCGGAAAACCCCGCCGGCAGGACCGGCGGGGCTTTCACGGGCCGCGGGTCTCCCGGTACCGTATCAGACCAGACTGTCGTCGATCCCCTTGCAGGCGTCCATCAGTCCGGCGACGGCGCTGACCGACTTGTCGAACATCGCCTTCTCGGTCTTGTCGAGATCAATCTCGATCACCCGCTCGATGCCCCCGGCACCGATCACGGTCGGAACGCCGACATAGATGTCGTTCTGGCCGTACTGACCGGTCAGGTGCGCCGCACAGGGCAGAACCCGTTTCTGGTCCTTGAGATAGGCTTCCGCCATCTCGATCGCACTCGCGGCCGGCGCATAGAAGGCTGAGCCGGTTTTCAGCAGACCGACGATCTCGGCGCCGCCGTCACGGGTGCGCTGGACGATCGCGTCGAGCTTCTCCTGGCTGGTCCAGCCCATTTTCACCAGATCGGGCAGGGGGATGCCGCCGACCATCGAATACCGCGTCAGCGGCACCATGGTGTCACCATGCCCGCCCAGAACGAAGGCGGTGACGTCCTTGACCGACACGTCAAACTCGTCGGCGAGGAAATGGCGGAACCGCGCGCTGTCGAGAATGCCTGCCATGCCGCAGACCTTTTCCGGCGGAAGGCCGGAAAACTGCTGCAGTGCCCAGACCATCGCGTCGAGCGGATTGGTGATGCAGATGACGAACGCATCCGGTGCGTTGGCGGCGATGCCTTCGCCGACGGACTTCATGACCTTGAGGTTGATCCCCAGCAGGTCGTCCCGGCTCATGCCAGGCTTGCGCGCGACACCGGCGGTAACGATGCACACGTCGGCTCCGGCGATGTCGGCGTAGGAGTTCGTGCCCTTCAGCCTGGCATCGAACCCGTCAACCGGGGCGCTTTCGGCGATATCCAGCGCCTTTCCCTGCGGAATTCCTTCCGCGATGTCGAAAAGGATTATGTCGCCCAGTTCCTTGAGTGCGGCCAGATGGGCAAGCGTGCCCCCGATCTGTCCGGCACCGATGAGTGCAATCTTCGGTCTTGCCATTTGGCCGAGTCTCCCGTTTTGCTGCAAAACGCGAATTGGGCTAGCCCTTCACGAACATATTAGCAAGCATCAATCCCCAGCCAGGAAGCAACCTACATTGGAACTTGATACAACTTTCTTCGCACTTGCGATACCCGCAGTGCTGTTTGCCGGGATTTCCAAAGGGGGATTCGGGTCGGGCGCCGCCTTCGCGGCAACCCCGATTCTCGCCCTGATCCTGGAACCGGCACAGGCGGTCGGCCTGATGCTGCCGCTGTTGATGCTGATGGACGTGACCGGCCTGCGCAGCTTCTGGGGAAAGTGGAGTTGGCATCACGCCTCCCGGCTGATGGCGGGCATGGTGCCGGGCGTGGTGGTCGGCTGGCTGCTGTTCCATGTGGTCAGCGCCGACGGCGTGCGGCTGATCGTCGGCAGTGTCGCAATCGGCTTTGTCATCTACCAGGTCGCCCGGAGCCGCGGCTGGCTGCAGATCGGCACGACCTTCGCCTCGACCGGCTGGGGCCTCGTCATGGGGGCCTTCGCCGGTTTCACCAGCTTCGTCAGCCACGCGGGCGGTCCGCCGGCGGCGCTCTACCTGCTCGGCTCGAAACTCGACAAGACCAAATACCAGGCGACGACGGTGCTGGCATTCTGGTGGGCGAACCTGATCAAGTTTGTCCCCTATTTCGCCCTGGGTATGTTCAGCACCGACTCGTTCCGCGCCAACCTGCTGCTGGCGCCCGTGGCGGTGATCGGTGTTCTGCTTGGGGTGGCAGCCCATGGCCGCCTGCCGGAAAAGTTATTCTTTCAGATAACTTACGTCCTGCTGTTCATAACCGGATCGAAACTGATCTGGGACGCGCTGACCTGACCGTAAGGTGGCAACCGCCGCTCGCTCAGAGCGCGGTGCCCTTCGGGATCAGTTCCCCGGCCTGGGCTTCCCACATCTGACCGGAAGCCATCAGGCAGGCCACCCCGTCGGGTCGGGTCATCAGGATCGTCCAGGAGCCGGTTTCGTCCGACGCGTAGACCTCGACCACCGCATTGTTCTGGTGCAGGCCGAGGCTCTGCAACGTCTCACCGTATTTCTCGGCCAGCCGCTTGACCACCGTGGTCCGTTCTGCACAGGCGGTCCGGGTCTGCGCCTCGGCATAGGGGGTGAAAACGGTCAGGGTGACGGCGACGGCCATACGGGCCAGAAAACAGGTCATGGACATTCGTGGTCTTCCTTGTCCCTCAGCGGAGAGCGGACATTCTGCCCGACGCTCCGCGCTGCTGCTGCGGTTTCTCTCGTCGGGTTTGCCGGACGCGGCCCGTCCTGTATCAACCGGGTGCGCCCTCCCAAATGCGGCCGTCCCGAACTGTCATCAAATTTGCCTCAAACTGGCGAAGAATTGGTTAACCGCCCGTGCGCCCCTCAGCCCCCGCGCGCAACGGCCCCCGCGCGCAGCCCTTGATATTCCGCCACGCGGCGGTAAGACTTGTGTCGCACTGCAGCACGGATTGGAACGCCATGGAGCCCGCCAGCCACCCGCACCGCTCGGTTCTCTACATGCCCGGCTCGAAGGAGCGCGCCCTTGAAAAGGCGCGGTCGCTGCCGGCCGATGCGCTGATCCTCGACCTCGAGGACGCGGTTGCCCCGGCGGAAAAACCCAATGCCCGCGCCCTGATCTGTGCCGCCGTCAAAGCCGGCGGCTACGGCCCGCGCCGGCTGTTTATCCGCATTAACGGCCTTGATACCGAATGGGGTGCCGACGATCTAGCCGCCGCCGCCGCGGCCGGTCCTGATGCCATCCTTGTTCCGAAAATGGAATCCGGAGCGCAGATTCGCGAGGTCGCGGCCCGCATGGCCACCGGCACGACCCCGGATCACACCCGGATCTGGGCGATGATGGAAACCCCGCGCGGTGTCCTCAATGCCGCCGACATCGCCGGCGCGCACCCGCTGCTCGAAGGCTTCGTGCTGGGAACCAATGATTTGGTGAAGGATCTCGGCGCGGCCCAGACCCCGGACCGCCTTCCTCTCGTCACCGGTCTCGGCCTCGCGCTTCTCGCCGCCCGCGCCGAGGGGCTGATCTGTATCGACGGTGTCTACAATGCCTTCCGGGACGACGACGGCCTGCGTGCCCAGTGCGTCCAGGGACGCGACATGGGTTTCGACGGCAAATCGCTGATCCACCCGGCCCAGCTCGCGATCACCAACGAGATTTTCGGCCCCTCCGCCGAAGCGATCGCAACGGCCCGCGCCCAGGTTGCCGCCTTTGAGGAGGCGGAGGCCCGCGGTGAGGGTGTCGCGGTGCTGGACGGGAAAATCGTCGAAAACCTGCATGTAGTCTCGGCGCGCCGGCTGTTGGCGCGGGCAGACGCCATTGCGGCGATCGCCGCGGAATCGCTATAGAGGACCGCAACGCATAAACCCGAGGGGGAAGACCCATGCTGCTGCTGATCCTGGGCATACTGATCTGGTCCGCCGCCCATTTCCTGAAACGGCTGGCCCCGGAGCGCCGCGCCGCCCTCGGGGACAGGGGCAGGGGGCTGATCGCCGCCGGAATCGGCCTGGGCCTCGTGCTGATGATCTTCGGCTACCGCATGTCGCCGGAGATCGGCCTCTACTACCCGCCGGCCTGGACCGTTCACCTCAACAACCTGCTTATGTTCTTCGCCGTGGTCCTGTTCGGGGCCGGCTCGTCGAAGGGCCGCGCCCGGTCTCTGATGCGCCATCCGATGCTCACCGGGGTCATGGTCTGGGCGCTGGCCCACCTGCTGGTCAACGGCGATCTTGCCTCACTGCTGCTGTTTGGCGGCATGGGCATCTGGGCACACGCCGAGATGCGCCTCATCAACCGCGCCGAACCGGAATGGACCCGTCCCGAACCCGGTCCGATCACCGGCGACATCCGCCTGTTCGTCATTGCGCTGGTACTCTATGCCGTCATCACCGCCATCCATACCTGGCTCGGCTACTGGCCATTCCCGAGGTAACATCATGCTTGCATACCGTCTGCTCACCGAGGAGGACACTTCCGCCTTCTGTCACAAGGTCACCCGGGCCCTCGCCTCCGGCTGGTCGCTCTACGGCGATCCCACCTATGCCTTCGACGCCTCGACCGGGGTCATGCGCTGCGGCCAGGCGGTGGTGAAGGAGGTCGACCGCAACTACACCCCCGACATGAAACTGGCGAACCTCTGACCATGGTGCAGGGCCAATCCCCGAAAACCCGCGCCGGCAGCTTCTTCGAGGATTACCGGCTCGGTCAGAAAATCCGCCACGCCGTTCCGCGCACCGTCACCGAGGGCGACCGCGCCCTCTACACTGCTCTCTATCCGACCCGGTTCGCCCTTTATTCCTCCGACGAATTCGCCCGCGCCTCCGGCCTCGCGCAGAGCCCGCTCGAGGACATCGCCGGGTTTCACATCTGTTTTGGCAAGACCGTGCCGGACATCAGCCTCAATGCCGTCGCCAATCTTGGTTATGCCGACGGACGTTTCCTCGCCCCGGTCTGGCCCGGCGACACCCTGACCGCCGAAAGCGAGGTGATCGGCCTCAGACAGAATTCCAACGGCAAAAGTGGCGTGGTCTACGTCCGCTCCACCGGCTTCAACCAGCACGGAACCCCGGTCATGACCTGGTGCCGCTGGGTGATGGTGCGCAAACGCGACCTTGACGCCCCCGCACCGGAAACCGTGCTGCCCGAGCTGCCCAAATCCGTCGCCGCCACCGATCTGTGCGTCCCCGAAGGCCTCGACTTCACCGGTTACGACTTTACCCTCGCCGGCGAACCGCACCGCTGGTCCGACTATGCGGTCGGTGAACGCATCGACCACATCGACCGCACGACGGTCGAGGACGCCGAACACATGACCGCCACCCGCCTGTGGCAGAACACCGCCAAGGTGCATTTCGACACCACCGCCCGCGACGGCGGCCAGCGGCTGGTCTACGGTGGCCACGTCATCTCCATCGCCCGGGCGCTGAGCTTCAACGGCCTCGCCAACGCCCAGATGATCGCCGCCATCAATGCCGGCTCCCATGCCAATCCCTGCTTCGCCGGCGACACGGTCGGTGCCTGGTCGGAAATCCTCGACCGCGCGGAAACGCCCGCCCCCGGCGTCGGGGCCCTGCGGGTCCGGACCATCGCCACCAAAAACGGCCACGGGGATCTTGCCGTCCGCGACGATGCCGGAAAATTCCTTCCCCATGTCCTTCTCGATCTCGACTACTGGGTGCTGATCCCGCTCTAGGTTGCGCCTGTCACTGCGCAGCATCTGACGCGGGACCGCCGGTCTCCATCCTTCCGGCCGCGCCCGCGCCGCGCCGGTCCGACGCCCCGGTGCCTGCCGCACGCTGACCGGGCGCCACGTCCGCCCGCCCAAACCGGGCCCCGGCGCGCCGTCTCACAGGGGCGCCGTCGATCGAACCGCGAAGGGTTCTGGCCGGCCGGCGGGAGATGCCGCACGCGCCCGCAAACGCCTGTGATCACATAAATTCCGGCCGTGATCACACCCCGGTTTGGTATTGCATTTGCAGGCAATATGGTGAAGTAAAGTTTTGACCGGTCCGGGGCGACCCATCCATTTCGTGACCGCATCACGGTGGAAACGGTACAGAAACGCTGCGCCGCATCATTGCCCGGGGCGCGGCAGGACGAGGAGAGGACACTGCGCATGGCAGACGTAAACCGCGGCAACCGCCCGCTTTCTCCATTCATGCTCGGCAAGGACTACCGTCTCCAGCTCAACTCCGCCCTGTCGCTGGCGCACCGCATCACCGGCATCGGCATGGCGCTCGCGGCGGTGATGACCGTGTTCTGGTTCCTCGGCCTCGCCTACGGCCCGGAGTCCTTCCGCACCGTCGATGATCTGGTCACCTCCTGGATCGGCGGCCTCGTGCTGCTCGGCTCCGTCGCTGCCCTGTGGTTCCACCTGCTCAACGGCGTCCGCCATCTGGTCTGGGACACCGGCCACGGCCTCGAGATCGAACAGACCGATCTCAGCGGCAAGGCCATTCTCGCGGCAACGGCGGTGCTGACACTGCTGACCTGGATCCTTTCCTACTGAACGGGGAGACACCGCAATGAACTTCCGCACCGACAGACAGCGCGTCCAGGGCCTCGGCTCCGCGAAGGAAGGGACCGGCCATTTCTGGCAGCAGCGCGTCACCGCCATCGCCCTTGTGCCGCTGGCACTGCTGTTCATCCTGCCCTATGCGCGCAGCCTCGGCGCCGATTTCGCCACAGCCCAGGAAACCTACGCCAGCCCGTTCAATGCCATCGTCGCCATTCTCTTCATCCTCACCGCTTTCCGCCACCTGCAGCTCGGCCTCCAGGTGGTGATCGAGGACTACATCCAGAACCACGGCACCCGCACGGTCTGCCTGCTCATCAACACGCTGCTGACCACCGCATTTGCCCTTGCCGGCGTGTTCGCCATAGCCAAAGTCGCCTTTTCCGCCTGACCGGAGCCAAAGCCATGTCCGCATATGAATTCATCGACCACACCCATGATGTCGTCGTGGTGGGTGCCGGCGGCTCCGGGCTGCGCGCCACCCTCGGCATGGCGGAACAGGGGCTGAAAACCGCCTGCGTCACCAAGGTGTTCCCGACCCGCTCGCACACCGTCGCCGCCCAGGGCGGCATCGCCGCCTCGCTGTCGAACATGGGCCCGGACAACTGGCAGTGGCACATGTACGATACGGTGAAGGGCTCCGACTGGCTCGGCGATACCGACGCCATGGAATACCTTGCCCGCGAAGCGCCGAAGGCGGTCTATGAACTCGAACATTACGGCGTGCCGTTCTCGCGCACCGAAGAGGGCAAGATCTACCAGCGCCCGTTCGGCGGCCATACCACCGAATTCGGCGAAGGCCCGCCGGTCCAGCGCACCTGCGCCGCCGCCGACCGCACCGGCCACGCGATCCTGCATACGCTCTACGGCCAGTCGCTGAAGCACAACGCGGAATTCTACATCGAATATTTCGCCATCGACCTGATCATGTCCGAGGACGGCGCCTGTCAGGGGGTGATCTGCTGGAAACTCGACGACGGCACCCTGCACCGTTTCAATGCCAAGATGGTGGTGCTCGCCACCGGCGGCTACGGCCGCGCCTATTTCTCCGCCACCTCCGCCCACACCTGCACCGGCGACGGCGGCGGCATGGTCGCCCGCCAGGGTCTGGCACTCCAGGATATGGAATTCGTCCAGTTTCACCCGACCGGCATCTACGGCTCCGGCTGCCTGATCACCGAGGGCGCCCGCGGCGAGGGCGGCTATCTGACCAATTCCGAAGGCGAGCGGTTCATGGAACGCTACGCGCCGACCTACAAGGATCTCGCCTCCCGCGACGTGGTTTCGCGCTGCATGACCATCGAGATCCGCGAGGGCAGGGGCGTCGGGGCGGAAAAGGATCACATCCACCTTCACCTCAACCACCTGCCTCCCGAGGCGCTGCATGAACGCCTGCCGGGCATTTCCGAAAGCGCGCGCATCTTCGCCGGCGTCGATGTCACCAAGGATCCGATCCCGGTGCTGCCGACGGTGCATTACAACATGGGCGGGATTCCGACCAATTACTGGGGCCAGGTGCTGGCGCCGACCCCGGACGATCCCGACCGCATCTTCCCTGGCCTGATGGCGGTGGGCGAGGCGGGATGCGCCTCCGTCCACGGGGCAAACCGTCTCGGCTCCAATTCGCTGATCGACCTCGTGGTGTTCGGCCGCGCCGCGGCGATCAAGGCGGCCGAGGTCGTCGATCCGAAGACCGCCAATCCGCCGCTCAACACGGCTTCGGTGGAAAAGGCGATGGGCCGTTTCGACGCCCTGCGCAATGCCGCCGGCGCGATCCCGACCGCAGATTTGCGGCTCAGGATGCAGAAAACGATGCAGGCGAATGCCGCGGTGTTCCGCACCTCCGACGTGCTGAAGGAGGGCTGCGAGCTGATGGCCGCCGTGGCCGCCGACATGAAGGACATCCAGGTCACCGACCGCTCCCTGATCTGGAATTCGGATCTGATGGAAACGCTCGAACTGGCCAACCTGATGCCGAATGCGCTCGCCACCATCGTCGGTGCCGAAGCCCGCCATGAAAGCCGTGGCGCCCATGCCCATGAGGACTACCCCGATCGCGACGATGAGAACTGGCGGGTTCACACGCTGGCAACCGTTGGCGAGGATGATGCCGTCGAGCTCAAATACCGGCCCGTGCATCTTGATCCGCTGACCACCGAGGCCGAAGGCGGCATCGACCTGAAAAAGATCGCGCCGAAAGCGCGCGTCTACTGAGATCCACCCGACCGGTCGTTTGGGCCGGTGCAGTCGAAGGAAGCCTCTGATGGTCCAACTTACCCTTCCGAAGAATTCGCGCGTGGTGGTCGGCAAAACCTGGCCGAAACCCGAAGGCGCCAGCAACGTCCGCACCTTCAAGATCTACCGGTACAATCCGGACGAAAGTGCCAACCCCCGCGTCGACACCTATTTCGTCGACATGGACACCTGCGGCCCAATCAAGATCAAGAACGAGATCGACCCGACCCTGACCTTCCGCCGCTCCTGCCGCGAGGGCATCTGCGGCTCCTGCGCCATGAACATCGACGGCATCAACACGCTGGCCTGCATCTACGGCCTTGATGAAGTGAAGGGGGAGGTGAAGATCTACCCGCTGCCGCACATGCCGGTGGTCAAGGACCTGATCCCGGATCTGACCCATTTCTACGCCCAGCACGCATCCATCATGCCCTGGCTGGAAACCGCGACCAACACGCCTGAGCATGAGTGGCGTCAGTCGATCGAGGACCGCAAGAAACTCGACGGCCTCTATGAATGCGTGATGTGCGCCTCCTGCTCGACCTCCTGCCCGAGCTACTGGTGGAACGGCGACCGCTATCTCGGCCCGGCAGCGCTTCTGCACGCCTACCGGTGGATCATCGATTCCCGCGACGAAGCGACCGGCCAGCGGCTGGACGATCTTGAGGACCCGTTCAAGCTCTACCGCTGCCACACCATCATGAACTGCACCCGCACCTGCCCGAAGGGTCTTAACCCGGCCAGGGCGATTGCCGAGGTCAAGAAGATGATGGTCGAGCGCCGGCTCTAGTCTGGCGGACCGGCCTGTTGGCCGGACTGCATTTCTCCCCGCCTGTTGGCGGGGCCCCGTTTCTGCCCGATAGATTTCCGCCCATATGAAATTCTTCAGGGCGCCCCGTCCGCGCGCTGGACCAGTTCGACGATGATGCCATCGGGGTCATAAACGAACGCGACTTTTGAGAATACATCGCTGTTGTGTGCTGGGCGGGGTTTTTGTTGCAGCTGAACGCCGGCCCGCTCCAGCCGCGACCAGGTCTCCTCCACGTCGTCCACCGCAAAGGTCATGTGCCGCATTCCCGCCTCGCCCTGCGGCACTTCCCGTGCCCGCCGCGCCGGTTCACCCGCAAGGCAGACCATTTCCAGCTGGCCGCCGGCGGCATCGAGAAAAGCAACCTCGGCCCCCGGCGATTTGCGTCGCAGACGCAGCGTCAGCCCCAGCAGCCCGCAGTAGAATTCGATGCTGCGATCCATGTCGCTGACCGTCATGCCGATATGTTCAAATCCAACAAGCATCGTTTCCTCCGCGGCTGTCCGTTGTCGCGGTTCAGGATGGCAGACCCGAGGGTTGGCCGCCATCCCCGTTAACCCTTTTTCGGCGGGCCGAAAACGTCGGTATCGAATGGGTATCGTTCGGGTATCGGAAGGGTATTGACCCGCCACACGGTTAACGCGCTGCGTCAGGCCGCTTCCGCCGCCGCCTTCCGCGCCAGTTCGACGATGTCGAGCATGATCCGGTTGAGGTCGAAATCCTTTGGAGTATAGACCCTTGCCACGCCCAGTTTCAGCATTTCCGCCGCATCCGTGTCGGGGATGATGCCGCCGACTACCAGCGGTATGTCGTCGATCCCCTCACGTTTCATCCGCGCCAGAATTTCCCCCACCAGCGGCAGATGCGATCCGGAAAGGATTGATAATCCAATGACATGCACGGATTCCTCCAGCGCCGCGTTGACGATCTGCGCCGGGGTCAGGCGGATGCCTTCGTAGAGCACCTCCATGCCGCAGTCCCGTGCGCGGACGGCAATCTGTTCGGCCCCGTTTGAATGGCCGTCCAATCCCGGTTTTCCTACGAGGAACTTCACCCGCCGACCAAGAGATCTGCTTGCCTCTTCAACGGCTTCCCGAACGCTGTTAAGGTCCTCCGTACCCACGTTTGCCGCCTTTCCCACGCCGGTCGGCGCGCGGTATTCCCCGAACACTTCCCGCATCACCTGGCCCCATTCCCCGGTGGTCACACCGGCCTTTGCAGCCCGAATCGAGGGTGGCATGATGTTCTCACCGCTGCGTGCCGCAGCACGCAGACCCTCAATGGCTTCCGCAACTTTGGACTCGTCCCGTGCCGCCCGCCAGTCCGCCAGACCCTGCACCTGCGCCGCCTCGACACGCGGGTCAACGACCATGATCCCGTCGTCGCCGGCCATCAGCGGCGAAGATTCTCCGCCCACGAACCGGTTGACGCCCACAACCGCCGTTTCTCCATCCTCAATTCTGGAGAGCCGCTGCGTATTGGATCCGACCAGTGCCGATTTCATGTAGTCGATCGCTGCCACCGCACCACCCATTTCGTCTATTCGCGCGAGTTCTTCGCGCGCACCTTTCTTGAGCTGTTCAACCTTGGCGTCAACCACCGGATTTCCGTCGAAAAGGTCATCAAATTCAAGAAGATCGGTCTCGTAGGCCATGATCTGCTGCATGCGGAGCGACCATTGCTGATCCCAAGGCCGGGGCAGGCCGAGTGCCTCGTTCCACGCCGGCAGCTGCACGGCCCTCGCCCTGGCTTTCTTCGAAAGCACCACTGACAGCATTTCGATCAGGATTCTGTAGACGTTGTTTTCCGGCTGCTGCTCCGTCAGGCCCAGAGAGTTGACCTGCACGCCGTAGCGGAACCGGCGTGCCGCCGGATCGGTGACGCCGTACCGGGTGCGGCAGATTTCATCCCAGAGGTCCACGAACGCCCGCATCTTGCACATTTCAGTGACAAACCGGATGCCGGCATTCACAAAGAACGAAATGCGCGCCACCACCTTGGGAAAATCCGCTTCGGCGACACGCCCCCGTGCCTGGTCCAGCACTGCGGTCGCGGTGGCCAGTGCAAAAGCCAATTCCTGCTCGGGCGTGGCTCCCGCCTCCTGCAGGTGATAGGAACAGACGTTCATCGGGTTCCACTTCGGAATATTGTGGTAACAGTATTCGGCAATGTCGCCGATCAGCCGAAGCGACGGTTCCGGCGGGAAAACATAGGTCCCCCGCGACAGGTATTCC
>JAUIHM010000040.1 GCA_030432315.1 Alphaproteobacteria bacterium | reverse complement strand
TTATAGGCTAGTTTTAACATGACTTATGGCCAACATATAGACTACAAAAAAGATTCAAGCATATATAACCATGAAAATATTAGTTTTACCACACAAATACGGAGTACAGTTTCTCAAATGAGTCATCGCGAAGTGATTACTAGCTTAAAAAGCCAATTAGAACAGCAAATAATTGGACAAAAACACCTAATTGAACGAATTCTAATAGCGTTGCTAGCAGATGGACATCTACTGGTTGAAGGTGCCCCTGGTCTTGCTAAGACAAAAGCCATTAAAGACCTGTCTGATTATGTTGAAGGTGACTTTCACCGCATACAATTCACTCCAGATCTTCTACCAGCGGATATCACCGGTACTGATATCTACCGACCAGAAGATGGAACATTCCGCTTTCAAGAAGGCCCAATTTTTCATAACTTATTCTTGGCCGATGAAATCAGCAGGCATAAGCCGAGAACCGTGATCTGTCTCGGGGACAGCTTTGACGATACCGAAGCGGCAACCGGCCTTGCACCGGCTCACCGTGATCAACTGAGTTTTCTCATGACCGGTCGAACATGGATTTGGATCGCCGGTAACCACGACCCGGTACCGATGGATCTCGGTGGCGAAGCTGCCACTGACCATAAACTTGGACCGCTCACGTTCCGACACTGTTCCGACGGGCAAACCTCCGGCGAAGTTTCCGGTCACTACCACCCGAAGGTGACCCTGCGCACCGCTGCAGGCGCAATCAGCAGGCGTTGTTTCCTTCTGGACCGACACCGGCTGATCCTGCCAGCCTTCGGTACATATACGGGCGGACTGCGGAGTTCTGACGCCACTCTCCGTGCGCTGATGAAAGAAGATGCATCCGCGATTCTTACCGGTCCACGCGTCAGGGCAATCCCCATGAGTTGTCTTTAGACGCTAAGTGTCGCTGGCGCCCGGAAGCCACTGATGCGGCAACATGCGGTGAGTGTATTGGCCAACAGGCAGGCAATGGTCATCGGGCCGACGCCGCCCGGGACCGGTGTGATCGCTCCTGCCACCTGTGAAACTTCCGCAAAAGCTACATCTCCGACAAGGCCCGTTCCGCCTCCTGGTTTTTCAATCCGGTTGATGCCAACGTCAATCACAGTCGCACCCGGTTTTATCCAGTCGGCGCCGATCATCTCAGCCCGTCCGACGGCGGCAACGACGATGTCTGCGCGTCGGCAAACCCCGCTGATGTCCCTCGTCCGTGAATGCGCAATTGTCACCGTGCAACTGTCCCTGAGAAGCAGCTGCGCCATCGGTTTGCCGACAATGTTGGAACGCCCCAAAACGACCGCGTTCAGACCGCTCAGATCTCCAAGCCTGTCGCGAAGTAGCAGCAGACAGCCGAGTGGTGTACATGGCACCATCGCCGCCTGACCCGTTGCAATCCGTCCGACATTTGAGACATGGAACCCGTCCACGTCTTTCTCTGGCGCGATCGCGTTTATGACCAGCGCCTCGTCTATATGGCTTGGCAAAGGCAACTGCACCAGTATGCCGTGGATCGCCGGATCCTTGTTCAGTGACCCGACAAGCGCCAAAAGCGCCTCTTCCGAGATTGTGGAATCGAGCCGATGCTCCACCGAATGCATCCCGGCTTCCACAGTCTGTTTGCGCTTGTTGCGAACGTAAACTTGGCTCGCAGGATCATCGCCGACCAAAACCACCGCCAGACCCGGCGTCATCCCATGAGCGTCTTTCAGTCGCGTGACCTCCTTGGTCACCATGGCACGCAGCTTCGCAGCAAACGCTTTCCCGTCCAGCACATCTGCAACCATCTGCATCCTCTCCCAGTCCAGAACTTCATCGTCGACCCCGCATTGCCTCAGGTGACCCGAAAGGGCAATGGTGGTTTGTCTGCGTCCTACACACCTCTCCGGGTTTCCGCATCCGGACAGGCCAGAAACAAAAAGGCCCCCAATCGGGGGCCTTTCGAAACGGTGCAATCCAAGGATGGTCAGGTAGCAGGTTCCGGATCCATCTTGTCATCCCCGGCGACCGGACGCACGCCCTTGCCAGTCTTGGGTATGGCCGCAAGTCCAGTTGGACCCGTATCACGTTCATCAGGATCGTTACCTTCATCATCGCCACGGTTCAGGGGGTGCCCCTCTATTACTCGGGTAATCTCCTTGCCCGTAAGGGTCTCGTATTCCAGCAGGCCAGCAGCGAGCCTGTCGAGATCACCCCGTTTCTCAGTAAGAATCCTTTTGGCAGTTTCGTAGCCTTCATCAACGAGACGACGGACTTCACGGTCGATCATTTCCTGCGTATCCGGTCCTGCATTGACGCCGCCGCCCTGTGGCCCGAGGTAACTGAACTGCTCGTTTGCATAATCGATATTTCCAAGTTTCTCGGACATTCCGAACCGGGTCACCATTGCACGGGCGATCCGCGAGACCTGCTGAATATCCGACGACGCTCCCGAGGTAACATTGTCGGCGCCAAAAACCAGTTCTTCGGCGACCTTGCCGCCCATGGCCATTGCAATCTGCGACTTGTACTTGGTCATCGTAACCGAAAGCTGATCCCGTTCCGGCAGCGACAGAACCAGCCCGAGCGCCCGTCCGCGCGGGATGATCGTTGCCTTGTGAATCGGATCATGCTGCGGCACGTTTAGGCCGACTACGGCATGCCCAGCCTCGTGAAATGCCGTGAGTTTACGCTCATCATCGGACATCACCATGGATCGCCTTTCGGCCCCCATCATGACCTTGTCCTTGGCGTTCTCGAAATCGTCCATCGTAACGAACCGCTTGCCGGTTCTGGCCGCAGTAAGGGCAGCCTCGTTCACCAGATTTGCGAGATCGGCACCGGAGAAACCGGGGCAGCCGCGCGCGATGATGCGGAGATCGACATCGGCTCCGAGCGGGACCTTGCGGGCATGAACGCCAAGGATTTTCTCCCGGCCTTTGATGTCAGGATTTGTTACCTGCACCTGCCGGTCAAACCGTCCGGGACGCAACAGCGCAGGATCGAGCACATCCGGGCGGTTGGTGGCCGCAATGATGATTACGCCTTCGTTCGCCTCGAAGCCGTCCATTTCAACCAGAAGCTGGTTCAGGGTCTGCTCCCGCTCGTCGTTACCGCCGCCGTAGCCCGCACCGCGATGTCTGCCGACCGCATCGATCTCATCTATGAATACGATGCACGGAGCATTCTTCTTTGCCTGTTCAAACATGTCGCGGACACGGCTTGCGCCGACTCCGACAAACATCTCAACAAAGTCCGAACCGGAAATCGTGAAGAACGGAACACCTGCTTCTCCGGCGATGGCCCGTGCAAGAAGCGTTTTACCAGTCCCTGGAGGGCCAACAAGCAAAGCACCTTTGGGTATTTTGCCCCCTAGCCGTGAAAACTTCTGTGGATCCCGCAGGAATTCTACGATCTCCTCAAGCTCTTCTTTCGCTTCGTCGATCCCGGCCACATCGTTAAACGTAACCTTCCCCTGCTTCTCCGTCAGCAGTTTGGCCTTTGACTTACCAAAGCCCATTGCTCCACCACGGCCGCCGCCCTGCATCCGGTTCATGAAGAATATCCAGACACCGATCAGGAGCAGGAACGGCAACCAAAGCCCCAAAGCCGACATGAACCCCGACTGCTCCTGCGGCGCCGCCTGAATTTCGACACCTGCGGCCCGAAGGTCTGGCAGCGCATCCGCGTTCCGCGGCTGAACGGTCTGATAGGCTACGCCGTCGGCGCCGGTAATGTAGACCCGTTCGCCATCCAGTCGAACCGCCGACACCTGGTCTGAATCAACCCGGTCCAGAAAATCCGAGTAACTGATCTCCCGCCCCATGCTCGTCCGGCTTCCGTTCGAGAAGACGTTGAACAACGCAACCATCAGTAGAAACAGAATAATCCAGAAAGCTATGTTCTTAGTATTGCCCAACGCAAGTATCTCCCAGCGTGCCTCGGTACCCGTTACAGGCAGCGAACTTTCCACGCAACATAATGTGTGACGCATCGGATTCAACGCAATAACGCAGAGGACTTTAAGATAGGCGGCCTTCAGGTCAAGCTGACGGACATTCTCCCCGCCTTTCCTGCAAGGGGTGCCGCGACCAAGACGTCGCCGCTCCACAATGCAGGCGTCGCGACAAGCACCTCCCGCGGACAGCCGGTATCACGCCAAGTTTCGAGCTGCCTCAGACCTTCCGGCCCTACTGCACCGATCATGGTACCGCCGTGGTTCGCTTCCAAATCGAACACCGCCCATTTGCCGTCCCAAACACCTTTCGCTGCAGGAATTCTTGCTTGTACCCGAGCAAATTCCCTGCGTACCACAACACGACCGCCAGCTGCATTACGCAAAATACAGCCATGATAGGTCACCCCAGCCCCTACCTCGCTGGAGACAATGGCAGAATCGAGATCAAGCAACCCCGTAAACCGCGGTCTGTAGCGCTCACCCGAGACGCGACACAACAGCGCGGCCAATACCCGCAACCGAATTTCCTCAGGGGCCTGCGAATACCCGTCCACGTCAAGTACTGCGTCACCTGTCGCTCTGCACTCTGCGCTCTGCTTCAGGACGTCGTCGGTCATGATCTGCAAAGCGCTTCTGGCACGCGCCATGTTGTCGGCGGTGGAGGACAGCTTCGGCGTCCCGATCCCTACCGGTGCAAGCAGTTCGAGCGCCTGGCGAGCCCGAACGCGGTCAAACCGGAGATCCTGATTGCTGGGATCTTCCAGCCAGGAAACTTCCCGTGACCGGAGATACATTCGAAGGTCTCCCCTCCTCAGCCGCAGCAACGGCCTGACCCAATCCACACCGCCATCAGATGAGACCATCTGCATTGCCGAGAGGCCGTCCACACCGGACCCACGCGCGAGTCTCAACAGAAACGTCTCCGCCTGATCGTCCATCGTATGGCCAAGTGCGATGCTGGAGATCCCGTTTTCCTTTGCCCAGTCTGAAATCAGCCTGCGTCGTGCCGATCTGGCCTCCGACTGTAGATTGCCTTTTCCATTCCAGTCACGCCATCGAAGGGTAGCGTGAGGGACCCTGAGTTCGACGCATCGGGCGGCAACCCAATTGGCCTCGCCGGCGCTTTCCGGCCGCAGGCCGTGATCGACGGTCACCGCATGAAGTTCACAGCCCGACGTCCTTGACCAATCCGACAGGAGCAGGAGCAACGCGAGACTGTCCCCCCCACCGGACACGGCGACAGCCAAAGGTGTCCTGCGCGCCGGTCGCAGGACAGCCGTAATCGCTTCCGCAAACTCGGCTTCCAGGGTCACGGGCAGTTCAGGGTCGCCCGCTGCTTTACGACGTCGGCAGCAAGTCCTGTTTCCGGATAGCGAAACAGGACCTCGGAATAGGTCAGGCATGCTTCTGATACCTGTCCCAGATTGCCAAGGCTCTGCGCAAGTCCGAACAGCGCCTTTGGAGCGATATCCCCCTGGGGATTGCCGCTGAACGCATCCAGGTAGCTTCGGGCTGCAGCGGACCAGTCTCCCTGCGCCGCGAGCGCTTCGCTTCGGAAATACTGCGCTTCGCTCGACAGCGGGCCACCTGGATAGCTCACCAGAAACGCGTCAAAAAGTTCCACGGCGGTTGCGCTGTCACCACGCGCGGCTGCCGCCTTTGCGGCGTCGAAATCAGACTGTTCTGTTACCGTCAGTTGCACACCCGGACCGGCTGGCGTCCGTGGTCGCGGCCTCGGAAGTGTTATCCCGCCGCCCAACTGACCCACACCCGCCAACACGGACGTATCGCCGCCTTCAAGTTCCGTCAGCCTGAACTCTATGTCGCCGATTCGGTTGCTCGCGTCGGCAACAATCCTGTCAAGATCATTGGTCAGCACCTCTACGCGCCCGGTCAATCGACGCAGCACCTCTTCAAGCTGGTTCATACGCTCTTCCACGGATGCGGCCTGTTCGGGGAGGCCCCCTGTCGCTCCCTGTTGAACCAGTTGATCCCGTAGCTGCTGAACCTGCCCGTTCAGGACCAGCAGTTCCGACTGCACGTCCGCAACCGTCTGTCCATACCCCCATGCGGGTGCCAGAAGCAGCAACGACCAGAATGCCAACACTGTAACCCTTGCGCCGGCAACGGGACTTCGAACAGTTGCGGTCATGTCAGCCTCCATCCTCTCAGGAACCAACTCCATTGGTTACAATGGTCACGGCGCGCCGGTTCTGGGCATAGCACGTCTCACTCGCGCACGTCGCGACAGGGCGCTCCCTCCCATATGTCGTGATGCTGATGCGGGAGTCAGAAACGCCCCGGGATACCAGATAATTACGCACCGAACTCGCACGACTGGAGCCAAGGGCAAGGTTGTACTCGCCGGTACCCCGCTCGTCGGCGTGCCCTGCAATCAGCACCGTCAGACCGGGGTTCTGGGTAAGCCAGGCCGCCTGGGCGTTCAGAATACCGATCGCGTCGGAATTGAGCGAACTCTGATCCACGAAAAAAAGCACCGTGTCACTGATGTTCGTACCTGGCAGAGTAGTCCCGCTGACCGCGCCTGTCGGAAAACTGCCCGTTCCTGTATCCGTTCCACTGAAACCCGGGACCTGCTCACCCGGTACAGTGACATTGCCATTCGTACATCCGGCTGCAAACACTGCCACAGCAAGCAGTCCCAAAGCGGTTCGTTTCATTTCACCATCCTTAAATTTCTGCCTCAGTCCTCTGCCGTCAGCCCAGTAGCCCGGACCACGAAGGATCCGAGGCAAATCCGGCCGTCTTAACCTGGCGCAGGTTTCGACCGGTCACATCCACTGAATAGATCTGCGGTCCGCCGGACTCCCCCGGAGTTTCCCGGAAGAACATGATTACCCTTCCATTTGGGGACCATGACGGTCCCTCATCAATATAACTTGCCGTCAGCAGACGCTCACCTGTTCCGTCGGGGGCCATTACCCAATATGGAACCTGCCACCAACGATCTTGGTAAATGCGATCCGGTCCCCCCGCGGCGACCATACCGGCGTCGCATACCGCCCTTCGCCAAAACTGATCCTTCGCGCTTCGCCGCCGACGGAAGACATGACATAGAGCTGCTGAGCTCCTCCCCGGTCGCTTTCAAAAACAATCTGTCCGCCATCCGGTGAAAAACACGGAGCAGTGTCAATTGAAGCGGTGCTCGTGAGCCTCTCGCGCGCACCTGTCGCCAGATCCAGCGTGTAGATGTCCGCCCCCCCACTTGAAGACATCGACAGTACCACCTTTTTCTCATCAGCCGAAAATCGCGGTGCAAACGTGATCCCCTTTTCCCCATCCAGCAGCTGGCGGCGCTGTCCGTTTGATTCGATCAGAAATATTCGGGGCGTGCCCGCTTCATAGCTGGTGTAGAGAATTGTCCGGGCCGACCTTGCCAATCTCGGAGTGAGTACCAGGTTCGACCCGTCCGTCAGCATCACTGCGTTGGCACCGTCGTAGTCCATGATTGCGAGTTGCTTGCGGCGTGCATTTTTCGGGCCACTTGCAGCAATATAAGCGACGCGACTGTCAAAGTAACCGCTTTCGCCTGTCAATCTGGTGTACACGGCGTCGGCGACCTTATGTCCCATACGCCGCCACGATGATTCCGTGCCATCGAACTGCAGACCTTCACCCAAACCGGTCTGAGCAAACACATCCCAGAGCCTGAAGCGCACGGAAACCCGCCCGTCACTGGCACGTACGGCACCGGTGATGAGCGCCTGCGCATTTATAACGCTCCAGTCCGAATATTGGACAGGAACATCGAAATTGGTGATCTGACCGATATGTGCAGCGCGCGGGATCTCCCTGAACAGACCCGAACCCGTCAGGTCGTCGGCGACGACCCCGGTTATTCGCTGGGCAAGATCAGCGGCTGCTCCACCTTCAGCAACGAACTGAGGTATCGCAACGGGCATCGGCTCAATGACCCCTTCGGTGATTTCCAGGCGCAATGGTGCCTGCGCCCAGACGCGCGACTGGCCCACAGCCATGAGCGCGGGCAGGCCGTAAAGCAGATTACGGCGCGTTTTGTCTACCACGATACCATTCCTTTCGGATCAAAAACCGCCTCAATCCGGCGCCATGTGGCAAACCGGTCCTTTGGCAGAGTGGTATATGGCGAACAGCGCAGCAATGCACGTCGTCCGGCCTCATACGCCGTTCGGAAACGTTCATCCGGAATCGGATCCGGTTCGACAATCCGCACTGAACCACTCAGGATGTTGCCCATCTCGTCCAACTCAGCACCGATAATTACCCGCAGTTCCGCCGCATTACGAAGTTCTGCTGGGAAGTTCCAACAACTTTGGACCTTGAGTCTGAATGCGTCCCTGTCACTCGCCGAAAGCGGCAGACCGTCAGACACACCGGTTCCGGTCTGCGGCGCGGGCACCGGCTCGGTTTCCGGCGTTGCGGAGGCAACGAGGCTCTCGATCGTTGACTGGAGAGTCTGTTCGACCGCATCATTCCCTTCCGTGACTTCAGCAGGCTCAGCGGCCTCGGTAACTGGCAGTTCTGCCAACGCATCAACGCGAACTTGATCCGGTTCTGCCGCGGGTTCCGGATCCGCCGCCGGTTCGGAAACCCGGCGCGGTTTCGGACGCACAGACGCGGTCAGCGCCTGTAGCGCGACGGGCGACGGTTCGGTCTGGGGTTCAGGCGCGGCCTCAGCCGGAGCTTCAACCGGTCTTTGCGGCTGCTCGGAACGAACGTCGGGCTGCGGCGCGATCTCAGGCAGGACTGCATCTGCGTTCCTCGCGTCATCTGGTGGTTTCGGCGCAGTGATGGCAGCAATACGCTCGACCGGGCGTGGCCGGGGTGCCTCGACAGCCCCGGGTGGTTCTGGAGCAATCCTAACCTGTGAAACCGGCGACAGTTCCCCTGTTGGCATTCTCAAAGGTGCATTCGCGGTCAAACCCGTCGCAAGAGAACCGATCTCCTGGGCCGGAGACACGGGAGGCTCGATCGTCTCAGGTGCCGGAGGCTCCGCTTCGGTGACGGGAAGTTCCGGTTCAACGGCGCGTTCCGGCGGCAGAACAAGCTGCCCGCGCGACCCACCCGATCCCGAGAGAGCCGCTTCAAATTCCGCTTCCGAAATGAAATCAACCGAAACCGCCGCAAAGCTCTCGTCGCTTCCCGGGCTCAACCAAGGCACACCCAAAACAACCGCTGCGATCAGCGCGGCGTGGGCCGCTCCCGAAATCAGCGTACCGGTTCTCATGCAAACCGCGGACTAGCCGCCCTCTCCTTCCAAAAGTGGCCCACCCTGGTCGGTGACAAGGCCAATTTCATTGAACCCGGCGGCGTTGAGGGCACCCATGACCTGCATCACCTCCTCATAGGGAATCGATCCGTCCGCCCGAAGAAAGATCCTGTTGCCGTCCCGCTCGGCAGAGACTGCCCGCAGGCGGGAAATCAGTTCGGACTTTGCGACATCTGCGTTCTGAAGAAGGACGCCGCCGTCTGCCGTCAGCGAAATCGTCAACGGCTCTTCCCGCTCAGATGGAAGTGCGGTGGCAGCGGTCCTAGGAAGCTCGATCGGAACACCTACGGTCAGCAGTGGCGCCGCGACCATGAAGATGATCAACAGCACCAGCATGACATCGACGAGTGGAGTGACGTTGATCTCCGACATCGGCTTTACGGACGAACGGCGGGTGCGTCGGCTGCTGCGCCGTCCGCCACTGGAAAGAGCCGCGCCCATTCAGGTGCCTCCACCATCAAGCTGACGGGAGAGGATCATGGAAAACTCATCAGCAAATCCTTCGTATCTGCCGACAAGCGCATCCGTTTCCTGGCTGAATTTGTTGTAGAAAATGACCGCCGGGATTGCGGCAAGAAGACCAAGACCCGTTGCCAGAAGCGCTTCGGCGATGCCAGGGGCAACCACCGCGAGGTTGGTGCTCTGCTGCAAGGCAATCTCCTCGAAGGCGTTCTTGATGCCCCAAACGGTGCCGAACAGGCCGACGAAGGGGGAGATCGAGCCGACGGTGGCCAGAAAACTGAGCCCGCGTCCGATGTCCTCGCTTTCGCGGCCGATGGCGACGTTCATTGCCCGCTCGATCCGCGACTGGGTACCGGCGATCAGACCGCCTGACTGGCGGTGCGAGCGCTGCCACTCGGCCATGCCGGCGGCGAAGACGCGGGCGGCTCCGCCGTGGGGGTCGGGGCCGAAGCGGTCATAGACTACGTCAAGCGGCTCACCTGACCAGAATTCCTCATCAAAATCAGCTGCTTCTGCGCGCGCACGGCGCAGGTCGAGATATTTCTGGATGATGATCGACCACGACCAGAAGGAAGCCAGGATCAGCAGAAGCATCACGATCTTGACGGTCAGTGTGGCGCGCAGGAAGAGGGCGAGGAGCGAAAAATCGACCTGCTGTACCGCTGCCAGGGTATCGGCTTCCATGTGTTCCTGCCTGTATTCCGTTGCCTGTTTTGCCCGGTTTGCGCCCGGGTTTGGGGCAGTTTACCCGATAAGATCCGACTTGTGGAGCAAAAGCGGGGACCTGTCCAGACGGCTTGCTAAACGGTGATCAAACGGCGCAGAACGGTGGAAATTTCGGCGGGAATCCGACCCGGGCGGCCATCGGTCCGGATCGTTGCAACTGTTACGTTACAATAGGTTATGGTTCTTTCCTCACATGTTACGGTTTGTTTCATTTTCATGCTGGCGCGGCGCAGTTCGGTGATTTCGGTCGTCACGACAAGTTTATCTTCGAGCCTGGCCGGGGCGAGATAGTCGACGGTGACGGCGCGGACCACGAAAGTGATGCCGAACCGCTTTGTCAGGTCGGGTTGTGAGAGGCCGAGAGCGATCAGGGCTTCGGTGCGGGCACGCTCTATGAACTTGAGATAATTGGCATAATAGACGACTCCGGCGGCATCCGTATCCTCGTAGTAGACACGCAGATTGAATTGGTGGGGCATGGGTCTGACCGGATTTGCGGGGCTGGGCCGGGCCTGAATAGACCGGTCGGCCGGTCATGGCAAACGACGCGTTAACCATGGCAAAATGCCGTGGCGTCCGAATACCCATCCCGTACCCTACCGATACCCTTTCGATACCTACGTTTTGGCCGTGGACAAAGGTTAACGGCGTGCGGCGAATCTCACCCGCCCGGTCCGGTTTCACCAGATCGAAGAACCGTCCGACCGCCAGCAGCGGGAGCCCTGGCCCCCGCCGTTTCTCCTGCCTTTCGAGATCGACGATGTACAGGAGAGTGTCGCTGGAGCAGATGCCGGAGATGAAGCCGGGACAGCATCGGGCTGCGGGTCGCGCCTGTCACAATCAGCGCAGAGGTGGCAGTTGGGCTGTCAGTGATCGGAGAAGAACAGTTGCCGGGAGCGATGGAACCTCCGCTGTCCAGTTCGGCAAGTATCTGCTGTTTGGCCTGGAAGAGGGGCTTTGGCCGTCAGGGTTTTGTTGGTGCGGAGATCATGCGGTGCAGCACCCCGGAATGCGGAACGCGCGGGAAGTTGCGGAAGTCCAGCGGAAGGTCGGGAGGATGAAATGGGCTGGGGGTCTTGAGACGAGGCTGTGTCCGAAGCGTCGTCCCGGACGGACGGCTCGTCAGGTGGGAGGTCAGTTCGGGGGGTGATCCGCCGCTATTCCTGCGGGTGGCGGATGGCGTGGATGGTGAGATCTGCGTCGACTTCGCAGGTGTGGATGCGGGCATCGTCCTGGAGCGTGAAGATGGCGAGGCCGGTTGCGGTTCCACCGGCGTAGGCGGTGGTGATTACGGAGGCGGGCCGCGCGATGTGGCTGGCGGTGGCCGCAGTGCAGGCGGCGGCCTGGGCGTCGCGCAGGTCGGGAGTGGCGGTATCCGGGGAGGTGCTGGCGCAGGCCGCGAGCAGGATCGGCAGGAACAGGGCAGCGGGTTTCATCGGAGGGCTCCTTTGGCGGTGTCTGCGCCCTGCCCCGGTCAGTCGTCCTCGAAGATGTCGTCCTGGGCGGAACGGCGTGGCGGAGTAAGGCCGAGATGGGTCCAGGCGCGGTTGGCCAGCATGCGTCCGCGGGGGGTGCGCTGGACGAGGCCCTGCTGCAGCAGGAACGGCTCGATCACCTCCTCGATGGCGTCACGGGATTCCGACAGGGCGGCGGAAATGGTCTCCACCCCGACCGGGCCACCGCCGTAATGTTCGGCGAGGTGGCTCAGGTAGCGGCGGTCCGCGCCGTCGAGGCCAAGGTCATCGACGCCAAGGCGGGTCAAAGCGCGGTCGGCAATCTCGCGGTCAACGCGGCCGTTGCCCTCGACGATGGCGAAGTCGACGACCCGGCGCAACAGCCTGCCGGCGATGCGCGGGGTGCCGCGGGCGCGGCGGGCAATTTCGCGGGCACCGTCCGGGGTGGCGTCGGCCTGGAGCAGGCGGGCGGCGCGGGTGACGATTTCGACCAGTTCGGCCTCGTCGTAGAATTCCAGCCGCATCGGGATACCGAAGCGGTCGCGTAGCGGCGTGGTCAGAAGGCCGAGACGGGTGGTGGCGCCGACCAGGGTGAAGGGCTGCAGCTCGATCCGCACGGTGCGGGCGGCGGGACCTTCGCCGATGACGAGGTCAAGCTGGAAGTCTTCGAGGGCGGGGTAGAGGATCTCCTCGACGGCGGGATTGAGGCGGTGGATCTCGTCGATGAACAGCACGTCGCGCGGCTCGAGGTTGGTGAGGATCGCGGCGAGATCGCCGGCGCGGGCGAGGACGGGCCCGGAGGTCATGCGGAAATTGACGCCAAGCTCGCGGGCCATGATCTGCGCGAGGGTGGTCTTGCCAAGGCCCGGGGGGCCGTAGAACAGGGTGTGGTCCATGGCGCGGTCGCGGCGGCGGGCGCGTTCGATGAAGACGGCGAGATTGGCGCGGGCGGCCTTCTGGCCGATGAATTCCGGCAGGGTCTGCGGGCGCAGGGCGCGGTCGGCGTCTTCGGGGAGCTGCTCGGGGCGCAGGTCGGGATCGGGCTCTGTCATGAGTTTTGCGGGGCCAGGGCGCGCAGGGCGGTGCGGATCAGGGTTTGGGCGTCGGGCGGCGTTTCGGCACCGGCGGCGGCCTGGGCCACGGCGGCGGCGGCTTCGCCCTGACCGTAGCCGAGGTTGATGAGGGCGGAGAGGGCGTCGGCCTGGGCGGCGGCGGTGTTGGTCTGCGGGGTTGGAGCGGCGGTTTTGGGTGGCGGTGCGGCTTCGATCAGCGGCTCGGGTTCGGGACCGGTCGTGACTTCGGCGGCACCGGCGGCCCCCATGGCCATGATCGCCGGGGCCTTGGCCTGAAGCTCGAGGATCATCCGCTGGGCGATTTTCGGACCAATGCCGGGGGCGGCACGGATCGCGGCGACGTCGCCTAGGGAAAGCGCGCGCGAGACGCCCTCGGTGCCCAGCGTGCCGAGGATCGCGAGCGCGCCCTTGGCCCCGACCCCCTGGACGGAGGTGAGCAGACGGTGGCATTCGCGCTCGGCCAGGGTGCGGAAACCGAAGAGTTGCAGCAGGTCTTCGCGCACCAGCAGTTCCGTGTAGAGGGCGACGCGGGCGCCCGGGGCGGGCATGGCAGCGAGGGTGCGCTCGGAGCAGTGGACGACGTACCCTACCCCGCCGGTGTCGATCAGGACGTGGTCGCTGGCGCGGTGGTCGAGGCGGCCGGTGATCTTGCCGATCATGCGGAGGCCTTTCGGATTGCGGACTCCAACCGGTCGGTGAATTTGGCGTGGTGGGCGTGGCAGAGGGCGATGGCCAGCGCGTCGGAGGCGTCGGGTCCGGCGATGAGGATGCCGCCGAGTTGCAGGCGGACCATGTGCTCGACCTGTTCCTTCGCGGCATGGCCGACGCCGACCACGACCTTCTTGACGGTGTTGGGGGCGTATTCGGCCACGTCCAGCCCGGCCTGGGCCGGGACCAGCAGGGAGATGCCGCGGGCCTGGCCGAGTTTGAGGGTGCCGGCGGCGTCCTTGTTGACGAAGGTGTTTTCGACGGCGGCGGTGTCGGGGCGGTACTTGCGCAGGACGAGGGTCAGTTGCCCGTGCAGGCTCAGCAGGCGGTCCGCGAGGGTATCGCCCTCGGACGGGCAGACGCCGTTGCCGACATGGGTCAGGCGGCTGCCGTGGACATCGACGATGCCCCAGCCGGTACGGCGCAGCCCGGGGTCAATTCCAATGACGCGCATTTGCTGCGGTCCCTTTTTGTTCTGCTCGGGGAAGTGTTAGCACGCCGATCACGCCCGGTCGAGTGCGGTGTGGTCCGCCCGGCCCGCGTGATAGTGCAAATTGTAACTTCTTGGGCACCGTCCGTTCTAGCGCCGCGGTCCGGCATGCGGAAGCCGACAGTACCCGCATTCAACCGCGCAGGGCGGCATCCCGGCCTGAGGCTGCCCCACAGGGATTGGTGCGGCATTGGCATCCCCTGTGCGGAGATCGGGCAGAGAATTCTCCCGTTACATCATATGTCCTCATCCCGTGACTGCTGCAGTATCATGTCGGTTTTCAGTGGTTCGGACGCAGGGAACAACCACTGGCGTCCTGCGCCCGCAGGCGCGATCCTCCGCATTGTGGCAGAACAGGGCCGACAGGGTGTTTGCTGTCCCGCGTCACCCTGGCCCGTTCTGCGCCGCGCCCCTGCCGTTCGAGGAAGCACCGGTGTCAGACAGAGAGCGCGCTGGGCGCGCGTGCGACCGCCGTGCGGTGAATCCGGGGCTGCACGTCAATCTTGACAATATTAGTCGGAGTTGTCAGATGGTCGGCCAACGGCGGCGGCCTCCCCGTGCGCCGCCATCCCCGTCGGAGAGGCCCGGTGTCCAGTAAACTGCCCAGTCCCTGCATTGACGTCTGCAAGTTCCGCCGCGAAGGGCACTGCATCGGCTGTTCGATGACCAGGGCCCAGAAGAGCGCGTTCAAGTCATTGAAAAAGCCGGCACATCAGCAGGGGTTCATCACCATGCTGATGCACCAGCAGGCCAGTCTCGGCAAGTACCGGCACTGGCATCCTGCCTGGCTGAAACGGTGCCGAAAAAAAGGTGCCGAGCCACTGAAGGCGGCACGGGATGCGGCGCCGGTCAGCCCCTGAGGTGCGCGCGCAGCATCCAGGCGAACTTTTCGTGGATGCGGCCGCGTTCAATGGCGAGGTCTTCGGTGAGCACGTCGCCATGTTCGGCCGCGAGCTGGCCGGCGCCCGCGAGGGTGGAACCGAGGGTTTCCTCGGCTTCGGCCAGCAGCCCGATCATTTCTTTCGCGGATTTGCGCCCTTCGCTCTCGGTCACCTTTGAGCGCGACAGCATTCCGGCGAGCTGGCCTTCGGCATACATGTCGATGGCACGGATCCGTTCGGCGAGGTCATCCTGACCCGTGAAGTGATCCTCGTAGATCTCCTGAAACAGGGCGTGCAGCGGGCCGAACCCCATGCCTTCGACGTTCCAGTGAAAGTTCTGCGCCATCATTGTCGTCACCACCGTTTCCGCCACGCACTGGTTCAGCGCGTCGGCGATCGCGGTTTTTGCATCGGTGGTCAGGGAACTTGCCGTCTGCGTCATTCTGGTCTCCGGGTCTGGTTGAGTCGGCCACCCGGCATGTGCGCGGATGTCCGGCAGGGTTCTGAATACCAGGCGCGAAGGCGAAAGCCAAGAGTTTTTAGAATGAATCTAAAAAATGGCAGATTCAGCCGAGGCGCGCGGCGATCCGGTGCAGAAGAAAGGCGAGGTTGCGCTGAGCGGATCTGTGGACGCGCGAACGCAGCAGAAAGGCGAAGCTGTCGCTGTCTTTGGTAGAGGAAGCGTTGAGCAGACGCATCAGCCATGCCTCGTCAAACGATACTTCCAGCGCCCCCGGGCGAAAAAACTGCGGAGCCCTGCCGAGACCCTGGGCGAGACACCGCGTCAAAACCTCGATATGTGCAGCGTCCGCCGTCTCACGGTCGGCAGAAAGCACGGCGCAGGCCTCGAAGAGGTCTGTCCGGGCAGCGGTACGGCAGGCCAGTGCCGAGACCCTTATACGGATCAGCAGCGGGTCTACCGGCGCCGGTTCGGATCTGATCAGGGCTGACTGGTCTGCCGGAATGGTCGGTAGGCGTGCTGCACTCATGCAAATGTCCCGCACTCACTTAACTTGAACGCTACGGCGCGCGCCGCATTCCTGAGTTTTATAGTAAGATATATGGCAGGTGCAAGGGTGTGCTGAAACGGCATTTTGAAACCGGCACTCCGGGCAAGCTGCCATGCCAGTGTACGGGCAGCGCGGATCGGAACCGGCATCATGCTCAGGAAAGCCGTTTCGAGACCGTCCTCGCCGGAAGGCGAAACCGCAGCGCCGCAGCGCGTCGGATGCAGGCGAGCGCCCGCCGAACGGACCGGATGCTGCGGTCTGTGCGCGGCCGTACCGGCGCGTATCCAGTCATGGGGAGCGAAATCCGCACCCTTTACCGCAAAGCTGCGGCAGCCGTCCCACCACGTTTTCTACCCGGAACCTCCCCATCAAGTCATTTTTATTAATTATAAAATACTTATATGGGTTTTCTAATCTTTCCGCATACTCTGGAAAGTGTTGCCGCCTTGGCGTTTTTGGCGCATCCGCGTGGCGTCCCTGTTCACTCCTCTCCGGCTGAGCCCGTGGAGAAACCACGTCCTCGTCGCCGCGGCGACAACCACCGGAACCGGATTCGTGTTCCCGTGCAACGGCGCGACGCCGGTATGCCTGGTCGGACCTGTCGCGACGGTGATTCTCATGGCCGTGCCGGTGGCAGACCGACGGCCGCAGGCGGGACCGCCTGCACGGCGCATTTGCGCCGGAGGGATGGTCAACAGCCTGTGGCTGCTGGTTTTCGTGCTGATCGCCCGGACTTTGCTGAAGGTTCCGGCCCTGAACGCCCCTGCACCGACCGGAACCCAACCGGCCTTCGCTGTCACGCCGCTGGCGGTGCCAGCAGTGATTGTGGTGATCGGGCTGAAGGCGATGCCTGTCCCGGTGCCGACATCTGCCGCCCCGCGCGGCCCTGAGACGGCGGTTCAGCGCTTCTGAAGCACCAGCGTCGTCCATTCCTCGCGGCGCAGCCGGCGCAGGCAGGCATAGCCGAAGCCCTGGTAGACTTTCTCGACCGATTTGGCCTGGCGGGTGAGGATGCCGGAGAGAATGGCGATGCCGCCATGCGCCATATGGCCGGACATGTCCGGGGCCAGACGCTTGAGCGGACCGGCGAGGATGTTGGCGAAGATCAGGTCGAACGGCGCACGGGGGCGCAGCACGGTGGGCCGGAAGCCGGGACCGGTGGCGCAGCGGACCCGGCCGGTGAGCCGGTTGGCGGCGATGTTCTGCACCGCGGTCTCGGTGGCGACCTCGTCGATGTCGGTGGCGATCACCGGACAGGGGAACACCCGCGCCGCGGCCATGGCCAGAACGCCGGTTCCGCCGCCGATGTCGGCGACGCTGCGGGGTGCGAAGCCCTGGCGGACGAGGCCGTCGAGGGCTTCGAGACATCCCTGGGTGGTGGCGTGATGACCGGTGCCAAAGGCGAGAGCCGCCTCGATTTCCAGGCCGATGAGGTTGGAGGGAATGCTGTCGGCGTCGTGGCTGCCGTAGACGATGAACCGCCCGGCGCGGACCGGGGTCAGTTCGGCGCGGACATGGGCAATCCAGTCGCGGTTGACGACCTTTTCCACGGTGAATTCCCCTGCCCCATGGGCGGCGGCGAGCAGGGCGAGGCCGGTTTCATCCGGTTTTTCCTCAAAATAGGCGCTCACTTCCCAAATGCCGCTGCCGTCGTTGCGGTCGTGCACGCCGGAGGCGGCCGGTTCGGGCACCAGGCACGACAGCGCATCCAGCAGATCGGCGGCGGGTTTGGCGCCGCCGGTTTCGCACACGGCCTGGTAGACACTCATGGTTCGGCTCCCTCGCAATGACGCCCGCGCTTAGGGCCTCTACGGGGTCGGGGTCAAGCACCGGCGTCGGTCAGGGGCGCAGACCGTAGAGCGCCGCGGCATTCAGGCCGAAGATTTTGGCATTGGCCTCCGGTCCGAGGGCAGCGGTGAGTTCCTCGAGGGTCTCCACCACGCGGGCATACTCGGCGGCGAGCAGGCAGACCGGCCAGTCGGAACCGTACATCACCCGATCAATGCCGAAGAGGTCGATGGTTTTCGCCACGTAGGGCGCGAGATCGGCGGCGGTCCAGGACTGCCAGTCGGCTTCGGTGACCATGCCGGAGAGTTTGCACCAGACGTTTTCGCGCGCCGCAAGCTGGGTCATGCCGGCGGTCCAGGGCTCACGCGCGCCGGCAGCGATGCGCGGTTTGGCAATGTGGTCGACGACGAAGCGCATGTCCGGGTTGGCATCGACGCAGGCGATGGCCGCGTCGAGATTGGGCTCCTTGAGCAGCAGGTCGAATACCAGGCCCGCCTCGCCCACCTGCCCGACGCCGCGCACCACGTCGGGCCGGGCGAGGTAATGGGGGTCAGCTTCGTTGTGGACCAAATGGCGGATGCCGACCAGACGGTCGCCGCCCGGCAGGGCACGCAGATCCTTCAGCGTCTGCGGCAGCGCGGGGCTGAGCAGGTTGGCCCAGCCGACGACGCCGGCGACGAAATCCTCTTCTGCGGCGATGGCGAGGAAATCGCGGGTCTCGCCGAGGTCGTGGACGGTCTGCACCAGCACCGTGCGGTCGATCCGGGCCGCGGCGAGCAGTGGCGCCATGTCGCCGGGCCGGAACGGCCGGTTGATCGGCCGCAGGGAGGCACTTTGCAGCCAGTCGTGGTGGTCGCGTTCCGTGTCCCAGAAATGGTGGTGGGCGTCGATCCGCATGGGTGTCCTCCTCTCGGCGGTCCGGAATTTCGGGCCGGGTGCTGTTTTCGCCCATCTGGCGGAGCGGGCGCGGCGTTGACAAGGCAAAACCGCGAAGGCGCCCGGGTTTCGGCGCTACCGGGCCGGGACCGGGCCGGTGGAGCCGCGCACCGTCAGGCGGGCGGAGAGACGGGTGCTGCGCACCGGCGCGTCGGGGGTCTGGATCCGGTCGATCAGGGTCTGGGCGAGCCGTTCGCCAAGGCCGAAGGCATTGACCGACAGGGTGGTGAGCGGTGGCGTCCAGAGCACCGCCTCGTTGGTGTCGTCGAAACCAACCACCGAAACGTCCCGCCCCACGACGTAGCCCATGCGGGCGAGGCCGAGCGTGGCCCCCATCGCCACCACGTCGCCGTTGCCGACTATGGCAGTAATTTCGGGATGTTCCGTCATCAGCACCGTGACTGCTTCGGCGCCGGCCTGTTTGCTCTCGTGGCAGGCGCAGATCACCGGGGGACCGAGTGAAGATTCCTCCAGCACCTCGGTATAGCCGGCGATGCGCTGCATGCGCAGATCGACACTCCCCTGACCGCCGAGATAGGCAATGTGCCGGTGTCCGAGGCTGACGAGATACTCGGTGGCGTCACGGGTGCCGGCGGTATTCTCGATGCCCACATGGTCGAAATGTCCGCCGGGAATCTGCCGCAGGAAGGACACTGTCGGCATTTTCTGGGCCACGACCAGATCGATGTCGTCCCTCGACGTGTCGCTGGCAGGAACCCACAGGAGACCGCCGCGCGCGCCTCCGATCAGCGTTTCGAGATAGCGCCGCTGCCGAACGGCTTCGTTCCGCGTGTCGAGCACGAACACGAGATAGCCGTCGCTTTCCAGCCGGTCGCTGACCCCGGCGACCACCTCGGCGTTGAACGGGTTGGCGATCTGGTTGATCAGCAGGCCGACCTCGCGGAACTTGCCCGAGCGCATCGCCGCAGCGTGGGGATTGCGCATGTAGCTGACGCGCTTGGCGGCGCTCAGCACCTTCTCCCGGGTTTTCTCGGAGATGCGCCCCGAACCACGCATCACCTGGCTGACCGTTGAAGTCGAAACCCCGGCCTCCTGGGCGACGGTCAAAATGGTCGGACGGGTGGTCACGTGCATGCGGCTCCCGATTCGCCAGACGGGGCCGGCGGGTGAAAATTGGTGTCAGAATGCTAGAACGTTGCACCATTTATTCAAGGGCAAACTGCCTTCCCTGTGCCGTCTGACTAAAAAACATGCGCGAATTTTGTCCATGGTTTCAGTTTATTCCACAGATTTGGCGGAATTCCGCAAAAATCGACGCGCCGTGGCTGTTGACATATGATGCAACGTTGTATCATAGTTTTGCCAAGGCCGCGGCAAACAGGCGGCGCTGAGGGGGAAACACGCATCTGCCACACCCGAACGGCACGGCACCCGGAAACATCCGGACGGCGGTGCAGGACGCAACTGAAGGCAGGTACGGGCGACGGCCTCCCCCCACTGAACGACCCAGACGGCGAAACGCCGGGCCCGCCATGCCCCGGCACCGCCCGGTCGATCCGGCGGAAACAGATGGCACGACAACACGGGAGACGGACATGAAAGCAACTTTCCAACATCTGGCGCTGACATCGCGGACACGAACCGCGGTCGCCGCAGCGGCGACCGCGGTTTTCACCCTCGGCGCCGGAACCGCCGGGGCTGAAATCCTGTTCTGGTCAACCCAGGCAAAACCGATCGAGGAAACCCAGGCGATGCGCGATCAGGTGCTGGCGCCCTCGGGTCTCGATGTCGACTATCAGGCGAGCGACGGCGGCCCGTGGCTGACCCGCCTCCAGGCCGAGCTGCAGGCGGACAAGGGCACGATCGGCGTGCTGGGCGGGCTGCACGGCGACTTCACCTCGCAGCCGGCAGATGATCTCGTGGACCTCTCGGGGATCGACCTGGGCGATGTCGCGGTCAACGAAACCTTCGCCGCGCTCGGGCAGCTGGGCACGGAAGAGCAGAAATACCTGCCGTGGATGCAGGCGACCTATGTGATGGCCGCCAACAGGAAGGCGCTGGAATACCTTCCGGAAGGCGCAGATATCGACGCGCTGACCTACGACCAGTTGATCGACTGAAACCGGGCGATCGCCGAAGCGACCGGCAGCCCGAAATTCGGTTTCCCCGCAGGACCGAAGGGATTGAAGCACCGGTTTTTCCAGGGGTATCTCTATCCGTCCTATACCAATTCGGTCGTGACAAAGTTCAACTCGCCCGAAGCGGTGGTGGCCTGGGAGAAATTCCGGGAGCTTTGGCAGTACACCAATCCCGGCTCCACCAATTTCTCGTTCATGCAGGAACAGCTTCTGTCCGAGGATGTCTGGGTCGCGTTTGACCACACCGCCCGTCTGGCAGAGGCTTTCAACCAGCGCCCCGACGACTTCATCGCCTTCCCGGCCCCGTCCGGCCCGACGGGCCGCGGCTTCATGCCGGTGATCGCCGGGATCGCCATTCCGCGCACCGCGCCGGACATGGACGGGTCGAAAGAACTGATCGCCTACATGATGAAGCCGGAGACCCAGCTTGCCACGCTGCGGGCCACCAGCTTCTTCCCGGTGGTTGACGTGGACCTGCCGGACGACATGCCGCCGGCGGTACAGATTTCGGGCGCGGCCATCGCCAAGATGTCCGGCTCCGCCGACGCGAATCCGGGGCTTCTGCCGTCCGGACTCGGCGATGAGGGCGGCAAGTTCAACCAGGTCTATGTGGACACCTTCGAACGGATTGTCCTCGCCGGCCACGACATCGAAGCCGTGCTGGAAGACCAGGCCGGAACGCTGCGCCGGATCATGGAAGAAACCGGCGCCCCCTGCTGGGCACCCGACCTTCCATCCGAGGGCGCCTGCCCCGTCGACTGACACCGCACGCTGAAGCTGCCCGGACCGGACCGGCCGGGCAGCCGTCACACCTCCAACACCGGCCCCGGAGACTGCCGTCATGGACAACAGGACGCTTCCCTACCTGCTGCTGCTGCCTGCCACGCTGTTTCTCTGCGTGTTCTTCCTCTACCCCTTCGCCCTGGTGGCCTGGCAGGCCTTCACGAACGAAGCGGGATTCACGCTCGAACACTTCCGGACGATGGCCGATCACTGGAAATTCCCGATCGCCTTCTGGAACACGATGCTGCTTGCCCTCGCGGTGGTTCCGGTGCAGGTGGTCCTTTCGATTACCATGGCGATGATGGTGACGCGGATGCAGCGCGGGCGCGACATCATGCTCTACATCTGGACCATCCCGCTCGGCATTTCCGATCTTGCCGCCGGCATCATCTGGCTGGCGATCTTTGAACAGACCGGCTTTCTCAACTCGATGCTCTACGGGCTCGGGGTGATCGAACAGCCGACGAATTTCCTCAGTTACCAGAACACCTGGGTTATCTTCATTGCCATCGCCCTGGCGGAGATCTGGCGGGCGACCGCGATCATGCTGGTGATCCTCGTCGCCGGTCTCGGCCTGATCCCGAAAGAATACGACGAGGCGGCGGAAGTGTTCGGTGCGTCGCGCTGGCAGCGGCTGTGGAAGGTGACGCTGCCACTTCTGCGCCCCAGCCTGCAGACAGCGCTGATCCTGCGGGTGATCCTCGCCTTCGAAGTCTTCGCGGTGGTCGCAGCACTTGGCGGCACCAGCCTGCCGGTACTGATGGGTGAGACATACAACTACCAGTTTGAACTTCAGGACGGGCATGTCGCGGCGGCCCTGGCCCTGGTGATCCTCGCCATTTCCATCGCCTTCACCCTGTTCTTCCTGCGGGTTCTGCGGGTACCGAAAGGAGCGCAGATATGAGCGTTGCAGAATCGCCGAAACTTCCCGGCTCTCCGCGCCGGGCGGGCAACATCCTTTTTGGCGCGACCGCGCTGCTGCTCTGCGCCTGGGTGCTGGTGCCGATCTACCTTCTGATCGTCAACACGCTCTCCTCGCCCGAAGCGGTCACGGCCTTCCCCAAGAGCTTCGTGCCCGGCTGGGATTTCGCCAACCTGGAGTTCTTCGCCGGTTTCGCCGGCATCCTGAAGGCGCTGAAAAACTCGGTACTCGTGGCGGGCGTGACGATGTTGCTCGCCATCCTGATCGGTGCACCGGCGGGCTATGCCCTGTCACGGTTCGACTTTCCCGGCAAGTCGGCGTTCCGAATCCTGATCCTGATGACCCGCGCCTTTCCGCTGCCGCTTCTGGCGCTGCCGCTGGCGGTGATGTTCATCCGCACCGGGCTCGACGACACCATCCTTGGCCTCGCCATCGTTCACACCACGCTGGCGCTGCCGTTCTCGGTGCTGATCACCTTCTCGCTGTTCTCCGGCATCCCCATCGAACTGGAGGAGGCCGCGTGGACGCTCGGATGCACCCGCGAACAGGCGTTCCGCAAGGTGGTGCTGCCGTTGATCCTGCCCGGGATCGCCGCCTCGGCCGTATTCGCCTTCGTTATCTCGTGGAACGAGGTGTTCGCGGCCTCCGTCCTGACGATCGAGAACCGGACGCTGACCGCGTTCCTGCTGCAAAGCCTCGATGTTTCACCGATGCACCTGAAATTCGCGGGCGGTTTCGTGCTCGTGGTTCCGGCGCTGATCTTCATCTTCGCGGTCCGCAAGTACCTGTTCGCCATGTGGGGGATCGCAAACCGATGACCCTCCGCACCGCCCTGCCCCCCATTCCCGTCAGAGAGGCTTGAAATGGCTGAGATTCAAATCCGGAATGTTGCCAAGACCTTCGGCACCTATCAGGCGCTGCACTCCATCGACCTGACCATTGCCGACCAGGAATTCATGGTGCTGCTCGGCGCGTCGGGATGCGGCAAGACCACGCTGCTGCGCATCATTGCCGGCCTCGAAACCCCGTCCGTCGGCGAGGTCTGGATCGGCGGGCGCAGGGTTGACCACCTGCCGCCGCGTGAACGCGGCATTGCCATGGTGTTTCAGAACTACGCCGTTTTCCCGCACCTGACGGTGTTCGAGAACGTCGCTTTCGGGCTGCGGATGGCCAAACTGGACGACAGGCTGGTTCGGGAACGGGTCGAGCGGACCGCCGGGCTGATGCATATCGAGGCGCTGCTGCAGCGTTACTCCGGTCAGCTTTCCGGCGGCCAGCGGCAGCGCGTCGCGGTGGCGCGGGCGCTGGCGATGGAGCCGGACGTGATCCTGATGGACGAACCGCTCTCCAACCTCGACGCCCTGCTGCGGCTCGAAATGCGGGCGGAACTGAAGGGCGTCCTTGAGGCCAGCAACACGACCACCATCTACGTCACCCACGACCAGGTCGAGGCGATGAGCCTTGCCGACCGGATCTCGGTAATGCACCAGGGACGGATCGTGCAGGCGGCGGAACCGGTCGAGGTTTACCGCAATCCGGCGGCGCATTTCGTCGGCAGCTTCATCGGCAACCCGCCGATGAATTTCATCACCGCCCGCAACCAGGGCGACGGCAAGTGGCAGGTCGCGGGTCAGCAGTTTACCGGCCCGTCGGTTGCCAGCGAAACGCTGGAATTCGCCATCCGCCCCGAGGATCTTTCGCTGGCGGAAACCGGGCTGCAGGCCAATGTGCGCGTCGTCGAACCGCTCGGGGCCCATATCCTCGTCACCTGCGACGTGGAGGGCAGCCTTTTCCGCGCCGTGATCGACAGCAATTCGCGGGTCAAGGCCGGCGACGTTCTGCATATCGCCCCGGAGCCGGACCGGATCCGCTGGTTCGACCCTGAAACCACCCTCGCCGTGGCCTGAGAGAAAGGCATTTCCATGACCGAGATCGATACATCCGCGCTCTTCGCACAGGCCGCCGGTGTCCTGCAAGACAACGACCGGGGAACCTACAGTGTTCCGACCAAGGGGCTCTATCCGTTTCAGTGGAACTGGGATTCCTGCCTGACTGCGCTCGGTTACGGTTTTCTCGACGAGGACCGCGCGTGGACCGAGATCGAGACCCTGTTCCGGCACCAGTGGGACGACGGGATGGTGCCGCACATCGTGTTTCACGTCGAGGACGACGGTTACTTTCCTGGGCCGGACGTCTGGGGGGTCGCGCGGGAGATACAGACCTCCGGCATCTCCAACCCGCCGGTCGCAGGCTTCGCAATCCGGCGGCTTTACGACCGCAGCAGCAACCCGGAGGCGTTTCGTGCCCGGGCGGAGGCGCTGATCCCGAAGATTTCCCACTGGCACCGGTGGTTTCATGCCTGTCGTGATCCGGAAGGCACCGGGCTGGTTGCCGTGATCCATCCCTGGGAGACCGGCCGCGACAATTCCGTGGACTGGGATGCGGCGTTTGACCGGGTGCCGACGGAAGGGGTGAAGCCCTACACCCGGCGCGACACCAGTCACGCCAATCCGGAACACCGGCCGACCCAGGCGCAGTACGACCGCTACATCTGGCTGGTGCAGCATTTCCGCAGTCTCGGCTGGGACAATTCCAGACTGCATGATGCCTCGCCGTTCCAGATCGTCGATCCGGGCTTCAACGCGATCCTGATACGGTCCTGCGAAGACCTCGCGGATCTCGCCGACGCACTGGGAATGGCGGAAATCGCGGCAGAAAACCGGGCGATGGCAGAAAGGACCCGCGCGGCCCTGCCGTCCCTCTGGAGCGAGGCGCACGGACAGTATCTCTGCCTCGACCGAAAGCTCGGAACGCTGATCGACAGCCGCTCCATTGGCGGGCTGATGACGGTGTTTGCGGACATTGGCGCCGAGCATGCGGGACGGATCGCCGAGCGGGTAGAGGAGATCGCGTCGCAGACGAAATGGATTGTTCCCAGCCACGACCCGGCAGCGGCGGACTTCAACAGCACGCGTTACTGGCGCGGGCCGATCTGGCTGATCATCAATTTCATGATCGCCGACGGGCTGCGCCGACAGGGCCGGATTGAGACTTCGGATCGGATCGTCGGTTCCAGTCTGGATTTGATTGCAGTCAGCGGACTGGCTGAGTATTACGATCCGCACACAGGAGAGGGATGCGGCGGCGGTCATTTTTCTTGGACGGCCGCAATGGTCCTGGAGTTCCTGAACATTGGGGATGGAGTCGGGAATGAAGCGCTCAACCATTAACGAAATCATGCGTGAGGCGGACGATTACATCCGCTCGTTCGGTTTTGTCCTGCCACCGTTCGCCTACTGGACGCCCGACGAAATGGTCGCCCGAAAGGACAGCATCCGGGGCATTACCGATGCCAATCTGGGCTGGGACATTACCGACTACAACCTCGGCATGTTCGACAGGATGGGCCTGTTTCTGTTCACCGTCCGCAACGGAAAGCAGGAGGAACTGAAAGCCGGCGGCGGCATGTGTTATGCCGAGAAGATCATGATTTCGCGGGAGAATCAGGTTTCTCCCATGCACACGCACATTCTCAAGGTCGAAGACATCATCAACCGGGGTGGCGCGACGCTGGCGCTGGAACTGTTCGGCGCCGATGCGGACGGCAATGTCTGCACCAAATCTGACGTGACGGTGATGACTGACGGGGTGGCACGCACCCAGGGCCCCGGGGAGATCCTTGAGCTGAGCCCAGGCGAGAGCGTAACGCTCTATCCCGGCACCTGGCATGCGTTTTGGGGCAAGGGCGGTGACGTGCTGATCGGCGAAGTCTCGACCGTCAACGACGACAATACCGACAACATCTTCCGCGAACCGCTTGGGCGGTTCTCCGCGATCGAGGAAGACGAGGCGCCCATGCACCTGCTGGTGTCGGACTACGGCAAATGGCTCGCCTGATCTGAACGGCCGATGGACAGGTGGCGTCAGGCTGTCCGGTCTCAGACCCCGACCTGCGGTTCGAGGGAAAGCAGCGTTTCGATATCCCGAACCATCCGGTCCCGGTGTTCGGCGCTCCGCAGGCTTTCACAGACCACGACCAGGTTGGGCGTGTTTGAGGACGCGCGCACCAGGGCCCAACTTCCGTCGGCAAGGGTCAGCCTGACGCCGTTGACGGTGGAAATGGCGGCTATGCGCCCAGCGCCAAACTCGCTTCCGGCGCGCATCATCGCCCCGATTTGGGCGGTGATCCGGTCGACCACCTGGTATTTTGCCCCGTCGGCGCAGGGCGGCGACAGGGTTGGGGTTGCCCAGACCGCCGGGAGGTCGGCGCTGATCTCGGAGAGGCGGCGACCCTGCTCCTGATCCATCATCCGGCAGATCGCAACCGCTGTCCGCAGGCCGCAGTCGTATCCATGTCCGAGAGGCGGAGCGAAGAAGCAGTGACCCGAGCGTTCGAACGCGGCCAGGGCTCCGGTTTCGCGCAGACGCGCCTTGATGTGGCTGTGGCCGGTTTTCCAGTATTCGACCTCGGCCCCCGCGGCGCGCAGGACCGGATCGGTCCGGTAGAGCGCGGTTGATTTGACGTCGACGATGAACCTGACGTTCGGGAACCGGCGGGCGCAGTCGCGGGCGAGCAGCACTCCCATCCGGTCGGCGAAAACCTCGGTTCCGGTGTCATCCACAACGCCGCAGCGGTCGCCATCACCGTCGAAACCGAGGGCTAGGTCGGCTCCTGTTTCCTTCACCGCCGCCGCCATGTCGTGCAGCATGGTGAGAGATTCCGGATTCGGATTGTAATGGGGGAAATCCCAGTCGAGATCAGTGTGCCGGGCGATGACCTCCGCACCGATGACCGACAGCAGGTCCGGTGCGAAGGCTCCTGCGGTGCCGTTGCCGGTGGCGCAGACGATGCGCAGCGGGCGTGTCAGACGAAACCCGCCGGCGGCGTCGGCAAGATATGCCGCACGGACACCCGACACGGACCGGACCGAGCCGCCCGGACGCGGCACACCGCCGTCTGCGGCGACGAGGTGTTTCAGGGCCTGCATCAGATCAAGACCGTGGGTCGTGGCGGGCGCGAACCCGACCTTGACGCCGGTCCAGCCGTTGGGATTGTGGCTCGCGGTGACCATGGCGACGGCGGGAACACCGAGGTGGACCTGCGCGAAATAGGCCATCGGCGACAGGCAAAGGCCGATGTCGTGCACGGCGATGCCGGCCGCGACGAGTCCGTCGACCAGAGCATCCGCAACCGTCTGCGAACAGGCGCGAAAATCGTGGCCGACGATGATGGCGGGCCGTGTGCCCTCGCCGTGCATCTGGGTGCCGATACACAGACCGAGCCGGAAGAACCCGCCAGCGTTTATGTCCTCCGGGTAGCGCCAGCGGGCGTCGTATTCACGAAAGCCCGAGGCACAGATCCGCAGGCCGTTCGGGTCGATTGCCGGAGAAGGCGTCATCAGGGTCAAGACAGGCATCCTTTGCGCTCCCTGCGCCGAAACAGCGGGCCGGGGATCATCTGCGGTGGTAGGGTGGAAATGGCAAACGAAAGGTTAAGGTTGCAGGTTTGCGCCGGAGACCTGGCCCCGGCGCGGTGGCGCGCATTCCGGGTCAGGGGTCCGGCGTCTGGACACCCGCAGCGCAGCGGTTAGGGTCGCGCCTGGCATCCTCACCCCCCAATGGGGCGTTGTATGGGGAATTCACGGTGCAAGGCGGCGCTCAGACGAGCGGGCTTCAGGGGACAGGGAGAGGCGGCATGGCCGGGGTAAGTGTGGGTCCGGAAGGCTTCGTGGTCGATGCGGAACTGCTGGCGCGGGCATTTGCCCTAGATCCGGCGACGGTGCGCGAGCGGATGCGCAACGGTGATATAACCAGCCTGTCGGAAACCGGAACCGGTGACGACCAGGGCCGGTTCCGGCTGACCTTCTATCATGGCGGGCGGGCACTGCGGCTGACCGTGGACGGCAGCGGTACCGTGATCTCGCAGGCGACCTTTTCCGCGCATCCGCCACGGCCGCGCAGATAGGGAAACCGCCATCCTCCGCGGCCGCGCGCGGGCGGTTTCCGGCGTACGCGGTAGCCCGCGTCAGTTCAGCGCCGGATCGAGCACCACCTTGATCGACTGCGAACCGTCGTTTGCCAGCGCGATGCCCTCGCCAAACGCCTCCAGCGGCAATCGGTGGGTCAGGATGTCGTCAATCGGCAACAGGCCCTGCTCCAGCATGCGGATGGCCGTCGGGTAGGTGCGCGGGCTCAGGTGGGCGCCGTGGATGTCGAGTTCCTTGCTGTCGCCGATGATGGTCCAGTCGACGGTGACCGGATCCCTGAACACGGAGAACTCGACGAAGGTACCGAGCTTGCGGATCGCAAGCAGCCCCTGTTCGACGGATTTCGGCGCTCCGGTCGCTTCGATGTAGACGTCACATCCATATCCGCCGGTCAGATCCCGAATTGCGGCGACCACATCCGTCTTGCCGGGGTTCATCACGATATCCGCGCCGCAGCGCCGTGCCAGGTCGAGGCGGTGTTCGTTCAGGTCCAGCGCGATCAGCACCGCCGGATTCTTCATTCGCGCCGCAGCGACCATGCCGAGTCCCAGCGCGCCACAGCCGGAAATGACCACCACATCGTTGAGTTTGATATTGCCCCTGTTCACCGCGTGAACGGAGCAGGCGAGCGGTTCGACGAACACACCGTGAAACGGGTCGAGGGTTTCAGGAAGGCGGTAGTTCAGGGACTTCGCCGGGAACAGCATGTATTCCGCCCAGGCCCCCTGGGTGGCGCGGTGAAATCCGTAGATGTCGTGCGGCATGCACATCCAGTAGTCGCCCGAACGGCAGTACCGGCAGGCGCCGCAGGGCACGATCTGCTCCGAGACGGCAAGATCGCCGATCTTGAGTCCGTGCAGCGCGTCCGCCCCCTCGCCCAGCGCGACGACCTGCCCGACGAATTCATGCCCTGGGATGACATCGGATTCCGCATAGGCCGGACGGTTTCCGTCGCCCCAGAACATCGGCGCGCCGCCGTGGCATTTGGCGTCACCGACACAGATGCCCGCGGCAACGACTCTCACCAGCACCTCCCCCGGACCGGGAACGGGGACCGGTCGGCGCTCATTTCTGTAGTCGCCGGGACCGTAACAGACAACGGCGCGCATTTCGGTGGGGATGTCGGGAATATCTGCGTCTCCTTGCATGACCGGGTCCTCCTGCCTGTCGGAACTGCAATTCAGACCCTGTGAGTGCAGACAGTCAAGGCAAAGGGTGGGCAGGCAGAAACCGGCCAGCATTGTCCGCGAAGGCAAACCTGGCTCTGACCGGTTGTTCGGAGACGCGACAGGTCAGACCTGGGAAACAGCGTCGGGGGCAGACTCTGCCGCCGGACCCGCCGGGCGAAGCCGTTCGGCGATCGGTGGAAGAAAACTGCGGTCAAAAAACATCAATGGAGAGGCATAGACGGGAAGTGCCCTGCCCGCCGTGATGAGACGGATACCGTCCCAGAGACGTGCATCGTCCGCGTCGCCGAGGCCGATTGCCGCCACTTCCGGATGGCCCATCTCGAGGGCAATGGTGCCCCGGAGCCGAACCTCGTTTGCGCGCCGGTCAATTGCGGGGTTCCGACGGACAACGGCATCGATGGCGGCGTCCGGATCCGAGAGCGTATCGCGAACGCCGCGGTTGATGGCCCGGACAAGGCCGGTCACAGCCTCCGGATGGGATTCTCGGAATTCCTGTGAGACCATCACCGCGCCGCCGTAAAGGGACGGAACACAGTGACGCCATTCGAAATGGCGCAGGACCCTGGCGGGATCGAGCCCCGCTTCCACCGTCTGGGCGCCGATGGTGTTGACGAAGCCGAAAATTCCCTG
>JAUIHM010000039.1 GCA_030432315.1 Alphaproteobacteria bacterium | reverse complement strand
CTGGAGATGTATACCTGCGCCAACGCCCTTCCCGAGGGCCAGCCAACCCTGTTCATGGACCGCTGGTGCAACGAGGAATTCGACGCGCTGGTGGAGCAGGCGGGCCAGATCGAGCCGGGTGACCCGAAGCTGCTCGATGTCACCACCCAGGCGATGGAAATCTGGATGCGCGAGGCGGTCGAGGTGCCGATCCAGGAATGGTATCACCGCATTCCGATGAACAACTCGGTCTGGACCAACTGGCCTTCGGAGGAGAACCCCTATCTCCAGCCGGCTTTCTGGTACACCTCCGGCCAGTTCGGCTATCTGATGCACCAGTTGCAGCCCGCCAAGTAACACGGCCACGGGGACCGGACTTCAACGTCCGGTCCCGCCTTCACCAGGCAGGCACATGTACCTTCAACGCATCCTCAAACGCATTCTGACGCTGCTCGCCGTGATCTGGGCGGCGGCGACACTGAACTTCTTTCTGCCGCAGCTTGCGCCGAAAAATCCGATCACCGAAAAGCTGACCCAGCTTGCGGAGACGTCCGGCGTTGACGGCAACCGCATTGCCGAACTCACCGAGGCGTTCAACGCCCGTTTCGGCCTCGACCGTCCGCTGTGGGAACGCTATTTCGACTATCTTGGGGACATTGCGACATTCGATTTCGGCCTGTCGATCGCCTCCTACCCGGCAAGGGTCGGCGACCTGATCGGCGCGGCGCTGCCCTGGACCATCGGCCTGATGGTGACGACAACGCTGATCTCCTTTGCAATCGGAACTCTGGTGGGAGCCTACGCGGCGTGGCGGCGCGACTCGGTGCTGATGCAGGCAGTGTCCTCGGTGCTGATGGTGTTCTCGGCAATTCCGTTCTATCTGATCGGCCTCGTGCTGATCTACTTTCTCGCGGCAAAGGCCGGATGGTTTCCGATTTCCGGCGGCTACTCGATCTTTTCGATTCCCGGTTGGAACTGGTCCTTCGCCGTGGAGGTGTTCCACCATTCGATCCTGCCGGCACTCTCAATCGCAATCGCCTCGATCGGCATCTGGGCCATCGGCATGCGCGGCATGATGGTGACGGTACAGGGTGAGGATTACATGACATTCGCCAAGGCCAAGGGACTGACGCCGAGACGTATTTTCCTGCGCTACGGGTTGCGCAATGCGATCCTGCCCCAGGTGACCACCCTGGCGCTGTTTTTTGGCCAGGTGGTCACCGGCGCGGTGCTGGTCGAGATCGTCTTTGGCTATCCCGGCATGGGCAATCTGCTGCTCGAATCGATCACGCTCTTCGACTATCCGACGATCTACGGCATCGTGTTCATTCTGATCGTCACCATCGCCGTCTCGATGCTGCTGGTCGATCTCATCTATCCACTCATCGACCCGCGGGTGCGGACATGAGGCTCAACGCATGACAGAATCCACGTCCTTCCCGCCGCGTGTCGAACGCATTGCCGAAGAGGCCGAGCCAGGCAGCCTGCGCGGCACCCTGCTCGGCATAGGCCGCTATCTGCGGCGCAATCCGCAGCTTGTGTTCGGTCTGATCCTGCTGCTGGCGCTGATTGCCTTCACCACGCTCGGGCGGCTGTTCGTCGACGTGACCGAGGCCCGGCCGCTGGCGGGCCCCGCGAGCCAGCCGCCTTCATCGGAGTTCCCTCTCGGCACCGACCCGCAGGGTCGCAACATTCTCGCGGTGATGATCGAAGGGTCGTACCTGACCATCCGCACCGGCGTGGTTGCGGGGCTGATCGGCATCGTCTTCGGCTCTGCCGTCGGCTTTGTCGCCGGCTATTACGGCGGCTGGGCCGACCGGATCATCACCTGGGTGGTCGACGTGCTCCTCACCGTCCCGGCGATCCTGTTCCTGGTCATCATTTCCGCGATGCTGCAGACCGGTCTGACGTCCCTCGGCATGGCCCTGATCATCGCCCTGCTCGCCTGGCGCCGCCCTGCCCGCCAGGTCCGCAGTCAGATTCTGGTGATGCGCGAGGCGGGCTATGTGGAGATGGCGAAGCTCTCCGGCTCTGGCGGCCTGTCGATTATTTTCCGCGAGATCGCACCAAATCTGATGCCCTACCTGATTTCGTCCTTCATCGTAGCGGTCGCCGCCGCGATCCTTGCCAGCGTCGGTCTGGAGGCCATGGGCCTCGGGCCGCAGAACGAGCCGACGCTCGGGATGACCATCTACTGGATCATGCAGTTCTCGGCCTTTCTGCTCGGCCTCTGGTGGTGGATCCTGCCGCCGGTGCTGATCCTGATCGTGCTCTTCGTCGGGCTCTATCTGCTCAATGCGGGCCTTGACGAACTGGCCAACCCGCGACTGCGCAGGAGAACCTGACCATGACACTTCTGCAGGTTCGCGACCTTTCCATCGACTACTTCACCAGCACCCGCGTCATCCATGCGGTGCGCGGAGTCAGCTTTGACGTCGCACCCGCCGAGCGGGTGGCTCTGGTGGGTGAAAGCGGCTCCGGCAAGACCACGACGGCGCTGGCGCTGATGCAGATGATCGAGGCTCCGGGGAAGATCACCGGAGGCACCGCGCACCTGAAGGGCGAGGATCTGCTGGCGCTGCGCGGCGATGCCGTCCGGTCCTCGCGGCTGCGACGGGTCGCCTATATTCCGCAGGGGGCGATGAACTCGCTCAACCCGGTGCTGCGGCTGCGCGAGCAGATCCTCGACGGCCTCACCGATCACGGTCAGCGGCCCGACCGCAGGGCGGCGGACACTCTGGTCGCGGGCGCACTGGAAGGCGTCGGCCTCTCCCCTGCCCTCGCCCGGGCCTACCCGCATCAGCTTTCGGGCGGCATGAAACAGCGTGCCTGCATCGCGATTGCGATTGCCATGAAACCCGACCTCGTCATCGCCGACGAGCCGACCTCCGCGCTCGACGTCATCACCCAGAAGCAGGTGATGGCCACACTGATCGCCGCCCAGGAGGACATCGGCTGCGGGTTGCTGGTGATCGGCCATGACATGGGGCTGATGGCCCAGGCGACGCACCGGGTGATCGTCATGCAGGACGGGCTGATCGCCGAGGATGCGCCGGTGGGCCGGATCTTCCACGCACCGCGTCACCCCTATTCGAAGATGCTGATCGAGAGCGTCCCCACTTTGGGCCGTCGGACCGAAACGGCGGCGCCCGCAGTGGCAAAACCGTCCGGCGGCGCGGGCCTGATGGAGTTTGACGGGGTTTCAAAGACCTTCGGCGGCGGGCTTTTGGGCAGGGGCGCGGTGCGGGCCCTTGACACCTGTTCCTTCCGTCTCGCGGACGATCATCCGCAGATCATCTCGGTCGTCGGGCAGTCCGGTTCGGGGAAAACCACCCTGGCGCGGATGATCCTGGGGTTCGAGACCCAGAGCGCGGGCGAAATCCGCTACCGGGGCACGGCGACCTCTGCGATGCGGGCCGGCGAAAAACGGGCCTACCGCCGCGAGGTTCAGGCAATCTTTCAGGACCCCTACGGATCGTTCAACCCGTTCTACAAGGTCGACCGCGCCCTGTCGCTGCCGCTCGAAAACTTCGATCTGGCCGGTGACCGGCCCGCCGAGCGCAAACGCATGGAGGAAGCCTGCGAAGCGGTCGGGCTCGACGCCGGTGAGATCCTCGGCCGTTTTCCCCATGAACTCTCCGGCGGCCAGAGGCAGAGGCTGATGGTTGCGCGTGCGCTGATGATCGGTCCGCGGCTGCTGGTCGCGGACGAACCGGTATCGATGGTCGATGCGTCGCTGCGCATGACCATCCTTGGCAATCTGCAGCGGCTCAAGGACCGGTTTGCCATATCGGTGATCTACATCACCCACGACCTCGCCACGGCCTACCATGTCAGCGACTACGTTCTGGTGCTGCACCGGGGCCGCATCGTCGAGGCGGGACTGCCGGCGGACGTGATCGAGAACCCGGCCCATCCCTATACGCGTTCACTGGTCGGCGCGATACCCTGGCCGGATCCGAACCGCGCCTGGGGCGACAGCCGGACCGACGACACCGGCTGGGACGCGCGCCAGATCATCCGCAGCCAGAGCCAGGGCTTCGAACTCGCCGGCGCGGCTTGAGCGGACTCAGTCTCCGCCCGGGGCCTTTCCTATGGTTTCCAGCGGTTCGGGCCGGTGCCGGTTGACCAGACGCACGCCGTCCTCGTGCCGCGGGGCGCACCAGCGGGCAGCATTGGCCAGAACCTGGCGGATCTCGGGCATGAAATAGATTGGAAAGCTTTCGTGTCCTGGACTGAAATAAAAGATCCGGCCGCGGCCGCGGTGATAGCAGCAGCCTGAGCGGAAGACCTCGCCGCCTTCGACCCAGCTGACAAACACCAGGTGATCGGGCTGCGGAATGTCGAACGGCTCACCGTACATTTCCGACTGCGGCACCAGGATCGACTCGGGAACGCCTTTGGCGATCGGATGTGCCGGGTCTATCGCCCAGACCCGCTCGCGTTCGCCGCCCTCGTGTTCCCGCCAGGACAGGTTGCAGGAGGTGCCCATCAGCCGCCCGAACACCTTGGAGTGATGCCCGGAATGCAGAACCACCAGGCCCATTCCGTCGAGCACCCGTTTCTGGATCCGGGTGACCAGTTCGTCGGGAATTTCCCTGTGAACCACGTGTCCCCACCAGAACAGCACGTCGGTGGTGTTCAGAACTTCATCCGTCATCCCGTGTTCGGGATCGAAGAATGTCGCCGTGCGGATCTCGAAATCTTCAGCGTCGATGCCTTCGGAAATGGCGCCGTGAATGCCGTCGGGGTAGACGGCGCGGATTTCCGGCTGGTTGGTTTCGTGCCAGAACTCGTTCCAGATGGTGATGCGGATCGGATTGGTCATTTTGGGTTCCACGGGCTGGTGTGCAGGGTCATCGGCGCGCCGCCGTCCTGCGAAGATTGCTTGATCAGGTCCCAGAGTTCGGCGAGATGCAGGCTGCGTTCAGCGGAAGAGGGATTTTCCCGGCGGCCGGCACAGGTGTCGATGAAGGCCTGCAACACCGCGGTCTGGTCCTCGCCCGCGGTCTCGCGGGTCAGCGTCGATCCCTGCCGCAGTTCCGCCCACTTGCCCCAGATGTCGACGCGCAGAATGGCATCCTCGAAAAAGAAACTCAGGCACGATTCGCAGCCAAGTATTGTATCGCCGCAGAATGTCAGGTTGACCGGAATGCCACCCTCGAGCCGCGCCAGGACGCCACCGGCCAGTTCGTAGTCGCGACCGAGGTTCCGCAGTGAAGCCGACACGCCGACATACTTCAGGCCGGCGATCTGGAGGACCGCATTCATCAGGTGCGAGCCGGTGTCAAACATGAACCCGCCGCCTGAGAGCTTCGGGACCTGTTTCCAGTTTGAGCCGTAACGGTCCTGCCAGTTCTCCCAGACCTCGCCGCTCACTGCCAGAAGATCGCCAAATTCACCGGAGGCGACGCGTGCATGAAGGCGTCCGAGCAGGGGTGAGAGCGAGGCCTGGTAGGCGACGACGACTTTCCGGCCCGACCGGTCGCGTGCCGCGATAATTTCCTGCGCTTCGGCTGCGTTCAGGGCCATCGGCTTTTCAAGCAGCACGTCCAATCCATGGGCGAGCGCGGCGGTGGCGTAACCCGCGTGAAACGCATGGGGTGTGGAAATGTAGATCGCGTCCAGATTTTTGGCCTCCGCCTTCAACAGGGCGTCTGCGTCGGGGTAGACCTTTGGCGCGCTTCCGGTCCCGCGGACGATCTCGACGTAGCGGTCGATCGAGGCCTGGCTGGTATCCGTCAGCGCGACGAATGCGGGTTCGACGGCGCTGCCCACCCAGGCGCGTGCATAGCCGGCGGCTTTCAGGCCGCAGCCGATAATGCCAAGTTTCAGTGACATTCGTTCTCCAGTATTTCTCAGATTTGTCCGCGGCGTATCGCCTGGCCGGCAGTGTCGAAAAGGTGACAGGCGTCGAGATTGATCGAGAGAGGCACCGTTTCGCCGGTGTCGATCCTGTGGTCTCCGGCAACGCGGGCGATGGCGCTTTCGCCGGATGTCTCGAAGGAAAGATAGGTTTCCATGCCCAGACGTTCGGAGAGGATCGCCCGGACGGTGATGTCTGCCCGTTCGCCGGTTCCGGCCAGCGACAGATCCTCCGGTCTGATCCCCAGCGAAACCCGGTCGCCAGGGTTCAGGGAGCGAAACCCGCCAAGCGCCACCTCCCAGCCGTCGTCCGTGCGGATGCGCGCCGCGCCGTTTTCCACGGCCGCGACCCTGGCAGGAAAGGCATTCATCTTCGGCGAGCCGATGAACTGTCCGACAAACAGGTTGTCCGGTTCCTTGTAGAGCGAGATCGGGTGATCGGCCTGCATCACCTGCCCGCCGCTCAGCACCACGATCCGGTCGGCCAGCGTCATCGCCTCGACCTGGTCATGGGTGACGTAGACGATCGTGGCGCCGGTGGTGCGGTGAAGCTGTTGCAGTTCCGCGCGCATCTGCACCCTCAGGGACGCGTCGAGGTTGGAGAGCGGCTCGTCGAACAGGATGACCCTTGGCTGCTTGATGATTGCCCGTCCGATTGCAACGCGCTGGCGCTGGCCGCCGGAAAGGGCCTGGGGCTTGCGGTCGAGATATGCTTCGAGCTGCAGTTTTTCGGAGACTTCGCCGACCCGGCGGCGGATTTCCTCCTTCGGAATGCCTTTCAGATCAAGGGAAAAACCGATGTTCTCCGCCACGGTCATGTGCGGGTAGAGCGCGTAGGACTGAAACACCATGGCGATGCCGCGCTTGTCCGGCGAGACGTCGTTCATCAACTCTCCATCGAGATGGAACGCGCCGCCGGAAATGGGCTCCAGACCGGCGATCATCCGCAGGAGCGTCGATTTGCCGCAGCCTGAGGGTCCGACGAACACGGCGAACTCGCCCTCCTCGATGGCGATGTCGACGCCCTTAATGACGTCCACCGCGCCGAAGCGTTTGGACAGGTTGCTGAGTGTGATGGAGGACATGACCCTGTTATCCCTTCAGACCGCCGCCGAATGTCTGCACCAGAAAGCGCCGCGCGAGGGCGAAAGCGATAATGGCAGGGGCGGTGTAAATGACGGCAATCGCGGCCAGCAGGCCGTAGTCGATCTGGTTGGCCCGCAGGAAGGCGCTGTAGATGCCGATCGGCAGCATGCGCAGTTCCGGCGAGGAAATGAACGTAAGCGGAAACAGGAAATCGCCCCATGCGGCGATGAAGGCGAAGAGCCCGGCTGCAGCCAGACCGGGCATCGCCAGCGGCACAAGCACACGGCGCAGACGCTGGTTGAAGGTCGCCCCGTCCATGATCGCGGCTTCCTCGTATTCGCGGGAAACGGTGTCAAAGAAAGTCTTCATGATCCAGAGCGCCAGAGGCAGCTGCATGGTCGCGAGCAGCAGGATCAGACCGAAATATCCGTCGATGAAACCGAAAATGCGCATCACCTGCCGGTAGTATTCCGGTCCGGCGATGGGACGGACGACGCCGGCAATTGCCTGGTTGCACGTCAGCATGATCTTGTAGAGCGGTACGATCAGCGCGGTCGGCGGGATCACCCGAATCAGAATGATGCCATAGAGAAACGGCCGCTTCCACCAGGCCCGGGTCCGCGACAGCGCGTATCCGCCAAACCCGGCCAGAACCAGTACCAGCACGGTTGCCCCGCCGCAGACGATCAGGGAATTGGTCAGCCACAGCATTCCGTCTTCCTCGAAGAACACGCGAAAGAAGCTGTTGAAACTGACGCTGTCGGGAATTTTCAGAAACAGACCGGCGTTCGGATCGAGTGCCGCAACCAGAAGCCACAGAAACGGCATGATGCAGTAGATGCTGATCAGGAGCAGCAGGCCGTACCGGGTCACCGCCGCCGTGGTGGTTTCGCGTACCTGGGCCATCAGACGTCAACTTTCAGGGCGCGGACATAGAGCATGCCGATGAACAGGGAGAACGTCAGCACCACCACTGCGACCGCGGAACCGTAGCCAAGCTGATAGGCGTTGAACGACTGGTTGTAGATGTAGATGCCGATGAGTTCCGTCGCGCCCGCCGGACCGCCGCGGGTCAGGGCAAAGACCAGACCGAATATGGCGATGGTGGAAACCGTCGAGACCAGCAGATAGAGAAACAGCGTCGGCACGAGCAGCGGCAGCGTGATCCGCCGGAAGACCTGGCGGGGGTTTGCCCCGTCCATCCGCGCGGCCTCATAGAGTTCTTCCGAGATCGAACTGAGGCCGGAGGTCATCAGGATCATGGCGAAGCCGATCCCGCGCCAGATGTTGACGACGATGATCATGGTCAGCGGAAACGATGTCAGCCAGCGCTGCGGTTCCACGCCAAACCAGGCGACGATGTTGTTGAGCGTTCCGTACTCACCGGAGGCTAGCATCGACGCCCACATCATCGCCGCGACCACCTCCGGCACCGCATTGGGCATGAGGATAACCGCATTGACCAGCGGACGGAGCGCGAACCGCCGGCGCAAAAGCATGGCGGACGCGAGACCCAGCACAAGCTGGCCGATGATAGCAGAGAACAGGACGAACCAGAACGTAATTGCCAGCGAACGCCAGAAATTGCCGTCGGTGAAGAGCTTGGTGTAATTGTCCAGCCCGACAAACCTTGGATTCAGCGCCGCAGGGCCGGTAAGGGATTCGTTTGTCAGACTGGTGTAAACCGCGAAACACGCCGGATAGATCACGAATGTCGCCAGCAGCAGCATTGACGGCAGGATCAGGAACCTGTTCCGCCATATCTCTGCGCGTTCGAATTTGGCTGACATCTGAAGGTCACCATTCCCGGAAAACTGCTGTGAAACCCTGTCCGCCCACCCCAGCCGGTGACTGCGGCGGCAGACCGGTGGGATCGTTCGGAAGTCCGCGGCAGGCCGGGTCGCCCTGCCCGCCGCGGTGAGAGACGGCTACTGCACCTGATCGGCGCCGAGCGTGTCGGTGACGTAATCGACGAGGATTTGCTGCGCGCCGGCCGCGTCCACGTTGCCCAGAAGCAGCCCTTCGGTGGCCCGCGCCACGCCTTCGGACACGGCGGTGAATCCCGGCGCGTTCTTCAGCCAGACGCCCTTTTCGATGTCATCCATCAGCGGCACCAGCGGCGTGAGTTTGAGGAATTCCGGATCGTCGAGAACGTCCCGACGCGCCGGCAGACCGCCCTCGTGCTCCGCGTAGCTGACCATCAGATCGACGGACCCCATCGCCATCAGCACTTTCTTCGCCGCATCCACGTCAAATGTCGCGGCATTGATCGACCAGGGGTGGCCGAGACTGACGATTACATGCTCGCCGTCCTCACGGTTCGGCACCGCCCAGGTGCCAACCGCTTCGGTCACGTCCGGGATCGGGTTGCTGCTGTTTGGACCCCAGTCGTAGATGTAGCACCATGATCCGCAGGTGGTCACCAACAGTTCACCCGCCGGAAACATCTCGTACTTGGGGATAACCCAGGGCTCGGGCCCGAGCAGCGGGTCGATTGGCAGCAGATCGTTCTTCACCAGCTGTTCATAGAACCCAAACACCTCGAGGACACCGTCGCTGGTGAGGTTGAGTTTGCCATCATCCATCACGATCTGCGGTGTCGAACTGCCGGTGAGCAGATGGCCGAAACCTTCGTTGAAGGCGCCTCCCCCCCAGGTAATGCCCATCGGCAGCATCAGCGAATACTGACCGGTTTTCGCCTTGGCATCGATCGCCCACTGGATCAGCTCATCCCAGTTTTTCGGCTGTTCGGTAGATATGCCGGCGTCTTCCAGAACGTCGCGGCGAAAATAGAGTTGCTGGACCGAAAGCAGTTTGGGCATGGCAAAAATCGACCCGTCGTCTGAAGTCACCAGTTCCTTGGCCACGTCGTAGAGCTGATCGTAGCCGTCCCAGTTCTTCACCTCGTCGGTGACGTCAACCAGATATCCGGCCGTGGAAAAATCTATCACCTGGCTCATCGCCGGCAGCGAGAAAATATCAGGGCCGGTTCCTGCTGCCAGTTCGGTCAGCAGTTTCGAGACGTATTCGCGATCCGGCCCCGGATACTCGACAAGCTCGATGTCGATGCCGGTTGCTTCCTCGATGCCGGGAATTACAGCGTTCAGCGCGTCTATCCGCGCCTGCCGGTGTTCGGCGATGCGGACGGTCTCCGCCATTGCAGCCTGCGCTGCCAACCCGGCTGTCAGTATGCAGCCGGCCCAAAGTCCATACTTCAGTTTCATTCCGTTCCTCCCAATGGATCGTCCCGGTATCGGGATTGCTGTCTGACGCAGCCCTTCGCGCGCGGCCCATGGAGCCACACTTGACAATCATTGACAGGTTAACTCACATATCTGCATGATTTCTTGGTCCGGACTGAACTATTTGTGGCAATATTTGATACACTGAAATGTTTCACCGTACGGCTCAGCACCGAGTTGGGCCCGCGCGGATCGTTTCACATCAACCGGCCCTTCGTCGAACGGACACCACCCAGGTCCCTGCACGATCATGAGTTTTACGAGTGTTTCTGGCTCGCCATGGGATCATGCCGGCATTACATCAACGGCAAAACCGAACATCTGGCTTCCGGTACACTGACGTTTATCCGGCCGCACGACTGCCACGCTTTTCAGAACGTCGATGATTCCCGGTGCCAGATGGTCAACATCGCCTTCTCCGCGGAAACCGCCGATCATCTCCTGCACCGTTATCCCGATGAACTCGCCGGCCGTTTTTTCTGGGCCGGAGGGCAGATGCCGGAAGCATTGCCGATGGATTCCGCGCGCCTGCACGACCTCGGACGTCTGGTACAGACGCTGGACAGGGGCTCACGGTCGCTGGCGCAGATCGAGGTCTTTTTGCTGACGCTCATGACCGGGGTTCTGGCCGACAGGGACAATCTGCCGAACGGCGCCCCATTTTGGCTCTCAAAAGCCTGCAGGCAGATTCGCGAGCCTGACGCCCTGCGTGGCGGCGTTTCCGAACTGGTCGCACTCACAGGCAAGAGCCATGAACATGTCTCGCGCACCTTCCGACGTCTGTTCGGAATGACCCCCTCGGGCTACGTCAATGCGGTACGCATGGAATTCGCAGCGGGACAGCTTGCAGGAACGGAACTGCCGATCATGGATATTGCCTTCGAGTGCGGGATCGACGACCTGAGCCACTTCTACCGGCTGTTCCGTCAGGTTCACGGTATGAGCCCGATGCGCTACCGGCGCCGATCGCAGTTAGACCTGGTCCACCCGCAGGCGTAACCGGTCGCGACACCCAGGTTCCGCCACCGGGGAAGACACCGCCCGCCGCACACTCGGCCCGCACGACAGATTCCCGAAGCCGGCTTCTCAGGCAGCCGCCGGTCAGATTCGAAACAGCGGCTGCAGCAGCCGGGGCACCAGCGAATTGAAGCGCAGCGGCGCGTCGGTCGCGGCCAGGCAGATACACGGCGCGCCGGCATCTGCGACGGGTGTATGTTCCAGCGCCTCGTCGGCAACCTCGAGATCACCGACGCCAAACCGGCCTGTCTCGTCACTGAAACTTCCCTGCAGGACCAGCGTGAGTTCAAGGCCGTTGTGGCTGTGGTCCGGAACCGCACGCCCCGGCGGAATGTGTAGCAGCCGCACCGAACCGTTGCGGCCGGCGGACAGGATGCTCTGGCGCACGCCCAGCCCCAGCGACTTCCATCGCGGCGGTCGCCCGTGCAGCGCTTCCATCACCGGTCCGGGATAGACACCCACGCGGTGATGAACGGGTTCGGGCGCGAAAGGCGCGTCGATCTGTGCCAGTATCCCCGACTTCAGGTCCCGTGACAGCGCGGCGGCGGCGAAACCGTCCAGAACCGCACCTCCGACCGCATGATGAGTTTCGAGCGCCGAGCGACACTCAAGGCACAGGGAAACATGTGTGGCCGCGACGAGCGAAAAGGGTTGTGGCAGCGTCCCGGCGGCGTAGGCCGTGAGCAAGGGCGCTGGCAGGTGATGGGTGATGTCGGACATGCTAGCGCATTCCCTTCAGTTCGTGTCTCAGGCGCTCCAGTCCCAGCCGGATCCGCGACTTTATGGTACCGAGCGGCAGACCGGTTTCGGCGCTGATCTCCGTGTGACTCAGCTCCCCCAGGTAGGCCCGTTCAATAGTGTCCCGCTGGTCGGGACTGAGGCGTGCTAGAGCCTGCTTCAACTGCTGCACCTCCTGATCGACCGCCAGCATCTGACTGATGTCCGGTTCGCTGCTGACCTCATCGCGCAGTTCCTCCGGCACGGGGCGGCGTTCCTTTCGGATCACGTCGATCTGCCGGTTGCGGGCGATCTGATAGATCCATCCCGACACCTGCCCCCTGTGCGGATCGAAGGATGCGGCCCTGCGCCAGACGGTCAACATAACGTCCTGGACAATTTCTTCGGCCTGTCCATCCGGCAGTCCCGACCGGATGAAAAATCCCTTCAGCCGCGGTGCATACCAGTCGAACAGCGAAGCAAACGCCTCCCGGTCGCGCCCATCGCGAACCGCGAGCATCCATGCGGTTTGCGGCGACACGTCTGCGTCTTTCGGCGTCACCAGTGTTCTTTCCTTTCGCGGCACAACAGGCGCGCGCGAACGGCGCCATCTTCATATCAGGGCCCTCGTACAACATACATGCAATACGCCGCGGGAGGAAAGCCGGATCATTTTTGATCCATTCCTGCGACATGCCCGTAAACTTCTGAAACAGGGAAGTGGAAATCAGATGCCATTCGACACCAATGCCTCACGCCCGCAACGCACAGCCGTCGTCGGCGGCGGTATTTCCGGACTGGCTGCCGCCTGGCTCCTTTCGCCGCGTCACGCCGTAACCCTGTTCGAGGCGTCACCGCGGCTCGGCGGGCACGCCCGGACCGTGACTGCAGGGCGCAATGGCGATCAGCCGGTGGATACGGGCTTTATCGTGTTCAACTACGTAAACTACCCGCATCTGACGCAGATGTTCGAGGATCTCGATGTTCCGGTGGTCCGCAGCGACATGAGCTTCGGCGCGTCTATCAACAACGGTGAAATCGAATACGGTCTCAGGAACCTGCGCGCCCTCCTCGCCCAAAAGCGGAATCTCATAAGGCCGGGATTCGCACGGATGATCCGCGACATTCTGCATTTCAATGCCACTGCCGAGTCACATGAAAGGGCCGAAGGGGCGACAATCGGTGAACTGATGGACGACCTCCGCCTCGGTCCGTGGTTTCAACGCTACTACCTGATGCCGCTCTGCGGTGCGATCTGGTCCACGCCTCCAGCTGAAATCAGGAGTTTCCCCGCCCGCGCCCTGCTGCAGTTCTTTCGCAACCATGCGCTGCTCAGCACTTCCGGGCAACACCAGTGGTGGACCGTAAAGGGCGGCAGCATCGAATACGTGCGTCGGCTGGAAAAACACCTCCGCGGCCACGGCGTGGCTATCCATACGGGAAGCAGGGTGCTCCACGTCGCCCGCACCGGCCAACAGACCGTAATCACCACTGCAGGCGGATCGCACGAACCGTTTGACCATGTCATTTTCGCCTGTCATTCGGACCAGACCCTCAGACTGCTGTCGAATCCCACCGTGCAGGAACGTGCGGTCCTGTCCGCGATACGCTTCCAGGACAACCGGATGATCCTGCACAGTGACACCTCGCAGATGCCGCGTCGAAAAAGGGTCTGGTCAAGCTGGGTCTATCGGGCCGACACCGCCCGGCCGGAGACATCCATCGGTGTCACCTACTGGATGAACCGGCTTCAGAACATTCCCGAAACCGACCCCCTGTTTGTTTCGCTCAACCCGGCCACACCCGTTCCCGATCACCTGATCTACGATCAGAAAACGTTCAGGCACCCGGTATTCGATGGACAGGCCCTGGCCGCGCAACAGCGGCTCACGGAGATTCAGGGACAGAACAACACATGGTTTGCGGGCGCCTGGACACGGCACGGGTTTCACGAGGATGGCTTCGCCAGCGCCGCGCACATTGCGCATTTGATGGACCGGCAGCACGCATGACCCCAGGGCCCGAACACATTACCGCCATCACGACCCACTGCCGGTTGGGAGCGGTCAGGCACCGGTTCCGATACGCTGTCGATTACGTTCTGATCGACCCGGAAGCCGGGAACGGCGGTCCGACGCTGTTTTCCCGCAACCGGTTCAACCTCGCCGCCGTGCATGACCGCGATTACGGTGGCCCGATTTCGGCTGTTCGAGGGGCGGCCTGGGCACGCGGCGTCATCAAGACACATGGAGTGAGGTCCCCCGATCTGCGGTTGCTGCTGCTGACGCAGCCGCGCATGCTCGGGCAGGTGTTCAATCCCGTCAGCTTCTGGCTGGCGATGGACGGGAAGACTCTGGTCGCAGTCATCGCCGAAGTTTCCACCCCTTTCGGCGATCGGCACTCCTACCTTTGCCACCTGCCCGGCTTTGCTCCGCTCACTCCGGAAACGCGGATCACCGCACCGAAGTCGCTGCATGTTTCGCCGTTTCAGCAGGTTGCCGGCAGCTATGAATTCAGCTTCGACATTTCAGAGGGGTACATTTCGATCCGAATTCTGTACCGCAACGGCCGCGAGGGCGTGACGGCAACCCTCAGCGGTGCGCGCAGGCAACTGACAAACGCAAGCCTTTTAGGGTCGCTGCTGCGCCGGCCGGCCGGCGGACTCCGAACCCTCTCGCTGATCTACTGGCAGGCTCTGCGGCTGAAACTGAAGGGGGCCAGATACCGCAATCGGCCGGCGCCGCCCGCCACGGAAGTAACATGATGGAAAGTCTTTCGGCGCCCCAAAAAACCACATCTTTGCTTGTGCGTGCCAGGAGTGGCGGTGGAAAGACGGCGCAGCGCAGTACCCGCGCGGCGGAACGGCACGAAGCAGTCACCTGCCGGTACCGGCGAAACAAAGATGCGATTACTTCCAGTTCGATCTGCGCACACGATCCCATTCAGGCGTGTCCGGCGGCGCGCGGCAGCATTTCCGCGACGATGGAGATATTCCGGGCGGGTGGACGTACAATGGAGGACCGCCGATGACCGGACCAGAAACAATCTGGATCATCGGCGCAACCGAGGGAATAGGCGCCGCGCTTGCGCGTGAATGGGCCGCAAGAGGCAACCGTCTAATCCTGTCGGCACGCTCCGCAGTTCCACTCCGGCGGTTCGCCACCGAACTTGGGCCGGAGCACATCCCACTGCCGCTCGATGTGGGCAGGCGCGACAGCCTGGAGGCAGCGGCAAAAGATGTTTCCCGGACCGGTCCGCTGGACCGTATCGTCCATCTGGCGGCACTTTACGATCCAGGAAAGGTCGGCGAGGTCGATCCTGAACGCGCCGCAAAAATCATCGACGTCAACCTGACAGGCAGCTTTTACGTCGCCCGCACAGCTCCGCGTCTGCTGCGCGCCGGAGGCCAGCTTGCATTGTGCGGTTCCATCGCCGGATATATCGGCCTGCCCCAGGGCCAAATCTACTCCGCCACCAAGGCCGGAGTGATCAGCCTTGCAGAATCCCTGCGCGCCGAACTTGCCGGACGTATCGACGTGCGGCTGATCAACCCAGGCTTTGTCGACACACGAATGACCCGGCGCAACGACTTCACGATGCCGGCAATGATCCCGCCGGAGGAAGCAGCCCGCGCCATCATCAGCGGGCTGAATGCGCGGCGTTTCGAGGTGCATTTCCCGCGGCGCCTGACCTGGCCGCTGAAACTCCTCGCCGCGATTCCGTACCGGCTGTCCATGCCGCTCACCCGACGCCTGGTCCGATGAGATTATTGACGAAACGGAGCGCCGGGATACGCGGCATCCCCGGGCCTGACCGCGCCACGTCACCGGTTTAACCAGACAGGAAGGCAGACGCACGATGAAAATCGCAATCCTCTATCTCTCGACCGCGACCGTGTTTTTCGCCGCAGACGCCATAGGCCTGCGGCTGCTGGTTAAGCCGGTATTCGAACGTCACATCGGCCATCTCTTCGCTGATCCGTTCCGGGCGGTCCCCGCTGCCGTATTCTATCTCGGCTATGTTGCCGGCCTGCTCTGGTTCGTTTCGGTCTCGGCACTTCGGGACAACGATCCCACCGCCGCACTGCTTGGCGGAATCGCCCTGGGGCTGATGGCCTATGGCACCTATGAATTCACCAACTACGCCACACTCAGGGACTGGTCGCTGGAACAGGTCGCCGTCGACATGATCTGGGGCGGACTGCTGACCGGGTTTTCCGCCTGGGCCGGGGTAATGATCACCCGCGCAACGGCCTGAAACTGCGGCACCTTGGCGACGTGTCGCAGAACCAGGGTGTCCCTCTCCGGGTCCCCGCCCAAAGATCCAGCGCCGCTGGACCGCGCACGGGGACTGCCGCGCTGGCAACGGGAACTGGGAAAATACAAAAACTGGGTGCGATGGTAGCGGAGGAGGGACTTGAACCCCCGACACGCGGATTATGATTCCGCTGCTCTAACCACCTGAGCTACTCCGCCAATGGGCGCTCTTTACGGAGCATCCACTGCCCCGTCAAGACACCGGCGTTCGGTTTTTTCGACCACTTCTGCAGCGCGGAACGCCGTCGCGAAATCCGGAGCAGGCGGTAAAATTTCCGACAATTCGCCTTGCCAAACAAGGATTCACCGCGTATTGCACGGTCGCACGGACTGGTAGCTCAGTTGGATAGAGTACTTGACTACGAATCAAGGGGCCGAGGGTTCGAATCCTTCCCAGTCCGCCACTAGCCTGATTCAGGCTGTTGTCCTTAAGTAAAAAATCTAGACTTCGGTCAGGTTATTCCAACGTTCGTTCCCACGTTTGAGTTGTCTTCAAAGTTTTTTTGGCGCTCACATGTCTAATGCGCGTCACACATCGCCCGATTTACCTGTGACCAGTTCTCTTTGACGTTTCCGACTGATTTGGTCGTAACTGCGAAGGGTAGTGAGGACGTCGGAGTGTCCGAGGTTCTGTGAGTTGACGACGAATTCTACGACGGTTGTGGATGTATTAACCGCGTGGCCGGCCAGCATGTGCCGGAAGGCGTGTGGTCGGTAGTTGGGCAGGCCTGCCGTTTCAAATGCAGCGTTCACGATTTTGCGGTCGGGTTCGGTACTTTTCCAAGGGCGGCGAGTGACGCAATTGGCAGCAAAACCGACGTTGGACTGCGCAGACACGGCGGTGGCCGAGAGGAGTGGGTCGTCGGGGCCATAGAGAGCAAACCCGTCAAGGTGGGCGAACTACTCGCACAGCACCGACACCGCGTTATCGAAGCCTTGAGCAAAGAATGTGTCGATGCCCTTGCCAAACTTGGTGGCAAGTTTGCGGGGATTATGGGTCACGGATTTTTCTTCGCGGTTGACGTGTTTGATCCGCAGCGAGACGAGTGCCGCGACCCGGACGCCCTTGAGACACAATAATGCGAACACCGTCTTATCGCGCAGCTCGCGCGGCGTGCGGTCAGGCATCATGTCCTGTGCGCGTTTGGCTTGGTTAACGCTTGGGGCCGGTCGGGGAGGCGCGGCACGGGCTTCGGCCTCGTCGCGGCGGGACAGATTGAAGTATTCGGCACGGGACGGTTTGATCCGGGCGCGAAAGCCTTCCTGTTGGGAGAGCCAGAGGGTGAATTCGCGCATGGTAGCCATGATTGCGCGTTTGGTGGACTTGCCCAGTGGCTTGCCGGTACCGCTCTTGGCCACTTCCAGATGCGTGCGAAAACCCATGGCCCATTCGATGTGAAACTGCGCGAAATCGTTACGCCCGTACCACACATCGAAACGCTCCAAAAATTGACAGTTCCCTGTCGAGCGACTTCTCTGAAAGCAGTCCCGCGTGTTTGCGGTACTCCAGAAAGCGGCGCTTTCCAGTTTGATATCGCCCCACGTCATACACCGTGTCTCTCCGGAGCGCGCCGCCGTCAGGATTGTGAAGCCAAGCGCGCGGGCCACAACGCCAGCAGTCCCGAAAATTCATCCAGAAAGGTGGCTATTTCTCTGTGATCCAGCGCAGGGTGATGCATGACCGCGCGTCCCTTTGTAGGCTTGGGCTAAAGGTGGTACAAATGTCTTCGCCGCCGCGCCGGATTTTCGCCGGAGCGAACGCCGAGGCATAAGCGGCTCTCTCATTTGGACATCGGGACCGGCCCAAGCGATCTGCCACTCGCGCAGGCATTCTATGAGAACGCAATCATCCACGTCCTCAGCTTTGATCCGGCTGTAATACCCGCCGAAGACGACTTTTCCAAGCGTGATTCGCCTCACACTCCGACGTCTCGTTCATAAAGTGACCGCGGGTCCACACTCCTTTTCGCAACAGTTCGAAACATCGGTCCAATCCTCTGATGAGAAAATCACTGACTTCACGTTGAAAATCCCAATTTGCCCCATTCGCTGCCTGAGCAGGAAAAAACTGCTTCCGATTCTTCGCAATCTGACATATCAGTATCGCAATCTAAGATACCAGATTGGTTGAGCAGCGGAGGAACCCATCTTGGACGACGGAGATCAGGCACAATTCGGCGGGATTGATGAACGGACCGTCCCGGAACTCCTTCAGGACGTTCGTTTCGATCCAGACAAGACTATGGTTTCTCAGGTATTCGAGATCATTCGCCGTTTGATCATCACCGTACGCCTTCGCCCTGGCCAAAAGATCTCCGAAAACGAAATTTCCGAAGCGCTTCAGGCCAGCAAGACTCCTGTCCGCGAGGCGCTGATCCGGCTCGAAGATGCGGGCCTGGTCAATGTCGTACCCAAGAGCGGCACCTTCGTGGCCCCGATCAGAATCGACCGCTACATCGATGCCTGTTTCATCCGCCTTCAGCTGGAGACCGGGGCCGTTCGTCGGGCTGCACTGGTTCCCGACGCAGATTTCGACCTGATCGAAGGCATAATCATGGAACAGGTCGCCGCGCTGGATGCGAGCGATTACGTCCGATTTTTTGCGTTGGATGAGGACATGCACCAGGCGATCTTTGAGGTCTCGGGGATCGGCGGTGTCTGGGAAACCGCCAAGCGTGCACAGACGGAACTGTACCGCATCCGGCATCTGAAACGGATCTGCAACATTCGCCGTGGTCCGCTGATCGTCGATCAGCACCGCGCCATTCTGGAGGCATTGCGCAGCGGATCACCCGATGCCGCCGAGGACGCACTTGTTCGTCATATCGGTTCGCTCGATCAGGAAATCGCCTCGCTCTCCATGGCGCCGGGCCTTTTTGACTACATTGAGACACTGAACGCACAGCCACAACGACCGCGTCAGCGGCGGGCGTGAACCGCTGAAAGCGGCAAACAATAGGAATTGGAGGAAGAATGTCTGGTGTAATACTTGACAAGATCGTCAAGAGCTATGGCGCGATCGACGTAGTGCATGGCATTGATCTTGAAGTACAGCCCAAGGAGTTCGTCGTTCTGGTGGGCCCGTCGGGCTGCGGCAAGTCGACAACCTTGCGCATGATTGCCGGTCTCGAAGAAATTTCGGGCGGCGATCTGACGATTGCCGGTCGTCACGTAAATCGCGTAGCCCCCAAAGACCGCGACGTGGCAATGGTTTTCCAGAACTACGCGCTCTATCCGCATCTTAATGTTGCCGAGAATATCGCCTTTGGCCTGCGCATCCGCAAGGAAAGCAAGGAGCATATCGCCTCTTCGGTGGAAGAAGTCGGCGGCATTCTTGGCCTGACGCCGTATCTCGAGCGTCGACCGGCGGACCTGTCGGGTGGCCAGCGCCAGCGGGTTGCCATGGGACGGGCCATCGTGCGCCGCCCCAAGGTGTTCCTGTTTGACGAACCGCTCTCCAACCTGGACGCCAAGCTGCGGACGCAGATGCGCGCCGAGATCAGGGGAGACGCCACCGCAGCCTACCAGAGCCTGACACCTGAAGTGACGCTGGCCGAACGCGAGGTGTATTTCGTACGGGGCAGCTATTTCGTGATCGTCGACAAGGTGGATGCGTCCGAACCTGTCGCTATCGAATGGCTTCTGCACGCCAACCAGCCCTACGACCTTGGCAAGACTTCGTTCCGCAATACTGGCAAACGGGCGGGATTTTACGGTCAGGTGGTCTGGTCCGAATCCGGTAAACCAACCCTTACTCAAGAAACCGGCTTTCCTGGCGTCGACGCCAAAGAGTTCGAGGGACTTCCAGTCAGCACCTGCCTGCACGCACAGTACCCAGCTGCCACGCGTCACCGGATCGCCACTCTGCTGGTGCCCTACAAGCTTAGCGATCCACAGCGGATTTTCCACTTCATGGACGACCAGGGATACGACGCCGACCTATATTTCACTGACGCCGCCGAGAACACCTTCCGGGTGGTAATGAAGAAGTTGGCCAACACCTGACCTGTCGGGACCCGGGGCGCCGGCCCTCTTGGGCTGGTACCCGAAGGCATAACACATCGTGGAGATGCACGAATGACTGTAAAAAACTACTTTCCTGCCAACGAAAACAAACTCTTCGATGCCGGCGGCGGACTGATAAGAAAAGTCGTTGCCTACAATGACACCATAATGTGCGTCGAAGTTGATTTCGAGACGGACACGGTGGCGGCCCTTCACAGCCATCCGCACGAACAGATCACCTACGTCATTTCGGGCAGGTTCGAATTCAACGTCGGTGACGAGACCTACACCGTTTCCGCCGGCGACTCTCTGTACATGCAGCCGAATATCATACACGGGGCGACCTGCCTCGAGGCCGGTACGCTGCTGGATATCTTCACGCCACACCGTGAAGATTTTCTCTAATTCGATAGATCTCAAGAACAACTTATCGGAGCGAATAGCATGAACAAGCCCGTCATTGGCTTCATCGGCCTCGGCCTCATGGGCAGCAACATGGTTGAGAACCTTCAGAAAAAAGGCTTCGACATCGTGGTGATGGACCTAAACAAAGATGCCGTGGCAGCGGTTGTCGCCCGCGGCAACGCCAAAGAGGCGGCCTCCCCGAAGGTACTGGCCGAGGCCAGCGACATCGTGATGCTCTGCCTCACGACATCCGAAGTGGTCGAGAAGGTCGTTTATGGCGACAACGGCATCCTCGCCGGTATCAGGGAAGGTGCCGTGCTGATCGATTTCGGCACCTCCATTCCGGCCTCGACGCGAAAAATCGGTGCAGATCTCGCTGCAAAAGGCGCGGGCATGATCGACGCGCCGCTCGGCAGGACCCCGGCTCATGCCAAGGACGGACTGCTCAATATAATGGCCGCGGGCAACAAAGAGACCTTCGACAAGGTCAAGCCCATCCTCGACACGCAAGGTGAGAATGTCTTTTACTTGGGCGCTCTCGGTGCGGGCCATACAACCAAGTTGATCAACAACTTCATGGGCATGACCACCGTCTGCGCTATGAGCCAGGCCTTCGCCGTGGCCGACCGTGCCGGCGTCGACCGGGCGCAGCTCTACGAGATCATGTCGTCCGGCCCGTCAAATTCACCGTTCATGACCTTCTGCAAGAACTACGCCGTAGACGGCGTCAGCGATCTGGGCTTCACCATAGCCAATGCCAACAAGGACCTCCGCTATTTCCTCAGGTTGGCCGAAGACCTCGGCACGCGGACAGAGATTGCCGAAGGGACTTCGCACAATCTCCAGGCGGCGTTGGATGCCGGTATGGGTAACGGCAACGTTCCGGAAATCTTCGACTACTTCCTGAAACTCAAGGCCTGATCTTGGAGTCGGACTTGTCGGCCTGCATCACCGGGGCCAGTTCTCCTGCCCCGCCCCGGGCGGCGGTTACCGGACCGTGCCACATTCAGTCCACCCTGTCTCGGAGGAGACCACGCAGATGGGCGAAAACTTCCCGCACGAAGGGCAGTATCCCGTCGCCCATTCGCTGTCGTTTCCCTGTGGGATCGCCGTATTCAGCCGGATGACAGAAATTGCCGCGATATCCGATCCCCTGCAACGCAGCCACATAGTCTTTTCAGGAATAAGCCCCATGCTGATGAGCGGTCCAATGCACCCTGTACCGTGCCGCTTCCTCTGGCCCGTTCAGCCGTTGCCGAAACGCACTCTTGAAATTTACCAACCGCGTCAGATGCGACGCCGCAATATCGACCGCCATGTCGGTCGGCTCACCCGCGACGCCGCAATGCGCCATGTCAAGCACCGCGCAGACTTGGCTGGGATCGTAGCGGCTCATCAGCTGCATCAGACCCGCGGCACTGCCGACAAAATACCCGTAGTGGTTCTGTACGCCGATGGTCACGCGATGCCGGTCCAGATGGGGCCGCATTCTGTCGTAATGCCGCTGAAACCCGTCGACCGAAACCGGATACCCGACCGCCATGTCGATCGGCGCCATGGTACGGATCAGGTCCATACCCGCATCCCCGCAGGCTGCAATAGTCCGCCCACTGACCTCGCTGGCGATGCTGTCAATCACCAGCCCCTGCGCCGCGAATATCCGCACCGCCTCGGACAGGCCCGTCGCCAGATTTTCGTCCGGTACCACCTGACAGCCTGGCCGCACCGCAAGTTCCACACCGTCGAACCCCAATTCGCCAATCTTCTGCGCTAGACTGTCGAGCGGCTCCGTCCAGGGTTTGGTGAAGATCGTAACGCGTCCGGATCCAATGGCGGTGCTCCTGTCAGGCTGCGGGTCAAGAACCAACCCTTACTTCCTATCGGGGACCATAGATGAAACCCGAACTTCAAGCCCAATCGCCTAGGCCAACCGTCGCAATTCTGGTTGGCGACGCGGTCTACCGCAAAATGCTCGCCGATGACATCAACGCGCCGCTTAAGAAGATCGCTGAGGTGCGCCGTGTTTCTCCGGACCGGTTCGGGGAGGATTCCTGGCTCGCGGCCGTTTTAGGGGAGAGCGCCATCATCCGCGGCTGGCATTCACCGCGGCTCGACGCGAAGCTTTTTGATGCCGAAATGGAGCTCGAGTTCGTTGCGCATACCGGCGCCAGCATTCAGGCGATCATTCCTTACGACGCGATCGAATCTGGCAGGATCCGGGTGAGCAACGCCGCCCTCCACATTGCCGAGGCCGTTACCGAATTCGCCATTGCGCAGATCTTGGAACATCTGCGCTTCACCACCCGCCAAGACTCGGAAACCAAAGCCGGCACCGACTGGGCGCAATCCCGCGAGCGCTTCGTCGGGCGGCTGCTCGGGGGCAGACTGTCGGCATAGTCGGAGCGGGCCACACCGGCCGCCTCGTCATCAACCTGCTCCGGCCGTTCGGTTGCCGGATACTTGGTAGCCGACCCCTATATGTCTGAGTCGCGCGCCGCGGAACTCGGCGTTGAGATCCGCACTCTTGACGAGGTTATGTCGCAGTGTGAAATCATCTCCCTGCATGCGCCCGTGCTACCGGAGACCCGGGGCATGATTGACATCCATGAAATCGGCCTCGTGCGCGAGGGGACATTCCTGCTCAACACAGCCCGCGCCGCAATCGTGGACAGCGATGCTCTGCTCAACCGTCTCCGTCAGGGCGACCTAACCGCAGCGCCGATGTATTTGACGACGAACCTCTCCCGCCTGATAGCCCCTTTCGCATGGCACCCGGTGTGATCCTGTTGCCACAGACCGCCGGTTATACTTGGGACTCTTACCGCCGCCAGGGGCAGACGACCGTCGCTGAAGTATGTCGTTTCCTGACCAATGGGCCCCTACAGCACGAAATCACCCGCAGTATGCTCGCAACCATTGCATGATCAGCGCGCCTGGCCTCGCTTTCCAACACCAGACAGGCGGCTTCGCGCCTCGGGCGAAGCAGGGATATTTCCGCGCTACTAAGAGGTAGGCGGGGTTCATTGCCGGCCTTCATGCGACTGGCTAGAATCGTCAAGAGCAGCTGTCTCAGATACATTTCGGCCCACGTCTTGTCGCGGGTCTCAACCGATCGCGCCACCGTCAGGATCGTGAAAGCCAGAGTGTGATGCAACGCCGTAACGACCCGCCAAGTGGCCCACAAACTCTACAACACTGACGTGTGGCAATGCTGCGTGATGCCTGACAGCGTGTACTTTGCTGGGCCGTGGGAGGAAATGATCCAAGTGCCCCCGCCAGCACACCGGGTTTTCGGCGGAGCGAATGCCAAGGGCATGGCTCATGTCTCGCGCTGCTCCAGGGCGACTAAGTTGGTCCCAAGGTCTGTGCGTGTTGCCACCGCCGCCCACGCATCCATCAAGTCGCGACATTTGTCGAAGAGATCAGATCGCGAATATGCGGCTTCGGCTTTACTTTTATGCCATGCGCAAGTGCCGCTTCGATCACGTCACGAAGAAAACCCGTGGTTTCGCCCGCTCAAACGCGGAATTTGGACCGGAAACCATGGACGGTGATGTCTCCCCATTCGATCGGGCGCAGAATGGCGGTCATGCTCATGTCGGAGATTGGCTTGCCTTTCTTGGCTTCACTCGAAGACACCAAAGTATCCTCACTTTAGCGGGGGCCAAGTAATGCGATAGCCGCATCCGTCAGGGGAACGCGGTGTTCTCTTCCGCCTTTCATGCGTTCGGCTGGAATAGTCCAAAGGTGGCCGTTCAGATCAACCTCAGCCCATTTCATGCCGTGAGTTTCACCCGACTTTGCCGCCGTAAGGACAGTGAAAGCCAATGCACGTGCTGCAATACCAGCACGCACCACCAACTCTCCCATGAAGTTCGCAATCTCTGCGTGAGGCAACGCCGGGTGATGTTTGACTGCGCGAACTTAGGCGGGCTTTGGCAGGAGGTGGTCCAAATGCCCACGCCAGCGCGCAGGATTGTCTTCGGCGCGAATTCCAAGGGCAGTTGCGTAGCCCATTACCGCCTCGATACGCTGGCGCACGCGATTTGCGGTCTCGGGCTTCTTTGACCAAATCCGGGTGAGCGCGCTAATCACATCGGCGGTTTCAACGTTGGCGAGCTGAACCTGCCCGATTGTTGGGAAGACATAGGCTTCGAGGGTTGAGGACCACTGCGCCGCATGCTTGGCGTTTTTCCAACCGTGCCGCGTGCGTTCGATCAGTTCAATTGCGGAGTGTTTGAATGTCTTGGGCTTGGCCTGTTGACGAGTCGCAATCGGGTCGTCCCCTGCTGCAATAAGCCTCCGTGACCCGCTGGCGTGCCGTCGCAAGGCTTACATCCTCATAGGCCCCCAAACCCAGATCACGCCGACGCCCTTGAACTTGGTACCGGAGAACCCAAGACCGGGAACCGGATTGCTTGACATAGAGAATCAGTCCGCGCCCATCACCATGCCGTCCGGTCTTCGCCGTCTCCACCTTGCGCGCATTGAGCATCTTTTCGTTCCCACACCCGGTACTAATTCAGAATGAATGCGTGCGGACCGCAATGGACTAGCGCGAATTTATGCACATGTATTTATTAAATAGATTCGCACAATGTTGAACGCTTGAGATTACAGATGAACGCTGGCTATTCGGTTTCCCAGTCCGCCATCACCCCTGCATCACCTGTTTTTTGTGTGAAACCTGCCTACGCAGGTGCTGGGTTGAGGGATTCCATCCCGAACCGGCATTCTGTTCAGCGCACGGTGACGCTTCGGGTCCAACCTGCTTCCCGCATTACTGAAATCGCCTGCGACCGTTCTCCCTGGTTTCCGCAACCGGTTGTTGAAAATTTCCGGCTCCCTCCAAACTGCTGGATCATGCTGTGCGTAGCGTGTCTGCCCATCGACGGTTTTCGATGAACGGTGAGGTCATGCTAGTCGCAGCGCGACTGGTGCGATGCCTGATCGGGCCCGCAGGCCTGAAGCGATGCGCCAACTTATTTGCCAGCCTGCTTGCGCCAAAGAAGCGGAGTGAGATGACACCGGTTTCCCGCGCGCACTTCCCGCCATGCTGCCTGAAAACCCGAAGCCGACCTTGGCTGCAAGCCCCCTGCCCCCGTCGACCGGAAAGCATACAGAACGGCCACGCTTGACACCCGACCACCGCGACTTCGGATACCCGCGGCACGGCGGACGCCACCGCAAACACCCTGCCCGCGCCGGATGCCGCCCAGCGACAGCCGATCCGGGGCACGCCCCAACTCCGGTCGACCGCGCGCAGGGCCGGAGAAGCTCTGCAACCGACAGTCCATCCGGCAGACGGTCACGTACGGTTCGCCAGACGGCAACACGGGAGCGCAATATTGTTCCAGGGCAGCAAAATCCTTGAATGTCGCATGTTTTGGCGTCATATAGCCGTCGCGCCGCACCGCAGGCGCATGTCCGTAACAACTCGGAGTGAACATGGCCAAGGAAGAGCTTCTCGAATTTCCTGGTGTCGTGACTGAGCTTCTGCCCAACGCGACCTTTCGGGTAGAGCTTGAGAACGGCCACGAAATCATTGCCCACACGGCAGGCAAAATGCGCAAGAACCGCATCCGCGTGCTGGCCGGCGACAAGGTCCAGGTGGAAATGACCCCCTACGACCTGACCAAAGGGCGCATCAACTACCGGTTCAAGTAGTCCGCGTGTGGCCGGCAGATTTGGCGAAAAACGCCTGATTCTCGCTTCCGCGAGTCCGCGACGGCTGGATCTTCTCGCGCAGGTGGGATTCCGGCCCGACGCGGTACGTCCGTCGGAAACGGACGAAACGCCGCTCAGGAACGAATTGCCGCGCGTTCTCGCCGCGAGGCTTGCCCTCAGCAAATCCCAGGCCCAGAACCTGTCCCCGGCGGAAGTCCTTCTTGCCGCCGATACCGTCGTCGCGGTCGGGCGCCGGGCGCTTGGAAAACCGCGGGACGCGCAAGAGGCGCGCGCCTTTCTCAGACTGCTTTCGGGGCGGCGACACCGCGTCATCACCGGCATCGCCGTCCGGAACCCGGAGCGGATCTGGACCCGTGAGGTCGAGACGGCGGTCCGGTTCAGCCAGCTCTCCGACCAGGAGATCTCCGGCTATGTCGATTCCGGCGAATGGCAGGGCAAGGCCGGAGGTTATGCCATCCAGGGGCTTGCCGGCGCCTTTATTCCCTGGATCAGTGGATCCTACAGCAACGTGGTAGGTCTGCCGCTGCGCGAAACCGTCACCCTGCTGCGGGCCGCTGGCATCCACCCGCTCGGGAATCTGGCATGAAAGGCCGGCAGATCCTGATTGCGCCACTTTCTTCCGGTGGCGATGTCGCCATCCTGATGGTGGACGGACGGATCGACGACATCTTCGCCGACCGACCTGCCGACACCGTACCACAGCCCGAAGCGGTCTACTACTGTCGTGCTCTGCGGCCGATGAAGGGACTTGGCGCGGTCATGGTTGACCTCGGCCATGGGCAGCACGGGTTTCTGCGTCAGAAACCCGGAACGATTCCGAAAGGTGGCGGGCTGGTACAGGTCACCGGCTGGAACGAACCCGGAAAGGCGCCGCCGGTAACCAGCCGTCTGTCGCTGCGGCGCGCGACAGCGGTTCTCACGCCCGACGCGCCAGGGGTCAACGTGTCCCGGTCGATCCGCGATCCGGAGGTGCGCGGCGCCCTTGAGGCGCTTGCGACCGGGGCGCTGCGCGGCGTCGAGGAAACCACCGGCCTGATCGTCCGGTCAGCGGCCGAGTTCTCCCACGCGGATGACATCGCCGGTGACATCCGCGACCTCATGGATGACTGGAATACGATCCGGCAGCGGATGGCCGGTGCGGACTGCGGATGCCTGCTTGCCGCCCCATCGGCCGCGATGGTGGCCCGGCGCGACTGGTTCGGCCCCGAAACCCCGATCCGACAGGGCGCTGGCATCCTGCAGGACGCCGGCATCCTCGATGACATGGACCGTCTGGCTGACCCACGCGTCGAGGTCGGCGAGGGCTTCGTGATGATCGAACCGACGTCAGCCCTCGTCGCGGTCGACGTCAATACCGGTGCAGATCTCTCCCCCGCTGCGGGGCTGAAGGCCAACCTGGCCGCGGTTCGTGAACTGCCTCGGCAGCTGCGCCTGCGTGGACTCGGCGGCCAGATCACCGTCGACTTCGCGCCAATGCAGCACAGTGGCCGCAGTACGGTCGAACAGACCCTCAAATCGGCCCTGCGCCGCGACCCAATCGAAACCGGCGTCGTCGGCTGGACGCCCCTTGGCCATCTGGAACTCAACCGCAAGCGCGCCCGCGCTCCGGTCGACTGGGCTGCACTGCTCGCGGAGGTCCAATAAATCCGGTCGCTCTCGGAGCCCCGATGGACGGACAAATCCCTTCACCGGCAGCCGATCTCTTGATCTGCCTCCGTTCGGGCGGTATCCCGGCACTGACTCCAACGTGAAGGCGCCGTCGTGCTCCCATTTTCCAAGGCATCGGAAATCACCACCCGGTGCGGCTCCTGTCCGATCCGTTTCAATGCAGTCTGTGCGCTATGCTCTCCTGACGAACTCTCCCATCTCGACACCATCAAAAGCTACCAGACCTATTCCGCCGGAGATCAGATCGCCTGGGCCGGGGAAAACATGACCCATGTCGGCTCGGTGGTCAGCGGGGTTGCGACGCTGTCCAGCACCATGGCGGACGGTCGCAGACAGATGGTCGGCCTGCTTCTGCCATCGGACTTTCTCGGCAGGCCGGGGCGCGACGCGCTTGCATTCGATGTCATGGCCGCGACCGATATCACCTTTTGCATGTTCAGAAAGCCGGACTTTGAACAGACCATAGCCAACAGCCACAATCTCGGCCGGCGTCTGCTGCAGATGACTTTGGATGAACTCGACGCCGCCCGCGAGTGGATGCTCCTGCTCGGCCGGAAGACCGCGAGCGAAAAGGTCGCGAGCCTTTTCGTTATTATGGCGCGCCGCAATGCGGCACTGCAACGGCATACCCCGACCGGCGAAGGGATATTCCCGCTCTACCTGACCCGTGAGGCCATGGCCGATTACGTCGGCCTGACCGTGGAAACGGTCAGCAGACAGATATCCGCCCTGCGCCGGGAGGGTCTGATCGAACTGCGGGACCACCGTTTCGTCCATGTGCCTGATTTCGAAAGACTGCTGCAAAGGTCCGCCCAGGAAGTGGACGGCGGCAGCCTCGGCTGACGCCATCCGGTTTCAGTCCGACACCGCATCTGCCCGGAATGTGTCACCGGCCTGAACGCCGCAGCACTCCGATTGCCGACCCGTGTTCGGACAAAACTATTCCCGCACGGCATCCTAAACCTTGATCTGAATCATTGTTCGCGTTTGACTGGTTGTGTGACTGACCGACAGACAATCAGGACCGGCAGGCCGACAGCGGCCGGGCGCCTAAGAACGGGGTAAGTGCAACCATGCTGAATGCGGCCAAAATCACGATTCTGGGGGCGCTGACATTTCTGTTCGCGATTGCGACGAACTGGGGTCAGGACACGGTGTACCAGACCCACGCCGCGCTGATGATGGTGTTGGCCGCCGCCGCCTTCATCTGGGCGATCCGCGCCGACCCGGTCTCGCCCGACGGCGGTGCCGCGCCCGCAGCCGGATACATGGACGACGTGATCCGTGCCGGTGTGATCGCCACCGCCTTCTGGGGCGTGGTAGGGTTCCTTGTTGGCACATGGATTGCCTTCGAACTGGCGTTTCCGCTGCTGAACTTTGATCTTCCATGGACCAGCTTTGGCCGCCTGCGTCCGCTGCACACCAGCGCGGTCATCTTCGCCTTTGGCGGCAACGCCCTGATCTGCACGTCGTTCTACGTCGTCCAGCGCACCTGTGCGACGCGGCTGTGGGGCGGCAACCTCGCGTGGTTTGTTTTCTGGGGATATCAGCTGTTTATCGTTCTCGCGGCGACCGGTTACGTCCTCGGGGGAACCCAGTCGAAGGAATACGCCGAACCGGAATGGTACGTGGACCTCTGGCTCACTGTTGTCTGGGTCTGCTACCTGGCGATCTACCTCGGCACGATCGTGCGACGCAGGGAACCGCACATCTACGTCGCCAACTGGTTCTTTCTTGCCTTCATCGTTACGGTGGCGATGCTGCATGTCATCAACAATCTCGCAATACCGGTTTCCATCTGGTCGTCGCAGTCCGTCATTCTGTTTCCCGGCGTACAGGGGGCGATGGTGCAGTGGTGGTACGGTCACAACGCCGTGGGCTTCTTTCTGACCGCCGGATTCCTCGGGATGATGTACTACTTCATTCCCAAACAGGCAGAGCGGCCGGTCTACAGCTACAAGCTGTCGATCATCCACTTCTGGGCGCTGATATTCCTCTATATTTGGGCAGGACCGCACCATCTGCACTATACCGCCCTGCCCGACTGGGCACAGACGCTGGGCATGGTGTTCTCCATCGTGCTCTGGATGCCCTCGTGGGGCGGCATGATCAACGGCCTGATGACCCTGCAGGGCGCTTGGGACAAGCTGCGCACCGACCCGATCCTGCGCATGTTGGTAGTTTCCGTCGGCTTTTACGGCATGTCGACGTTTGAGGGACCGATGATGTCGATCAAGGCGGTGAACTCCCTCTCCCACTACACCGACTGGACCATCGGACACGTCCATTCCGGAGCACTCGGCTGGAACGGCATGATAACTTTCGGCGCGCTCTACTTCCTCGTCCCGCGCCTCTGGAACCGGGAGCGACTCTATTCTCTGTCCCTTGTCAGCTGGCACTTTTGGCTCGCAACCATCGGTATCGTTCTCTA
>JAUIHM010000135.1 GCA_030432315.1 Alphaproteobacteria bacterium | reverse complement strand
GCACCGCGACCCCCGAGAGTATGTTGCCGCTGGCGACAGCCGACGGGCCGGTCAGGTGTCCCCTGAAACGCCCGTTGGACCTGCCCGTGAAGGTGCCGGTGCCGCCATGCTGGTCGAGTGCCGCCAACTGCCGCCAGTCCCGGCCGCCGTCCTCGCCGGTGACGGTGGCGACGGCAGCCGATGCGGTGTCGCCCGACTGCATCCGGTCGAGAACCCGGTCACCCCAGAGCGTACTTGGCGCGTGGCCCTGCGATGCCGAGAGCCCTGCATCAATCCTTCCGCGCAGCACCCATCCGCCGACGCACAGATTGCCGGTCGCCGCAGCCCCGCCCCATTTTTCCGATGCTGCGTCATATGCCAGCAGTGAAAACGTCATGCCCGCTCCAATGGTGATTTGGGCTTGAATTTATCATGAAGATTTGAACAAATGCAATTTATCATGATAAATGCGTGCAGCAACATCGCAGCGACTTCATCCGTTCCGGACCGAAAAGGAGATTCCCGATGCGCATTTTGAGACTGACCCGCCGCGCCCTGATGGCGGCAACAACTGCCGCCGCCGTGGCGGTGTTTTCACCGCTCGGTGCGCAAACTCCGCCAAACGTCCTGATCGTCGGACAGATCGCCGAACCCAAGGCCCTTGATCCTGCCGCAGTTACCGCCGTGAACGATTTCCGCATTCTGATGAACGTCTATGACGGGCTGGTCCGGTATCGGGACGGTACTCTCGAAGTCGAGCCGGCGCTGGCCACATCCTGGGACATCAGCGAGGACGGAACCGAATACACCTTCAATCTGCGGGAAGGCGTCAAATTCCATGACGGAACCGACTTCGACGCTGAGGCAGTGAAGTTCAACTTTGACCGGATGCTGAAGGAAGACCATCCGTTTCACGATACCGGCCCGTTCCCGCTGGCATTCTTCTTCTCCGCGGTGGATTCGGTTGAGGTGATCGATGACCTGACCGTGAAATTTAATCTCAATGCACCCTACGCACCGTTTCTTTCCAATCTTGCCTATCCGACGGGCCTGATCGTTTCGCCGGCCGCCGTCGAGGCAAACGGCGCCGATTTCGGCAGGCATCCGTCCGGTACCGGACCGTTCCGCTTCGTCGAATGGCGGTCCAACGAGGCGGTCGTGGTCGAGGCCAACCCGGACTACTGGGATGGTCCGCCTTCACTGGAAGCAGTGGTCTTCCGTCCCATCACCGATGCCAACACCCGCACGGCGGAAATGTTGGCCGGCGGCATTGACCTGATGGTCGAAGTCCCCCCCGTTGCCCTGTCGCAGTTTGAGGGCGATGCGTTTCACGTCGTCGAACAGGCCGGACCCCATGTCTGGTTCCTGATCCTCAACGCAAAGGAAGGCCCGTTCGCCGACAAGCGGGTGCGCCAGGCGGCGAATTACGCCATCAACAAGGCGGCATTGGTTGACAACGTGCTGGAAGGCACGGCCGAAGTGGCGGCGGGGCCGACTCCGCCCGCGTTTGCCTGGGCCTACAACGACGCGCTGGAGCCCTATCCCTACGATCCCGAAAAGGCGAAGGCTCTGCTGGCCGAAGCCGAAGCGGAAGGCGCGGAGTTGACCTTCTACGTCACCGAGGGCGGCTCCGGGATGCTTGATCCCATTGCCATGGGCACCGCCATTCAGGCCGATCTCGAGGCCGTCGGACTCGACGTCAACATCGAGACCTACGAGTGGAACAGTTTTCTCGGAAAGGTGAACCCGGGTCTCGAAGGCGAGGCCGACATGGCGGAAATGGCGTGGATGACCAACGATCCAGACACGCTTCCCTATCTGGCATTGCGCACCGATGCCTGGCCGGAAGCCGGCGGGTTCAATTCGGGTTATTACAGCAACCCCGAAGTCGACGCTCTGCTCGAACAGGCGCGTGTTGCTACGGATCAGGATGAACGTGCGCGGCTCTACCGGGAGATGCAGACGATCGTTCAGGACGACGCCCCTTGGGTATTCGTCGCCAACTGGAAACAGAACGCGGTCACCTCTGACCGTGTCGAGAACTTCTCGCTTCAGCCGTCCTTCTTCCTGCTGCTGAAGGACGTCGTCAAGAACTGACCTGAACTCCGGCGGGGCCGCGCACGGCAGGCCCCGCCGACCCGGCAGATTCCGCCCGCCGCTCGCAAACCGGAGGCGCAAACAATGACCGGCTACATTCTGAAACGACTGATTTCCGCCATTCCGGTGCTGCTCGGCATCACCCTGATCGTCTTCCTTATCATGGCGCTGATCCCGGGCGATCCGGCGACGGCGATCCTTGGGTCCTACGCGACGCCGGAGAACGTCGCCAAACTCAACCGCGACCTCGGCCTCGATGCGCCGCTCTGGCAACGGTATTTCATCTGGCTCGGCAACATGCTTCAGGGCGATTTCGGCCAGTCCTTCGCCCTCAACCGGCCGGTCCTCGATGAAATTCTCGACCGGTTCAGCGCGACGCTGATCCTTGCCGGAACCGCGTTCATCCTCTGCGCCGTGTTCGGCATTATCGCCGGGGTGGTCTCTGCGGCCAACCAGTACGGCGTTGGCGACAAAGCGATTACCTTCGTCGTCCTGCTCGGCATCTCGATACCGTCGTTTTTTCTCGGCATGATGATGGTCCTGCTGTTCGCGGTGAACCTGAAATGGCTGCCGGTCTCGGGCATGTACGCGATCTACGGCGGCGGCGATCTCTGGGATCTGCTCAAACACCTTGTGATGCCGGCGGTTGCATTGGCCATCGTCGCCACCGGCGTTGTCGCCCGCCTGTCGCGTTCCGCGATGCTTGAGGTTCTGCGTCAGGATTTCATCCGCACCGCGCGCGCCAAGGGCGTTGACGAGCGGGACGTGATATGGCGTCACGCGCTGAAGGCGGCAATGGTCTCGATCATTCCCGTGCTCGGCATTCAGGCCGGGTTCGTGCTGTCCGGCGCGGTCTATATCGAGATGGTCTTTCAGTGGCCCGGCATAGGCCGGATGCTGGTTGATGCGATCCTGAAGCGCGACATCCTTCTGGTGCAGGGCGGCGTGGTCTTCGTCGCCGCGTGTTACGTGCTTTTCAACATCATCGTTGATGTCGCACAGAGCATGCTCGACCCGAGGATCAAGACATGAAACAGTTTCTGACCCTGCTGTTCCGCAACCGCCTCGCCGCCGCCGGTGCCGTGGTCATGGTGCTGGTCCTGCTGTTGGCACTGATTACACCGCTGCTGCCGCTGCCCGATCCGGATATAACCAACACGGCCGACCGGTTCCTGCCGCCGTTCACTGCTGGGCACGTCCTGGGAACCGACCACCTTGGCCGGGACCTGCTGTCGCGGCTGATGTGGGGCACGCGTCTGTCGCTCGCGGTCGGCATAGCCGCGGCTGTTGCGGCGGCAACCGTCGGTTCGGCGATCGGCATCCTTGCCGGCTATTTCGGCGGCCGGGTCGACAACGTCATCATGCGGCTGGTCGACATGCTGATGGCCTTTCCCTACATTCTGCTGGCTTTGGCAATCGTCGCGGCACTTGGTCCGGGCCTGCTCAATGCCCTGATCGCGGTGGCTGCGGTCAACGTGCCGTTCTTCGCCCGCAACATTCGCGGGGTTGCGGTCGGGATCGCACACAAGGAGTTCGTCGACGCAGCGAAACTGGCCGGCCTTGGCCACGCGCGGATCATCCTGTCGGAGATTCTCCCCAACGTGGTGCCGGTCATCATCATCGCCATGTCCACCACCATCGGCTGGATGATCCTTGAAACCGCCGGTCTCTCGTTCCTCGGGCTTGGGTCACAGCCGCCACAGGCGGATCTGGGCTCGATGCTGGGCGAGGCCCGCTCGGCGCTTATCACGAACCCGCATACCTCGATCGTCCCGGGCATGATGATTTTGGTCATCGTCATGGCGATCAACCTGCTGGGCGACGGTGTACGCGACGCGCTCGATCCTCGGCTGAGGTCGGGCGCACTTTCGCGGCCCATGGCGACGACGCTGGTTGCCAAGGACCGTGTCGCACAGCCTTCCGTTCAGAAAGGCGATGTTCTTTCGGTGAACGGCCTTCAGACCCGCTTTCACGTCAAGGGCCGCGTCTACAAAGCGGTGGGCGGCGTCGATTTCACCGTCAAACCTGGCGAATGTCTCGGCATTATCGGCGAGAGCGGCTCCGGCAAATCGGTCACCGCACTGAGTGTCATGGGTCTTGTCGCCTCACCTCCGGGCATCATCACCGGCGGGTCGGTGATGTTCGACGGAAAAGACCTGATCGGTGCTCCCTACGAGACGCTGCGGAGCTTTCGCGGCGACAGGGTCGCCTACATCTTCCAGGATCCGCTCGCGACCCTGCATCCCCTCTACCGGATCGGCGACCAGCTGGCCGAAGCGATCCGGTGTCACCACACCGTATCACGCAACGACGCCCGGAGCCGGGCGGCGGACCTGCTCAAGTCGGTTCGCATCCCCAATGCCGAAAACTACACAAAAAAAAATTGTTACTCTTACCACAGATTATGGCATAAATGGCTATGCTCTAGCGGTTTTGAAAGGAGCACTTCTTCAACAAGATTCCTCACTTATTATCATCGACATTTCTCATCAAATTGAACCCTATGATATTGTCCAAGGGGCTTTTATTTTCAAGAATGCTTGGCAAAGTTTTCCTTCTGGCACCATCCATATTGTAAACATCAATAACTACTCGACTAACCAACTTCGATTCATCGCGATATATTTTGAAAATCATTTTTTTATAGGTCCTGACAATGGCATTTTTTCTCTCATTTTCGAAGATATGCCTTCCATGATATACGAAATAGGTAGCCTAGATGATTCCAATTATTCTGTGCAAACCCTATTTTCTAATGCGGTTGGACACTTAGTAAGGAATAAACCATTTGTCGAAATTGGGTTGCCAGCCAAAGATATCACCGAACGATTAACGCTTCATCCCGTCATTAGTTCCAACTTGATAAGAGGTTCCGTGATTTTTATCGACCGGTTTGAAAATGTCGTTTTGAACATAAATAGAAGCCTTTTTGAGAGCACTCGAAATGAAAGAAGTTTTGCTCTTTATTTCAAAAGAAATGATCCAATCACAGAATTGAATAATTATTATTTTGATGTACCTGTCGGAGAAACTGTATGTTTCTTTAATTCCTCCGATTACCTTGAAATTGCCATTAATATGGGCAAAGCGAGTAGTCTTCTTGGATTAAAAATGGACGATTCTGTCGAGATTAGATTCCTATAATATTCAAAAAAAGAAGCCCCTTACTAAAGATTTAGGAAGAGGCCATCCCAAAAACCAATTGTTAAAGG
>JAUIHM010000038.1 GCA_030432315.1 Alphaproteobacteria bacterium | reverse complement strand
TGTGACTGCGCTGCTGCATCGCGTAGATGCCGGAGAGGATGAACACGAATCCGGCCATCCAGAGCGACAGTTCGTTGGCCCAGAGCGTCGGCCGCTCAAAGACGTAGCGCACCACTACCTCGTAGAACATCACCGACACGAGGATGGCGACCAGCATCATCGTCACCCGCCCGAGAAACAGCGACAGACGGTCGAGACCGCGGATGTCCGCGTCCTCCATCGGCGCGACCCGGACGGTCGCGAGGCCGATGAGCGTCAGAACCGGAAGGGCGAGCAGCGCCGCCCATTCCAGGGCACCGGCGGGAGCACTGCGAAGGTTGAGCGCATCGTTTCCCGCACCGAAAGTGATGATGTAGGCCGGACCGTTCCAGATCACCCAGGAGGCGCAGACCACGAAGGCCAGCGGCACAAGGTATTCTGCGGGCCGGACGGACTGAACGTTTGACAAGGTCTGACCTCGGGCGTTTGGGGGTGGGCGGGCCCGGAACGGGCCCGCCTGTTACAGGAGGCGGTTCACACAGCCCCTAGTTGGCGACGAGACCGAGCGTCGTCAGATAGGCCATGTGGCTGTCGACCAGAGCCCGGGCTTCCGGGGTCTTCTCGGCCCAGCCTTCCCAGGCGCCCTGTGCGGCGGCACGGAAGGCGGCGCGGTCCTCGGGGGACCAGTCGGCAACGTTCACGCCCTGCTCGCGCAGCATCGCTGCAGCTTCGGCATTTTCCTTCTCGAAGGTCAGAGCGGTCTGCAGCGACAGCTTCTGCATCGCCGTATCGAGAATGCGCTTCTGGTAGTCCGGCATCGCATCATAGACCGCCTTGTTGCAGGCCAGATGGTCCGACGGCATCGAATGGAAACCAGGATAGTTGGTGTTCTTGGCAATGTCGTAGAGGCCAAGTCCAACGTTGTTGGCGATCCCCGACGCATCGGCGCCGTCGATGATGCCCGTTTCCAGTGCAGTGAAGATTTCGGTGAAATCCATCACCACCGGGCTGGCGCCCAGACCGGCAAAAATCTCGGTCTCAAGACCTGGAGGCGACCGGAATTTCCAGTCCTTCAGATCGGCAATGCCGTTGATCGGTTTGGTCGAGGCGAGGGATTCCTGGCCATAGATCCACCAGCCGATCAGCTGCATGCCATATTCGTTGTAGAGCGCCTGGGCCGCGTCGAGCCCGCCGCCGTAGTAGAGCCATGAGAGCTGCTGATACGGCGTGTCGTACCCGCCCATGATGTCGCCAACGAACTGAAACGCCGGATTCTTGCCGGTCTGATAGGCGCCGCCGGTCATGTCGCAGTCGAGAATGCCCGTCGCCGCGGCGTCGAAGGTCTCAACCGATTTGACGACGGAGGACGAATAGAACATTTCGATGGTGATGTCGCCGTTCGACATCGTCTGCACGTCGTCGACGAACTGTGCAGCAAGTTTGCCGGATGGTGTCTCGGGCGCGTAGTGTGTCTGGATGCGCAGGTTTGTCTGCTGGGCGGATGCCGCCCCGGCAAGCAGCGCGCAGGCTGACGTAGCGGCCAGTGCGACCGTCATGAGTTTCATGTATTTTTCTCCCTTTGGACTTTTGGCCATCAAGCGTTTCCTCCCCAGATGCCGTATCCGGAACCCGAACCGTCTGCGCGGCACTCAACCGGTTCCCCCCGATTGCTTGTTTCGGGACAGCGTACAGACGGTAACGACCGCCCACGCCGCGATCAAGCAAAAACCCGCGGCCCGGCAACTTGCAATCGACTGAAATCCAACAAATTATTCGGACGGAGCGACGATTTGTCTTGCAGTTCTTTAAGTATGACGAAGGTGAAGCCAGCCTGTTCGGCAACAGTAGCAGGTTTCATTGCAGAGCATCAAAAGCGCACTGCACCATTGAGTGAATAATCCAACCCTTGGGGATCATTGACCTAAATTTTCGGAAACGGCCCGGAAACCGCGCCTGCGCGCGATTCCCCCGTTCATTCCGGCTGTTCGGTGCTGCAGCGCACACAAACCGGCAGCGCGTCGCCGGACAGCCGGTCCGGTCACGGGCGTGCTGCCGCCACTGCGTTAACCACCAGGAAACGCAGTACGGCAGGAACCGCCGGGCGCCTGCCGATCCGGGTGAAAAACACCCGGTCGCGCCCCTTCAGTCCGGTCGGCCCAACTCGTCCGGACTGAATTCGTAATGTGCGCCGCAGAACTGGCAGTCGGCAGTGATCACCCCGTCCTCGGTGGTCAGTTCCGCCAGTTCTTCCGGCGTACAGTTCTCCAGCGTGCCCACCACCTTCTCCGGCCCGCAGGTGCAGCCGAACTCCACCGGCTGGGTCGGATAGACCCGCGGCACCTCTTCGTGGAACAGGCGCGACAGCAGCGCCTCGGTACCCACATGTGGCCCAACCAGTTCCAGTTCCTCGACCGTGCCGAGCAGGGTCACCGCCCGGTTCCAGTTTTCCGCATCATCCCCGTCGAGCATGTCCTCCGCCGCCAGCAGCCCGTCCGGGCCGCTCGCGTCCTGCCTCGCGAAGGGCGAGGCCTTGGGCAGGTGCTGGATCATCACCCCGCCACCGCGCCAGTGCGGTTCCTTCCCCGGCTCGACCGCCTGGCCCATCGCCAATGCGAAGCGGGTGGCCAGCTGTTCCGACTGGGCGAAATAGGTCTCGGCGCAGTCGGCCAGCGATGTGCCTGCGACCGGGGTGATCCCCTGATACGGCGCCATTCCGGCCCCCTGGTCGATCATCACCCCGAACAGCCCCTCGCCGAGCATTCCGAACGCCGGACCTTCGGCGGCCTCGAGCGCCTCGGCGTCGAACGCGGCATAGGCGCGCATCTTCGCCGGTTCGCCCTCTTCGGTCGGGGCGAAATAGTCGGCGGCGATCAGGCGTACCGGCCCGTTGCCGCGCACCTGCAGCTGCAGCTTCCAGCGCAGCTTGACGGTCTGACCGATCATCGCCGCCAGCAGCGTCACCTCCGCCACCAGCGCCGCCACCGGTTCGGGATAGGCGTGCTGGCCGAGGATGCGGTCCAGGACGCTGTCGACACGCGCCACCCGGCCGCGGATATCGGCCCGGTCCAGCTGAAACGGCAGAATGGTATCGTCCCAGGCGATGCGTGCGGCGAGGCTCATTGTCTTGCTCCTGTATTCAAGAGCTTCCAGATAGGAACTGACCGTGTCAAATGCAATTGCCGGTCTTTTCCAACGGCGCGGCGCGCACTAGGCTCGCGCCATGCGACGCTTTGGCGATTCAGTCCGCCCGGACATCACCTATACCGACCGCCCCGGCGCCTATGCGGTGATCCTGGACGGCGACGACCTGCTGCTGACCGAACAGATCGCCGAGGTGGCGGAATTTCAGCTTCCCGGCGGCGGCATCGATCCCGGAGAACACCCCCTGCCCGCCCTGCACCGGGAATGCCTGGAGGAAACCGGCTGGAAAATCCGCATCGAACGCCGGCTCGGCGCCTATCAGCGGTTTACCTTCATGCCGGAATACGCCCTCTGGGCGCGCAAAATCTGCCACATCTACCTCGCCCGCCCGACGCGGCACATCGGCCCGCCTTCGGAGCCGGGCCACACCGCGCTCTGGATGCCGGCATCGAGCGCCATCCGCCTGCTCGCCAACACCGGCGACCGCCACTTCGTTACTCTCAGCCGGCGCTGAACTCCCAAAACGAAACAGGGGAGCCGCGCGGCTCCCCCCTTGTCCGTAAAAGCCCGAAAGCTATTTGGCGTCCGGCCAGGCCGTGGGATCGGTGTCGAGATCCGGGAACTTCTTCGGATCGAACACCGGCTTGGCGATGCCCGCGGCGAGCTGCTCGCGGAAATCCGTGATGACCCGAAGAGCGATCGGGAACAGCATCATCAGCGCCAGCAGGTTGACCACCGCCAGAATGCCCATCATCGGATCCGAGAACGAGAACACCGCCGTCGCCCCCGGCGCCACGGCACCCAAAAAGACGATTCCCATGATCGCGATGCGCAAAATGTGCAGCGCGGCCGGGTTCTCGGTCATGAAACTGAGCGCGTTCTCACCGAGATAGTAATTGTACATGATCGAGGAGAACGAAAACAGCAGGATCGCCGCGGTCAGGAAGTACTGCGCCCATTCGCCCACATGCGAAACCATCGACTGCTGGGTCAGGGCGACCCCGTCGATCCCTTCGGCACCCGGCACGTAGACATCGCCAAGCAGGATGACGAACGCGGTGCAGGAACAGATGATCATCGTGTCGATAAACACCGAAAAACTCTGGGTGATCCCCTGGCTGACCGGATGTTTGACATAGGCGGTCGCGGCAACGTTCGGCGCCGAGCCGAGACCGGCCTCATTGGAAAACAGGCCGCGCCGCAGACCCTGGGCAATGGCGGCCCCCACGCCCCCGGAAACCGCTTCGCGCAGACCGAACGCGTTGGACACGATGTCCCAGATCACCCCCGGAAGCCCGGTGATGTTGAGGATGATGATCAGCAGCGCCATGCCCATATAGCCGATCGCCATGATCGGAATGATCACATCCGCCACCTTGGCTATGCGGTGGATGCCGCCGTAAACGATCAGACCCGTGGCAACCGACAGCGCAATGCCGGTGTAGAGCCGCGGGATCGACAGGCTGTCGAGCGCGGCGCCGGCGACCGTATTGCCCTGAAAGGCATTGAAGCCGATGGCAAAGGACGCGATCAGGCAGACCGCGTAGATCACCGCCAGCCAGCGGTATTGCGCGCCGAGCCCGTGAATGATCGACCGCGCCGGGCCACCGCGATAGGTGCCGTCCGGCTCGGACCGCTTGTAAAGCTGCGCCAGCGTCGCCTCGACCAGCGCCGAGCACATGCCGACCAGCGCGATCGCCCACATCCAGAACACCGCGCCGGGACCGCCGGCAGTGATGGCAACCGCCACCCCGGCAATGTTGCCGCCCCCGACCCGTCCGCCGACCGAGACCAGCAACGCTTCGCGCGCGCTGATCTTGGTTGGATCGTTGGTGGTTTCATCGCCGGTCAGGACGCTGAACATCCGCCTGAAAAACCGGAACTGCACGAACCCGCTGGCGGTGGTGAAGAACAGGCCCAGCACCACGAGAAACGGTACGAGCGCCCAGCCCCATGTGAGGTCGTTGATGAGGTTGAAGATCGTGTCGAAAAAAGCCATCAGTCTGTCCCCCGTCGTTTAATCGGCAACGGTCTGTTGCTCTTTGGCGAGTCCACCCTAACAACTTTCACGGGATTGTAAGTCTGAAATGCCCGAATTCCGCCGCTGCTGCGGAAAAATGGCACATTTCGCCCCCAACCCTGGAAAAGTGCCCATTAATTCCACGTTGCCGTCGGGACCTGCGGCGGGTGGCGCGGCCCTGCGACCCCGGCCGCCGGACGCGCGGCCTACCCGGGCCTGGCGGAACCGCCGGCCGCGCTGCGGGCGCAGGACGGATTCTGCCTGAGCCTGTCCCGCAGGTCGCGGATCTGCCGACCCAGAATGTCCGCCTCGTCGCCCGTCAGGCCCGTTGCCTCGAACACACTGCGGGTCATGCCGCCAAGCTGCCCGTGCAGCGCCCTTCCCTCGCCGGTCAGACTGATGCGCACCTGACGCTCATCCTTCGAATCGCGCCGCCGGGTGACAAATCCCGCACTTTCCATCCGTTTGAGCAGCGGGGTCAGGGTGCTGCTCTCGAGGTCGAGCCGGGCGCCGATCTCGCCGACGCTCATACCGTCGGTTTCCCACAGCACTGACATCACCAGGTATTGCGGATAGGTCAGGCCGAGGCGGTCCAGATGCGGTTTGTAGGCCCGGGTCATCGCATGACTCGCGGAATAAAGGGAAAAACACAAATATTCGGACAGCGCGGGTGCCCGGTCCCGTGGGGTGTCCGTCATCGGCACATCCTTCAAGACGACACAACCCTTTTAGATCGCACACGATTGTTTGTCCAGCGATTGACACGGGATACATCGTGCCATAACAAATATCGCACGATCAATTGGAGAGCAGCAGATGCCCGTTGAAGCCATCTACCGGACCAAAGCCCAGGCCACAGGCGGCCGTGACGGCCGCGCCAGATCTCTTGAGGGACCGCTGGACGTTGCCCTGAGCGTGCCGAAGGAAATGGGCGGCCCCGGCGGCGACGGCACCAACCCTGAACAGCTCTTCGCCGCGGGCTATGCCGCCTGTTTTCTCGGTGCCCTGAAATACACCGCCGGTCAGCGAAAGATCAGGATTTCACCGGAGGCCAATGTCGAAGCCACCGTCGGCATCGGGCCCGACGGCAGCGGCGCGTTCGGCATTGAGGTTGCCCTGGCGGTCACGCTCCCCGGCCTCGACCGGGACGTCGCCCAGGACCTCACCGACACCGCCCACCGCGTCTGTCCCTACTCGAACGCCACACGCGGCAATATCGACGTCACCGTGACCCTGACCTGACGACGGTTTCCGGCCGCAACCGCTGCCGCACCTCGACCGTCTCGCCACGGTATTCCTGCATGTTGCGGAAAACAAAGCCGCTGCGCTCCGCCACCCGCCGCGAGGCGCCGTGCGCCGGGTCGAATATGCAAACGGTCCGTGGATCACTGCGGTTCCGGTCCGCCCAGCCGAGCATCGCCGCCACCGCCTCGGTGGCATATCCCCGCCCCCGGGCGTGGGAACGGAAAACCCAGCCCGCTTCGGGGCATCGCTCCAGCGCCGGATCGAAACCGCGGCTGAACCGCAGCAGCCCGACTGCGCCGGCGAACCGGCCGTCCTGCCGCGATTCGACCGCCCAGTAGCCGAAGCCGCACAGATCCCAATGGGCCATATTGAACAGAAACCGCTCCCACGAACCTGCAACGGTCGTCGGTGCGGAGGGAATGTAGTGCTGCACCACCGGATCCGCCCACATCGCGGTCAGGGCGGCGAAGTCCCCGATCCGCTGACCCCGCAGGACCAGCCGCGGAGTCTGCAGAACGGGAACCGTGCGGCTGTCGGGCCGGCGGATCACGCCGCCTTGCGCACCGCCTTTTCGAGGCTTTCGAGAAACCGCGCCCGGTCCGCCTTGGAAAACGGCCGCCCGCCGCCCTGACGGAAAGGGTCGGCGCCGCGCAGGTCGGCCATCAGGTCGCGGGTCGCCAGCCGGTTGCCGATGTTGGCCGGGGTGAAGGGATCGCCGTCATGGCCGATCACATGCGCCCCCGCCGCGACACAACGCGCCGCCAGCGGCACGTCGGAGGTGATGCAGATGTCGCCGGGCTGCGCCCGTTCGGCGATCCACATGTCGGCCACGTCCGGGCCGTCCTCGACGACAATGATCCGCACCAGCGGGTGACGGCTCGGTCTGAGCCCGCCGTTGCTCACGAAAGTTACCGTCATCCCGTTGCGTTCGGCCACACGAATGGCCTCCTCGCGCACGGGACAGGCGTCTGCATCGACATAAATCATGCCCATAGGGCCTCCGCATGAAATTCGACGTGGTCCCTCATGAACGAGGCCACGAAGAAATAGCTGTGATCATATCCTGGCTGAAACCGGAAGCTGCCGCCCTGTCTGCGCGCCGCCATGGCCTCCATCAGCGCGCCAGGGCGCAGCAGGTCGTAGAACTGGTCGCCGGTGCCCTGATCGATCAGCACCGGTCCTTTCCAGCCCCGATCCCTCATCAGCAGACTGGCGTCATGGTCGCTCCATGCCGCCTCATCCGCTCCAAGGTAAGCGGTCAGCTGTCTGCGCCCCCAGTCCGAAGCGCTTGGATTGGCGATCGGCGCGAAGGCCGACACCGACCGGAACCGGTCCGGCAGACGGAGCGCCAGCGTCAGCGCCCCATGACCTCCCATTGAATGCCCGGTAATGCCCTGCGCCCCTTCTGCCAGGGGAAACTCCGCAAACAGCAGTTCCGGCAGTTCTTCGACGATGTAGCTCCACATCGAAAAATTCGGCGCCCAGGGGGGTTCGGTCGCATCAACGTAGAATCCCGCCCCCTGGCCGAGGTCGAAGGCGTCGTCGTCCGCGATCCCCTCACCGCGCGGCGAGGTATCGGGAAACACCAGCGCGATTCCGGCCGCCGCGGCCCAGGCCTGAGCCCCCGCCTTGGTCATGGCATTTTCGTGGGTACAGGTCAGCCCCGACAGATACCACAGCACCGGCACCGGACCCTCCTGCGCCGCCGGCGGCAGATATACGGCGAAGGTCATGTCGCATCCGCAAACGGCGGACGCATGCCGGTAAACGCCCTGCACCCCTCCAAAACAGGTATTCTCAGAAAGGGTTTCCAGGATTTTGTTCTCCGGTGACATTGCCGCGATGACTACCGCTTTGCGCGGATTTTCGCAAGGCCGATCACCGGCGGGATCAAAACCCGGTGACCCAGCCGATCACCAGCGACACCGTCACCACGCTGACAACCGTCGACAGAAGGATCGACGCCGACACCCGCTGCGGCGCCACATTGTAGTGTTTCGCGAGGATGTAGATGTTGCCTGCCACCGGCAGCGATGCGCCCGCCACCATCACCGAGGCGACGTAAGGATCAACGTCAAACACCCAGAACACCGCCACCGCCACCGCCGCGGGATGCAGCACCAGCTTGCCGAAGGACAGCCACGCCGCCACCGCGATCCGCTCCGCCGACTTGTCCGCCAGCGAGGCGCCGATGGCAAACAGCGCGCAGGGCGTCGCCGCCGCCCCGAGCGTGACCAGAAACGTGTTCACCGGCGCCGGCAGCGCGCCCCCCGTGCCCGACCAGAGCAGCCCCAGGGTGATCGACACGATCATCGGATTGCGCAGCAGCCCGCCCGCCACCGTGCCGACAATGCGCGGCGACATCCGCCCGTCGCGGCTGCCCGTGATCAGAATGACGATCAGGCTGCCAAACACGATCAGGTCGATCGCCAGCATCAGCACCAGCACCGCGATCGCCCCCTCGCCCATCAAAAGCCCCAGCATCGGCAGCCCGAGAAACCCGGTATTGCCGATCGCCGAGCACTGCGCCTCCACCGCCGCCTCCGCCGTGCCCCGCCTGCGCAGGAGCGCCACCGCCGTCGTCAGCAGGTACACCGCCAGCGTCGGCCAGAGATAGGCCTGGATCATCTGCCAGTCGAGAATCTCCTCCAGCGTCAGGTTGGCCGAAAACCGGAACAGCATCGCCGAGAGCGCGAAGTAGAACACGAACTTGGTCAGGAAGGCCGAGGCTTCGGGGGGAAAGAACCGCGTCGCCGCCGCCCCCCAGCCGAGCCCGATCAGCGCGAAAAACGGCAGGGTCTGCAAAAAGATGTCGGCCACGGTACGCCCCGGTCACACTCCACTCGGCAGGGACGCTACCCGCTCGCCCGGCCGGGGGCAATCGCCAGCGCCCCGCCTCAGCCGCCCAGCGCCAGTTTCAGTGCGATCGCCCACATCACCACGCCGATCCCCGCTTCCAGCACCCGCCAGGACGCCGGCCGGGCGAACACCGGCCGAAGCAGCCGCGCGCCATAGCCCAATGCGAAGAAAAACACGAACGACGCCGTCACCGCCCCTGCGGCAAACGCCGTCCGGCCGGGATACTGCGTCGAAATCGTGCCGATCAGCAGCAGCGTGTCGAGATAGACATGCGGATTGAGCCATGTCAGCGCCAGGCACACCGCCAGCGTCCGGCCGAGCGGCACCGGCGCCGCCCCCGCCGGATCGAGCCCGTCATGCGCCTTCAGCGCCGCGCGAAAACTCCGCAGCCCGTAGACGAACAGAAACGCCGCCCCGCCCCAGCGCATCACCGGCACGAGTCCGGGCAGCAACTCGGTGATCCGCCCCAGCCCGAACACCCCCGCCGCGATCAGCACCGCATCGCTCAGCGCACAGGCCAGACACACGGCCAGCACATGCCGCCCCAACAGCCCCTGGCGCAGAACGAACGCATTCTGCGCCCCGATCGCGAGGATCAGCGACAGGCCGAGCAGGAAACCTGGAACAAACGACACCATCCCCGCCCTCTGCCCGATCCGATGCAAATCGGCAAGACCAACCCACCCCCAAGCCCAAACCTCACCACTCAAAACCGAGGATCTTGCCCGCCGTCGGGTCGGGCGCGATCCGGGGCTGACGCCCCGGGGGACCACATCAGGACCGATACGCCCCCACTCCCAGCCCCAGGGCAGCGCCCGTCCGCGGGCGGAAGCAAAGCGCCCGCCCTGGGGGGCGGACGGGCGCTGCCCGGTGCCACGGCCCCGGGCGTCTCCCTTCTGGCACCCCGCTCCCAAACCAAACCGTTGACTTTCCCCCTGACACTCCCAAACCCCTCCCAATTGATTGGGAAACTCCTTTGGCCATTTTCGAGATCAAGACCTTCGCCAGTTTCGTCGGCCTCCTGCTGGCCGCCCGAAAACTCGTGGACGAATCCAACAGCCTCGACCGCCTGAAAGCCCTCTCCGACCTCGCCACCAACACCAAAGCCCTGAACGCCGTCCTCAGCGACTCGGGCCTCAAACCCCACGCCATCGAAATGGAACGTCAGGCCAAAGCCGCCCTGAACTTCACCCATCCCGGCCCTGCCCGCGACGACGCCGAAGCCATCTTTTGGCAGGTCGCCCCCACGGCCCTCTCAGACTCTATCGCCCTCACCACCGCCAACCTCGCCCCCCACACCGCCTGCGACCGCATGGTCACCGCCATCAAAGCCTCAAACCACGGCCACGATTTCACCGAACGCCTGATCTACGAACAATACTTCCGCGCCGTCACCATCCCCCTTCTGCAAACCATGCTGGCAAACCCCGCCTACATGACCGACCTTACGCCTGCGCTCTGGCGGGAAACGCTTGAACGGCACGGCATCACACTCAAAGCCATTGCCGAACTGAAAGAGGACACCGCCGAAATCCTTATGCTCGTGCGCGAACTGCACCAGATCAAACAAACGACGGTTCCCGAAGACACTCTAATCGCCATGGCCCGCAAGATACGACCCAAGATTGCAGACCGCGACGAAGCCCTGCGCGAACTCGAAAACGTCGTCGACCTCGCCGCGGAAGGTATTGCTCGACGAGAAGCAGGCAGCATCGTCGAAGCATTTGTTGACACCATCCTTAAACGCCTGGCCGAACAGACTGCCAAGGGCGACATCGACACCGCTGCAGCCGAAGCCGACAACGCCGTTTCCCAAGCCGAAGCTGGCCTCACCGAACTGCTCAACGCCGCCATCAGACAGCACCTCTTGGCATACGAGGCCGAGGGTGCAGCCAAATACATTTTCAAACGAATTGAAAACGAAGCAACGCATCCAGACCAAAGATTCACAATACTACATTCTGAATTGAGGGATCGGGTAGACGTCAACGCGGCCAGTCTTCAATTAGAAGTCGCAGCTTCACTTGCTAGGACGGCCCTCCAAACCGAACGAGATCAGAGGAACCGAAACATCCTCCACGACTATCTGGGCCGATCACTCATGCACCTCGGCGAGCGACAGAGAGGCACAAAACAACTGGTGGGAGCTGAAACTGCAATGCGATCCGCTCTCGCGGAATTTCGCGCAGGCCAATATCCGGAAGATCGAGTTGCATTCTTGCTTAAGCTCGCAAATTCAATCGCGATGCAGGGTGAAATAAATAACAAAAAAAATCAGATACGCTCATCATTCAGATTCTATGCCTCCGCCCTGAAAGAACTGAAAAAACTGCCACTTTCCGGTCAGAGAGTAGCCGTTTTGACGTCTTATGCTGCGTCGTTCGGTGCTATCTCGAAACTCGAAGATAACAGAGCACGAAAAATTGCGTTGCTGGACACTGCAAAGGAAATCCTGCGGGAAGCCCTCGAAATAGCCAGGCACATCAGCAAACCTTACGACATAACAATTGCCGAAATGGATCTTGGGAACGCTCTCGCTGAGCTGGGACAATTGAAATCGGACATCACAGATCTGAGGGAGGCCATATTCCATTACGATATCTCCCTTGAGGGACGCCCTCGCGAACAGATGCCAAATGACTGGGCGAACACCCGGGCAAATCAGGCGCTCGCCTACGCTGATCTTGCTGCTCTACTGAAAGACCCGGAAATGGCTATAAGCGCTCTCGCGCAGCTCACGGAGGCGGTGGAAATTCTGCGGGCCAATGAACACGTCTGGGCAGAAAATTTTGCGCCGCGTATCCCGTGGATCGTAACGCTCATCACCCGCCTCTCCACCAAACCTTAACCAATCCTCTACCATTAACCTTTGCCCCCCACCCGGAAAACGTACGTACCGGATGGGTATCGAAAGGGTATCGGTTGGGTATCCAATCGCCAGAGGTTAACGCGGTATCAGTATACCACCACGGAGCGGATCGACTTGCCCTCGTGCATCAGGTCGAACCCCTTGTTGATGTCCTCGAGCGGCATGGTGTGGGTGATCATCGGGTCGATCTCGATCTTGCCGTCCATGTACCAGTCAACGATTTTCGGCACATCCGTCCGACCCCGTGCGCCGCCAAAAGCCGTGCCTTTCCAGGTCCTTCCGGTCACAAGCTGAAACGGCCGCGTCGAGATTTCCGCCCCCGCCGGCGCCACGCCGATGATGATGCTCTCGCCCCATCCCTTGTGCGCGCATTCCAGCGCCGTGCGCATCACGCCCACATTGCCCGTCGCATCAAAGGTATAATCCGCCCCGCCTTTGGTCAGATCTACCAGATATGGTACCAGGTCACCCTCAACCTCCGAGGGGTTGACGAAATCCGTCATCCCGAACCGCGTCGCCATCGGAATCTTGTCGGGGTTCAGGTCCACCCCAACGATCTGATCCGCCCCCGCGAGACGCAATCCCTGGATCACGTTCAGGCCAATGCCACCGAGCCCGAACACAATCGCCCGGCTGCCAATCTCGACCTTCGCCGTATTGATCACGGCACCAATTCCTGTGGTTACCCCACAGCCGATGTAGCATATCTTGTCGAACGGCGCGTCCTCACGCACCTTCGCCAGGGCAATTTCCGGCAGCACCGTGTAGTTCGAAAACGTCGAACAGCCCATGTAATGCAGGATCGGATCGCCATCGAGCGTCGTAAACCGTGAGGTTCCGTCCGGCATCAGCCCCTTCCCCTGCGTCGTCCGGATCGACTGGCAGAGGTTGGTCTTCGGGTTGAGGCAATACTCGCATTCCCGGCATTCCGGCGTGTAGAGCGGAATGACATGATCGCCCTTCCTTACGCTGGTAACCCCCTCACCGACCTCGACAACAATCCCGGCTCCCTCATGCCCCAGAATTGCCGGAAACAGCCCCTCCGGGTCTGCCCCTGAAAGGGTAAACTCATCGGTGTGACAGATCCCGGTGGCCCTGATCTCCACCAGAACCTCCCCGGCCCGGGGGCCGCCAAGGTTCACTTCCATGATTTCGAGCGGTTTTCCGGCCTCGACGGCTACGGCAGCGCGTGTGCGCATGGATCATCCCTCCCAGGTTCTGTCTCCCGCCGGACCCTGGCCGATTGCCGGGACGCTTTCAACTGTCCTTGCCGAAAAAGCGGCAGATTTGACGCTGCGGCGCGCCGGTCCGGAGCCACAGGACGACCGGCCTATTCCTGCTCCCGCACGCCACCGCGCCCGGCTTTGATCCGGCCCCGCCTTGTCTTGCCGTCGAGCCGTCGCTGAACCGACCCCTTGGTGGGTCGCGTCGGCCGGCGCGGTTTGGGCCGGTGCAGCGCGGCGACGATCAGGTCGCGCAGTTTCTCCCGCGCTTCCGCCCGGTTGAGCGGCTGGGTCCGGTGTTTTTCGGCAGTGACGATCAGCGCCCCGTCCCGCGTCCAGCGCCGACCGGCCAGCCGCCGCAACCGCGCCTTGACGTCCGGCGGCAGGTTCGGCGAGCGCTCCGCCTCGAATCTCAGTTCCACCGCCGTCGACACCTTGTTGACATTCTGCCCGCCCGGGCCGGAGGAGCGCACGAAACTCTCGGTCAGTTCCCAGTCCGCAATGGTGATCACGTCGTTTATCTCAAGCATGCCGTTATCCTGACCTCAGCAACCGGGCCATAGCCGGAAAGTGCAGCCGGCCACCGGATACTACCTCGCTCCGGTCGACCGGATACAGCGTTCCCACATCGACCGGGGCCCATACCGGCGGCGGTCCGGGCATTCATGGTCGGCCCTGACCGCAAAACAGTGAAGGGCCGCAGAACACTGCGACCCTTCGAAACAATATGAGCTTGGAGGCTGGCGCTCAGGGCCGAGCCCGGTGCAGAACCGTCAATCCTAAGGGGCTGCCCTCAGGCGGTTCCTCCGCACACAAACCCTGCCAAACGCTCCAAAGTCCCATCAGACATAGAACACCTCCTTTCGTTTGTTTCGGTCACCCTGATCGTGACGCATTCGCGTCAGAAATCAAGGAAATTATTCCCCCACGCCTGCACCCGGCGACAGTGCCGAAAATTCAGGCAAGCCGGCGAAACTCGCCGGGAATCAGGGCAGTCTCTAGCGCACGACCGTAAGCCGCAGTGCAAGAACCCGGAACGGGATCAGTGCAATCAGCGCAATCGCCAGTTTGACGGTGAAATCCGCCACCGCGAGACTGATCCAGAGCGGCACGACCGGACCCGCCCCAAGCAGCGGAAGCGGTTCATTTGCCCAGGCCACGTCAACGCCCGGCGCAATCCAGGACAGGGACGCGGAAAACGCGATCATGAAGAACAGACCGGTGTCGACGATGCTGCCAAAGATGGTCGACACCAGCGGCGCCCGCCACCAGGCTCCATCGCGGAACCGGTTGAACAGACCGATATCGAGCAGCTGCGCGCAAAGAAACGCGACGCCGGAGCCGATTGCCACCCGCAGGCTGACCAGCGGCGCGAACTCACCGACGATGGTCGTGCCGACGAGGCTGCAGACAACCCCCACGGCAAAACCGGCGGCGACAACCCGCGCCGCCTTACGCGGTCCGTAGAGGCGGTTCATCAGGTCGGTTACCAGAAACGCAAACGGATAGGTGAAGGCGCCCCAGGTCAGCCAGTTTCCGAACAGAAACTGCACCAGGATGTTGGACACCACCACAACGAGCGCCATGGCGGCAATTCCGAGGACAAGACTGCGCGACATCGAGTGAATCCGTCAGCTGGCGACCGGAAAAGACCGGACGGGGAGGGTTTCCAGGCGCGTAACAGCCCCGGCGCGGCACCGCAAGTGCCGCTGCGGTTCAGAACCGGTAGCGCACACCGACCGTTGCATATTGTGCGCCGCCAAAGGCCGGGCTTACCAGACCGAACACGCCGGACCGGTGATGAAACCGGAACATCAGTTCGGAATTTGGATGGGACGGCAGGGCGAAGGTGATTTCAGGAGCGAAATAATGCATCCAGCGGGTGCCTTCGTCGTTGCGGGCCTTCTGATTCTCCACATCCGACACACCGGTTGCCCAGTTCAGCCCGGTGGAAAACGCGACGCTGGTCAGCAGATATCTGTTCCACGGAAAGTTGCTGTAGCGAAAAAACAGGGCTCCCCAGAACTCGGTCTCGTTCTGAAGTCCGTAGCGCTGGCCGATCCCGCCCTCCAGATCGAGGCTGAATACCCAAAGCCTGCCGACTCGACGCGACACGGCCGTGGCGATCAGATGATCGTTCGCGTATTCCCAGTCGGTCGGCGACAAAGGATCTCCGACCGCGACATTGCCCATCGGTGTGGTGACATAGGGGCCGCCGAACAGCGACACGGCACAGTCACCGGTGCAGGCAAGAAAGAGGTCGGCGGGCCGCCAGGCCAACGCCTGGGAAGGCAGGGTCAGAACGAGGACTGCCGGCAGAACCTGAACAAGTGCGCGCAGCATGGGAAGCAGTCTTCGCTGCCGGATCATCTGGAGGCCTTCTCGCAACAAACGCCCGACTCGTAACAGCCCCCAATGACAAATCAATGGTCCGCCGACAAAAAATGCCTGTTCAGGCGTGCGGCCACGTCAAACGGCGATGCGGTCCTGATACGACTCCTGCGCCCCCACCTTCCAGTGCGAGGCCGGCTGACGGGCAGCAACCGATGGCGCTACCGCGACTTCGTCGAACCCTACCTTCAGCGCCGCGCGCAGCTGGTCGGACACCAGCGGCCCGGACGCCCGCAGACGTCCGCGGTAACCGAGTTCGCGCAGACGTCTCGCAACGGAAAATCCGCGGCCGTCGGAAAACGCCGGAAAATCGACAACAATCAGGCCAATGCGGTCAAGCCACGGCACAAGGTCCGCGGCTTCGCGGTCGTTGGGAAAGGCCACCGCCAGCGGCTCTTCCGGCAGTTCCTGACCGTTCCAGAAGCAGTCAAAGGCAAAGACATCGCGGTCCGCCCAGTCATCGCCGGAAATTCCGTTTCCTGTGACAATCGTCGTCATCGTCGCTTTCCTTTCAGGATGCACGCTGGACCCTGCCATCCGCACCAAAATGAATTCCACATTCGATCTTCTCGGATCCGCGCCAGCGGCCGGCGCGGTGGTCCTCGCCCGGCGCCACCCGCGTCGTGCAGGGAAGACAGCCGATCGACGGATAACCCTGTGCGACCAGCGGATGCAGCGGCAGGTCATGGCGGATCATGTAGTCTCGCAGGTCCTGCGCCGACCAGTGCGCCAGCGGGTTGACTTTCAGACTGTCGCCATCGGTCTCGAACACGCTCAGATCCGAGCGCGTGCTCGCCTGAAAACGCTTGCGGCCGGAAATCGTCACCGGCCAGCGCCCCAGCGCCCGCTCCAGAGGCACGACCTTGCGCACCACACAGCAGGCATCCGGATCACGCCGGTGCAGGTCTCCTCTCGGATCGACACGCGCGAGGTCCTCGCCATCGGGACGGATGTGCTGGACATTGGCCAGGCCGAGGTGATCGGAAAGTTCCCGCTGATAGGTCAGCGTTTCCTCGAACAGCATCAGCGTGTCGATCATCAGCACCGGAAGGTCGCGGTCGACCTGCGACACCATGTGCAACAGCACCGCCGCCTCTGCTCCGAACGACGAAACCAGAGCCACCTGGTCCGGAAATTCCGCCACGATGCCTGCCAGAACGTCTACCGGCGACGCATCGGCATATGTCAGCCGCAGCGCCTCCGCCCGGTTGAGCAGGCGGTAAGGTACGGGTCCGCTTCGATCAAGCCGCATTGGACCTGGCCTCCTCTGGAGGATAGAGTGCTTCCTTGAACGGTGTCATGCCGACCCTGCGGAAGCACTCGATGAAGGTTTCTTCCGGATCCGTCCGGACATCGAGATAGGCGCTTACGATCCGCTCAATCGCCGGGACGATCTCGTCGTAGGAAAATCCAGGACCGGCACGCTCACCGATGACCGTGGTCTCGGTCCCGTCGCCGCCGAGCGTGATCTGGTAGTTTTCGACACCGGCCCGGTCGAGCCCGAGGATGCCGATGTGACCCACATGGTGGTGGCCACAGGCATTGATGCAGCCGGAAATCTTGATCTTCATCGGCCCGATTTCGTGCTCAAGGCCCAGTTCATGGAACCGCTCGGCGATCTGCTGCGCCACCGGAATCGACCGCGCCGTCGCGAGGGCGCAGTAATCCATTCCCGGACAGGCAATGATGTCCGAGATCAGACCGATGTTCGCCGTCGCCAGACCCGCCGCCTTCAGCCTGTCATAGATCGCCGGCAGGTGCCGGCGCGGCACATGCGGCAGAACGATGTTCTGTTCATGGCTGACACGCAGTTCGTCATGGGCATATTCCTCGGCCAGATCGGCGAGCAGCCGCATCTGATCCGACGACGCATCGCCCGGCGTCTCGCCGATGCCCTTGAGCGACACTGTGACGATCCCGTAGTGGTCAAGCCGGTGCGCGGCGACATTGGTATCGATCCAGGACTGCAGACCCGCGCCAAGAACCGGCGGCATCGGCTGCGCAGCCTCAAAGGCGGGCGGCACGAACGACCCTTCGATCCGACGAAGGATCTTCTGGTTTACGCCGTTGAACTGCGGCAGCTTCTCCTGGAACCGCGTCTCGACCAGTTCGCGGAACCGGTCGATGCCGGTTTCATGCACCAGGATCTTGATCCGCGCCTTGTATTTGTTGTCGCGGCGTCCCTGGAGATTGTAGACCTGCAGGATCGATTCCAGATACGGCAGCAGATGCGCCTTGGGCAGGAAGCTGCGGATCTGCTTGGCCACCATCGGTGTCCGACCGAGTCCGCCGCCGACAAAAATCTCGTAGCCCGGCTCATCGGCCACACCACGCACGATCCGCACGCCGATGTCATGGGACTTCAGAACCGCCCGGTCATGCTCCGAGGCGATCACCGCGATCTTGAACTTGCGGCCCAGCCAGGCGAATTCCGGATGGTCCGTCGACCACTGGCGCAGCAGTTCCGCCGTCGGACGCGGATCCTCGATCTCATCCGCGGCCGCACCGGCAAAATGGTCCGCGGTGACGTTACGGATGCAGTTGCCGCTGGTCTGGATCGCATGCATGTCCACATCGGCCAGCGCATCGAGAATGTCCGGAACGTCCTTCAGTTTCGGCCAGTTGAACTGAATGTTGGTGCGCGTGGTGAAGTGACCGTACCCCTTGTCCCAGCGGTCGGCGATATAGGCCAGCTGCCGCATCTTGCGGCTGTCGAGTGTGCCATAGGGCACGGCGATCCGCAGCATGTAGGCGTGAAGCTGCAGGTATAGCCCGTTCTTGAGCCGGATCGGCAGGAATTCCGCCTCGCTCAGCGTCCCGTCCAGGCGGCGCGCCACCTGATCGCGAAATTCGGCCACCCGGCCACGCACGAACGCCGCGTCGAAATCATCATACATGTACATGGCTCAGGCTCCCTGCCCTGCGCGGCCGTGCTCCGGCCGGTTGCTCGGTCCGAGCATGCGAAAATCCTCGCGGAAATGGGCCGGAACTGCCCGCCCCGCGTCGTCGAGCTTTACATCCGTGAGATAGACGCCAACCACCTGGTTGGGAAACTGCGAGGCACGCCCGAGCAGATCCGCTTCCGCTTCCGGCGACAGCGCCAGCTCCGCTTCGCCGATCACCCGCGTCCAGCGGCCATCGGAGAAATACACCACGTCCCCTTCGAGGAGATCATTGCCCGTTGCCATCTTTGGATTGAACTTCTTAGCCATTACAATGCCTTCCGGGCCTCTTCGGGAACTGACGCCACCGCGCGCGGCGCAACCCCCAGCAACAACATCACCGGACCCTCGGGGTCCGCCGCCTCGAGCGCATGCGGCAGGTCGAGCAGGGTGGTCGCGATCACCCGCTGATCCGGCCTGCTTGCATTTTCCACCGCCGTCACCGGCGTATCCGGCCTGGCGCCGTGCATCATCAGCCGCCCGCGCAGGAATTCCGACGCCCGCACACCCATGTAGATCGCGGCGGTCGCCCCTTCATGCGCCAGCGACCGCCAGTCCTGGTCGGCGAATCCGGCCACGTCATGACCGGTCAGAAACCGCACGCTGGTATTGCGGCCGCGTTTGGTCAGCGATTGGCCGATCGAGGCCACCGCCGCGCTGGCGGCGGTGATCCCTGGGACGATCTCGCAGGGCACGCCCGCCGAAGTCAGTGCCTCGATCTCCTCGTCGAGGCGGCCGAACACCGTAGGATCGCCGCCCTTGAGCCGTACCACCCGGTCGCCGTCCCGCGCATGGCCGATCATCAGAGCATTGATGTCGGACTGGCTCCAGGACGGACCGAAGCCCTTCTTGCCCACTTCCAGCACCGTGGCTTCGCGCCGGGCCAGTTCGAGAATTTCCTTGGACACAAGCCGGTCGTGGATCACCACGTCCGCCTCGTGCAGCAGCCGGCGCGCCTTCAGCGTCAGCAGTTCCGGATCTCCCGGACCCGCGCCCACCAGATGCACGAACCCGCGCCGCACCTCGACACCCTCGGCCAGCATCCGCTCCAGTTCATCCCGTGCCGCCTCCGCACCCTCGGCGAAAGCATCCGGACCGGTCTCGAAATAGAACTTCGACCAGAACGCCCGCCGCGCCTTCGACGACAGCTGCTCGACCCGGCCGCGGAACCCGCCGCCTATCCGCACCAGATCGCCCAGACGCGCCGGCAGCATCTCCTCCAGCCGCGCCTTGATGCCGCGCGCCACCACCGGGGCCATGCCCTCGGTGCCGATCGCCACGGTCACCGGATCGCGGTCGACGATGGCCGGCGTGATGAAGTCGCTGTCTTCAAGGTTGTCGACGATGTTCACCAGCACACCCGCCGCCCGGCCCAGTTCCGCGGCGCTTGCATCGAGCGCCGCGTCGCCGTTGGCACCGTAGACCAGAACCGCCCCGTCAACGTGACCGGCGGCGACCGGTCCCTCGATCAGATCAATCCTGCCCTGCCGCGCCCAGTCGCTGACGGCCGGGTCCGGATCCGTGCCGCAGACGACGATCCGCGCTTCGGTTTTGAGCAGCAGGCGAAGTTTTGCCACGGCCACTTCGCCGGCACCCGAAACCACAATGGTCCGGCCGGTCAGGTCGAGGAAAACGGGATAGTGCCGCATCGGGTGCCTTTCGCATGAGTGCCCACGCATATTTAGGATGTTTTCCCTACTTTTCTCAATACGGGGCTTCAAATAGGGATGCGGTTCGCATATCAAACCACAATCGGGACAATCCCCCGAAAAACCGGAGAATTGAGGAATGGCAGCCCAACTTGACGACCTGGACAGGAAAATTCTCGTCCTTCTCCAGGAGGACGCGACCCTCCCGCTGGACGAAATCGCCCGTCGTCTCGGGGCTTCGAAGACGCCAATCTGGAACAGAATCCGCAAAATGCGCGCCTCCGGAGTGATAAAATCCGAGGTCGCACTGCTCGACCCGGAACTCATCGGTCTGGAAAGCTGTTTTTTCGTCCTGATTCGCACCGCTGAACACGACGCAAACTGGCTGGGCCGGTTCCTGCGCGCGGTTCAGAACCGGCCGGAGGTACTGGAGGCCCACCGCCTCGCCGGGGACATCGACTACATCCTCAAGGTCCGCGTGCCAAACGCCAGAGCCTTCGACGCTTTCTACCAGGCGCTGATCAAGGAAGTGAGCATTTTCAATGTCACGTCCAGCCTGTCGATGGAGGAAATCAAGAACACGACCGTGCTTCCCCTCGACATACCCGCTTCTGGCCAACATCAGAGGCAAACCCCGCCAAACCACTCTGTCGGGCGTGATTGATACGTGCTATTCCGGTGATGGAAACCCTGGCAGAGGAACAAAAATGAATGTTGTTGAAATAACCGGGGACTGCAGCGTTTCTGCACAGATTGACGTGTCCGATGTGCAGGAAATCGCCGACCTCGGTTTCAAATCGATCATGTGCAACCGTCCCGACAACGAAGGACCTGGACAGCCGCTGTCAGACGACATCGCCGATGTCGCCCGCGAACTCGGTCTCGAATGGTCCTACGTGCCGGTGATCTCCGGCCAGATCACCCAGGCGAACGTCGAAGAGTTCCGGTCCGAAATGGCGCGCCTTCCCAAACCCGTGTTGGCCTACTGCCGCTCCGGCGCCCGCTGCCAGAACATCTGGCACCTCGCCCAGGACTGACCCCGCGTCCCTGTCCGGAACTGGAACGCCCCCCCGGGCATCCGGCGAGGGCGTTTTAATCTGATCTGACGCAGCTTCGTGTCTCCGAGCGGCGACGTTCGGCCACCCGCGGATCGCTGCGGCCTCAGGCCGCCAGAGGCTTGCCACTCCGTGTCCATGCAAAAGCCTGCATCGGCTCATCAACCGGCGTTTTGGCGACATGGTTGGTGTAGTTGGAGATCGTCTTCTGCGCGAGACCAAGGATGATGTCGAGGACGGCGCGATGGCCGTACCCGGCGTCAAAGAACGCCTGCACCTGCTCGTCCTTAACATTGCCGCGCTGTCGCAGCATCTGAAGGGTAAACGTGCGCAGGGCTTCGAGCCTCGCCGAGGGCAGCGGCGTCTCATCGCGCAGCGCATTCGAAATGTCGTCGGAAACCTTCATGCGTTTGGCAATCCCCGTGTGCGCCGGTACGCAGTAGTGGCATTCGTGTTCGACATTGATGGTCTGCCAAACGACCGTCAGTTCTTCCGCATCGAAGTCAGTTTCGGTGAACAGCCTGTGCAGCAACTGGTAGGCTTCGAGGGCCTGTGGGCTTTCCGCCATCACCCTGTGCAGGCCCGGCAGACGGCCGAACGCCTTCCGGCTGGCCTCAAGCAGTGGCGTCGATGCTTCGGGAGCCGTTTCGAGATCATGCAATGGGAATTCAGTCATGTCTGGTCCTCTTCAACTGGGTGCAGCACACATTTGACCTTTCTTGAGCGATCATTCAAGTATATATTTGAACGATCGATCAAGAACAGGTGAACACATGCCACGCAAACCAGGATATGACCGGGACGCACTGATTGACCAGGCCCGCGACCTGTTCTGGAAACAGGGCTGGGCGGGCACCTCCCTCAAGGATCTGGAACGGACGCTCGGACTCAATCCGGGCAGTTTCTACGCCGCTTTCGGCTCCAAGGACGCGCTCTACGAACTCGCGCTCGACCGCTACGCGGCGGGCGGCGCGCAGCGGCTCAGGGCGCTGGCCGATGAATACGGCCCGCTTGCTGCGCTGCAGCGTTTCCCGGCACTCGCAATCGACCCGTCCAGCCCCGGCGCCAGAGCCTGCATGCTGGCCAAGACACTGCTCGAAGTCGGCGACAGAAACCCGAAAATCACCGAACGCGCCAATGCCCATCTGTCAGCAATGGAAAATCTGATCGCCGATCTGTTCCGCGCGGCCCAGGACGCCGGGCAGATATCCCGCACTTTCCCGGCCAGAGCGCTCGCCCGCCGCTACCAGTCGGACCTGCTCGGCCTGCGGATCACCGCCGAGCGCGACGCCGCGGAGGCCGGCGCCATCGCCGCGGAAATCGCCGACGGCCTCGCCGGACTTTCCGCGAGGGCGGAAACGTAAAGACAGCCGGATGGGCAGACCGTCAGCGCGGCCCGACGATGCCGGGCCGCCCCTGTCCCGTCCGGCTCAGGCGGCACCCTCGGGCAGCCAACTCCCGAACATCGGATGGTCCGGCCCGAGCGGCAGGCTCACCGACGCACCCGTCCGCGCCGAGGAATAGATCGCCGTGACAATCTCCAGCGACCGCCGTCCGGCTTCGAACGTCACCGACCGACCAGGATTTGCGCCATCCTCGTCCGCCAGCGCCTCGAGAAACCCCTCGAAGCCCGAGCGGACCGGCCCGACCGACGCCACAACCGCATCGACCTCCGTTTGGCGCCCGGGATCGCGCGCCGTGAAGCTCCATTCGGCCTCCGCCGGCGCATAGGGCAGACTGCCGCTTTCCACCGTCAGATGCTCGAACACGAACCGCATCCGGCTGGTGTCATTCGCCGCCCCCAGCGTCACCGAACTCGACGCCAGCGCGCCGTTTTCCATCGTGAAGGCAATCGCCGCACAATCCTCAACCTCGATGTCGTTGACCCGCGTCGCGACATTCGCCTGCACCGATGCCACCGGCCCGAATACATGGCAGAGCAGATCATGGTTGTGGATCGCATGGCCGAGAATGCACCCGCCCCGCTCGCCCTTCCATGTCCCGCGCCAGTCCACCGCGTAATAGGCCGCGCCCCGGTTCCAGTGGGTCTCGATCGATGCCGCATAGGCCTGGCCGGTCAGCCCCGCCTCCGCCAGAGCCGCCAGCCGCGCCGTCGCCGGCCCGTAGCGGTACTGGAACACCGGCGTCACCCGCCGCCCGGTCCGCTCCATCACCTCCTGCAGCTGCGCCGCTTCCGCCAGCGACGCCACCAGCGGCTTTTCGCAGACCACGTCCTTCCCGGCCTCCAGCGCCGCAACCGACGCGCTGAGATGCACATGCGGCGGCAGACACACGTCGATCAGATCGACCGTCGGATCGGCCAGAACCACGCCCATGTCGCCGACCACCGGCACCCGCCCGGCCGCCACCTTGGTCGCCCGCGCCGTATCGAGATCGCACAGCGCCACAACCTCATACCGCTCCGGAAGCGCCAGATACGCCCGCAGATGCTCGGCGCCGATCCCGGCGCCGACAATCGCAACCCGTTTCATCAGAGTTTCCCTTCAGCCATCATCTGCGCCTTGATCGCCAGTTCCGTGACCTTGAACGCATGGTCCTGTGGCATCGCCGTCGCGGTCCGGTCCAGCACGTCATTGGCCAACCGCTGGAAATAGGGCTTGCCCGCGTCACGGCAGTCGATCCGCTCACACCGGGTGCCGTTCACCAGATAGAGTGTGTCGGTAACATCATCCCGCGCCACATCCACGTATTTGCGCAGCTCAATATACCCTTCGGTGCCGAGAATGGTCAGCCGCCCGTCGCCCCAGGTCGGCAGGGCATCCGGCGTGTACCAGTCGACCCGGATATAGCCGTGGCCGTTCTTGCTGCGGATCATCAGATCGCCGTAATCCTGCATCCCCGGATGATCCGGATTGGCATAGTTCGCCACATTCGCCGCCACGATCTCCGCGTCGTCGGAGCCGGTGAAGAACAGGAACTGGTCGATCTGGTGCGAGGCGATGTCACAGAGAATCCCGCCATAGGCCTCGCGCTCGAAGAACCAGTCCGGCCGGGTCGGCAGGTTGGCCCGGTGCGGCCCGAGCCCGGTGGTCGACACCACCTGGCCGATCGCCCCCGCTTCAACCAGTTCCGTGGCCTTCGTCACCGCGGGAACCTCGAAGCGCTCGGAAAAGTCTACCGACCAGATCCGTCCGGTCTCGGCCACACAGGCCCTGATCGACGCCAACTGATCGAGCGTGGTGCAGCCCGGCTTGTCGACCATCACATCCTTGCCCGCCCGCATCGCCTCGATCGCCAGCAATGCGCGCTCCGCCGGCACGGCGGCAATGGCAATCAGGTCGATCTCGGGATTGTCCAAAATCTCCTGCCGGTCGGCAAAACGCGGCGCGTCCGGAAAGCGTTTGAGAAATCCTTCCTCAACCGGCGTTTCCCGCGCGGTCCACCAGCCGACGAACTCCGCGCCGACTTCGACCATGCTGCCTACCTGGCCAAAGATATGCCGGTGATCGATTCCAAGTGCCGCGATTTTCAGGGGTCTGCTCATACCGTTTCTCCAAGTTCGCTCATTTCCGCCCGCCGCCCTTCCCGGGCGGACAGGGTCAGCAAATCAATCCATCGGTGCACCCGCAGGCCCTCGCGACCGTCGATCAGCGGCGCGCGCCCGTCGCGCAGCGCATCGGCGAAATCCTCGATGATCCCGGCATGCCAGGCGTGGGTAAAGGCCATCGGATCGGCACCGCCACCGGTGCCTGCGGTCGAAGCGCCGAATTCCTCGGTTCGCCCGTCAATCCAGTCGACAGTCAGCACACTTCTTTCCAGATGCGCCCGGCCGTTCTCAAAATGCAGCGTGATCGACTCCGTCCCGCCCGGAAAACATGCCGTGCCCGCCATCAGCGCGCCGATCGCCCCATTCTCGAACTCCAGTCCCGCCGTTACGAAATCCTCGGATTCCATCCGGTGATAACCACTGGTCGCCATGAAAGCCGTCACCGCGGAGACCTGGCCGGTCAGCGACAGCGCCAGGTCCATGGTATGGATCGCCTGGCTTATCATCACTCCGCCGCCGTCCCGCGCGTAGGTCCCGCGCCCCAACTCGTCGTAGTAACTCTGCGGTCGCCACCACGGCACGTTGACGCGCGCCACCCGCAGGGCGCCGAGTTTTCCTGAGGCAACCAGCCGCGCCAGTTCCTTCGACGCCTCCCGTGTCCGGTGCTGAAACACCAGACCAAGTGTCACGCCGGCATCCTCGCACAGCTTCACGATCCTCGCCGAAGCCGCGCCGTCCCGCTCGATCGGCTTTTCCAGCAGGATGTGCTTTCCCGCCTCCACCAGCGGCGCAATGATCTCCCCGCGCGCATTGGGTGGCGTAATGACAATGGCGAAATCGACCTCCGAATCCGCCGCGACCTCCGCGATATCGGCATAGGCCCTGGGTTCCATGCCCGTATCGGCCTTCACCTGATCGACATAGGCCTGCACCCGCCCGAGGTCCCGGGCCACCACACCCCGGAAATTGATCCGGTCACGCAAATCTCCCAAAGCCGCCACATGGGTTTTGGCCACCATCCCGGTTCCCACCAGAACCGCATTCAAACGGCGTCCTGCCGCAGCATCACTCATGAAACCTCTCCCCGACCAGAATTTTGCCGCACCATGCACCCAACCGGGCCGGGCCGCAAACCCCTTTAGCCACTTCTTCTACCAACCGGTAGGTAATGCAACCCCCAAGCCGGCATTCCGCAATTGCCCGCCCTGGGATCCCAACCGCGATCAATGGAAACACTCCGCAAACAATCAGGCTGGCAAGGCCACGGAATATCTACCAGACTGCCCCCATGACCGGGTTTGCCTTTGCCCTGCGCCTGATACTGGTTCTGCTGTGTCTGACGACAGGCGGCACAATCGGCGTGTTGGCCCAACCCGCGGTTCCCGAAGCACCGGTCAAGGTCAAAGCGGGATTGCACATCCTGTCCATCTCCAAGATCGACACCGGCGACAGCAGCTTCCACGCCCGAGGATTCATGTGGTTCGTCGACCCTTCCGGCAATTTTGACATGGCGAAAAACATCGAATTCTTCGCCCGGCAGGACGTCATCAACGAATTCACCAGAAGGGATCTGGAGGACGGAAGCACCTATACCGCGATCCAGTTTGAGGCAACTTTTGACCAGGCCTTTGACGTCAGATCCTTCCCCTTCGACCGCCAGACACTGGCGATCCCGATTGAAACCGCAATCAGCGCCCGTCACCTGCTTCTGGTGCCGGATCGCGCGGATTCCGGACTGTCCGACCTCGCGGTGCTGCAGGGCTGGGAAATGGGCGAGATGCAGTTCAGGGAAGAAATCGTTCAGTATCGAACCAGTTTCGGTCACGACGAACCGGCGAGTTTCGCCCGCCTCACGTTTCTGGTTCCGCTCGAGCGCATACGTTCCCCCCTGATCATCGAGAAATTTGTCGGCTTTACCGTCGCCCTGCTTATTGTCGCCCTGATCTATTTCGTCCCGACCGACCAGTTCGGGGTGCGGCTGGGCATGGTCACCAGTTCAATATTCGCGGCGGTTGGCAACCGCTACAGCCTCGACAGCCAACTGGGTTCGGAAACCGCGTTCGGTCTAGCCGACAAGTTGACGCTCATCACCTTTGGCGCGATCTACACCGCGCTGCTGATGTCGCTCGTGGCCTTCCGCCTGACCCAGTACAGCACCGCTAAACGGGCATCCCGGGTCGATTACTGGGCCGGACTGGTCGCCGTCACGACCTCCTTTTCCCTCGCCATTGCCGCAATTCTGGAGGCGCGGGGTTGAATGTTGCTCCACCGGTGCGACACGGGCGCAACAGTTGCGGGAAAATCGTCGATTGAATTGCCGGAAGGCTGCTGCATGGCGTCGGTATGGAACGGGTATCGGTTGGGTATCGGTCGGGTATCGTTTCGCCACGCCGCCGATTGCATCCCGGTCACTGCGGCAAATATCCGGTTCCCGGCTTAACCACCGCTGTAGGCCGGAGTCTTCGGTATCACCCGGGTACCGGTTGTGTACCAAAAGGGTATCCGCCTGCCACGCCTGTCCCGGGACGTTAACCCGCCCCCGAGCCACATGATTCGCGGCACCGGCGCGGCGATGATTGACCCGCCCGGCCGCTTTCCGTACAGAGACCGCACGGCTTCGTAGCTCAGGGGATAGAGCAACCGCCTCCTAAGCGGTAGGTCCCAGGTTCGAATCCTGGCGGGGCCACCATTCACACCAGGGACAGCCCCGTCGCGGGCGGGGAAAAGGTGCCAGACTTTTCGTTTGAATCCAATGCATTGGCACCGGTCTGCGGCGTCGACGAAGTCGGTCGTGGTCCCTGGGCCGGTCCGGTGACCGCCGCCGCCGTGATCCTTGACCCGTCAGCCATTCCCGAGGGCCTCAACGACAGCAAGAAGCTTACCGCCGCCCGTCGCGAAGCGCTGTTCGACGCCATTCTCGCCACATCCCGCGTCGGCATTGCCGAATGCAGCGTTGGCGAAATCGACCGGCTCAACATCCTCCAGGCCAGCCTCCTCGCCATGCGCCGCGCCGTCGCCCAACTGAACGTTAACCCGAGCATGATACTGGTGGATGGCCTGCGGATTCCCGACGGTCTGCCCTGCCCCGCACAGGCGATCGTTCGCGGCGACAGCCGCTCGCTTTCGATTGCCGCGGCTTCGATAATCGCAAAAGTCACGCGCGACCGGCAGATGGTGGCACTTTCGCAACAGTTCCCAGGATATGCGTGGGAGACCAACATGGGATACGGCACAAAGGCCCATGTTTCAGGCCTGCAAACCCTCGGCGTGACACAACATCATCGGCGGAGCTTCAGGCCGATCCACAACATGTTGCGAAAAGACTCCGACATAAGTGCTTGATTCACAAGCCAATTGACGGCGAATCACTTTTGACTCATGCTTGGAAACAGGCAGGGGCAAACGGGATTATTGCTGTGAACAAAACCGCAGACACACATAAATACAACAGCTTACCAACCGATGTTATTCTGTCGGGCGACTGCATTGAGGTCATGAACGGCCTGCCCGAAGGCAGCGTTGACCTGATCTTCGCCGACCCGCCGTACAACCTGCAACTCAAGGGCGATCTTCACCGGCCGGACAACAGCAAGGTGGACGCGGTTGACGACCACTGGGACCGCTTCGCTTCCTTCGCGGCCTATGACGATTTCTCCCGCCGGTGGCTTGCCGCCGCCCGCCGCCTCCTGAAACCCGACGGCGCGATCTGGGTGATCGGTTCCTACCACAACATCTTCCGCGTCGGCACCGCCCTCCAGGACGCGGGGTTCTGGATCCTGAACGATGTGGTCTGGCGCAAATCGAACCCGATGCCGAACTTTCGCGGAAAACGCCTGACCAACGCGCACGAGACGATGATCTGGGCGGCAAAATCAGACCAGTCGAAATACACCTTCAATTACGAGGCCATGAAGGAACTGAACGACGGAGTGCAGATGCGCTCCGACTGGGTGATTCCGCTCTGCACCGGCTCCGAACGCCTGAAGAACGATGCAGGGGAAAAGGCGCATCCGACACAAAAGCCGGAGGCGCTGCTGCACCGGGTGATGGTTGCGTCGACGAGGCCGCAGGACATTGTTCTGGATCCGTTTTTCGGAACGGGGACCACAGGCGCGGTGGCGAAGAGGCTGGGGCGGCGGTTTATCGGCATTGAACGTGAAGAGGCTTATCGGAAGGTTGCGGAGAAGCGGATCGCCGACGTGCGGCCGGTCGACAGCGATGCGGCGGCCGTCACCTCGGCGAAGCGGGCGGAACCCCGGGTGGCGTTCGGTCAGCTTGTAGAGCGGGGAATGCTGCGGCCGGGAGAGGTCCTGCATTCGATAAATGGCCGTTTTCACGCAAAAATCCGCGCTGACGGCACGCTGATCGGGCCGGATACGAAAGGGTCGATCCATCAGGTCGGCGCGGCGGTGCAGGGAGCGCCAAGCTGCAATGGTTGGACATTCTGGCATTTCAAACGCGAAGGTCAGAGCCTGCCGATCGATTACTGGCGCCAGCAGATCCGCTCGGAGATGCGGGACTGAGATCCGCCGATTCGGCGGCGTTAACCCGGACAAAATCCGGTGGCGGCCGGATACCCTTTCGATACCCTTCCGGTACCCCGTCGATACCTACGGTTTCCAGAAACCGGCCTGGTTAACGCCAGGCCGATTTTTTCGGAGCGTGGCGTTAACACTTCGAAACGGCACGGCATCCGGATACCCTTTCGATACCCGACCGATGCCCTTCCGATACCGAAAGTCCGGCGGACCCGCCTGGTTAACGCGTGACGCTTCCGGCAAAAAATCCGCATGCTGCGGCAATCATGCCGGGTCGATTGAACGATTGCTTCCGGCAGGGCTTGGCGGTTCCGGTCGGCGGCGCTATCACGGCGCTCCGATCACCTCAGGGAAGAAGCCATGACCGCCGTCGAAGACCGTATTGCCCGCAACATTGCCGCCGAGATCGGGGCACGTCCCGAGCAGGTCACTGCGACGGTGGCTCTGCTTGACGGTGGGGACACGGTGCCGTTCGTTGCACGGTACCGCAAGGAGGCGACCGGAGGCCTCGACGATGCGCAGCTGCGCAGGCTGGCGGAGCGGCTCGAGTATCTGCGCGACCTGGAAAAGCGGCGGGCAAGCATTCTCGGCGAGATCACCTCCCAGGGCAAACTGACCGACGCTCTGGCCCGCGATATTGCCGCGGCGGATACCAAGGCGGTTCTGGAGGACCTTTATCTGCCGTTCAAGCCGAAGCGCCGCACCAAGGCGATGATCGCCCGCGAACGGGGGCTGGAACCCCTGCTGCGTGCAATTCTTGCCGACCGCGGGTCCGAGCCTGCCGTATTGGCCGAGCCGCATGTCGGCGGTGAGGTCGCGACGGTGAAGGAAGCGCTGACCGGGGCGCGGGACATCCTGGTTGAGGAACTGGCGGAAAACGCATCTCTGCTCGGAAGGCTGCGCGAAGTGATGCAGCAGGAGGCGCTGGTCTCGGCCAAGGTCGTCGCAGGCAGGGAGGAATCCGGGGCGAAGTTCTCGGACTATTTCGATCACAGCGAAAAGTGGGCGACGATCCCGTCGCACCGCGCGCTGGCGATCCTGCGCGCGGCGAAGGAAGAAGTCGTCACCGTCAGCATCGCACCCGATCCGGAAACGGGCCTGCCACGGGTGGTCGGGATCATCGCCGCCGAGATTGGCATAACCGGCGACGGTCCGGGCGATCTTTGGCTGCGCGACGCGGCCCGGTGGGCATGGAATGTCAAACTCAGCCTGTCGATGTTCATGGACCTGATGGCCGAACTGCGGCGCCGGTCTCACGCCGCCGCCATCGAGGTGTTTGCCCGCAACCTGCGCGACCTGCTGCTGGCCGCGCCCGCCGGCGCGCGGACGACACTGGGGCTCGATCCTGGGATCCGCACCGGCTGCAAGATCGCGGTTGTCGATGAAACCGGCAAGCTGCTGGAGACCGAAACAATCTATCCGTTTCAGCCCCGCAACGATCTGCGCGGTGCGGAGGAAACCCTGGTCCGGATGATCCGCAGGCACAATGTTGCCCTGATTGCCGTCGGCAACGGCACCGCCAGCCGCGAGTCGGAACGGCTGGTTGCGGATGTGATCAGGCACCTGCCTGCCGGGGGGCCGCGTCCGACGCCGGTCATTGTCTCGGAGGCCGGCGCATCGGTCTATTCCGCCTCTGAACTGGCGTCCCAGGAGTTTCCCGACATTGACGTGTCGCTGCGTGGGGCGGTTTCCATCGCCCGCCGTCTGCAGGACCCGCTCGCAGAGCTGGTGAAGATCGAGCCGCAGGCGATCGGCGTCGGCCAGTACCAGCATGACGTGGACCAGCGCCAGCTTGCCCAGTCGCTGGCGGCAGTGGTCGAGGATGCGGTGAACGCGGTCGGGGTCGATCTGAACATGGCCTCGGCGCCGCTCCTGTCGCACATCGCCGGACTCGGGCCGTCGC